>NZ_RZQL01000191.1 GCF_003997935.1 Mesorhizobium sp. M7A.F.Ca.US.006.01.1.1
CTGATGGACTATGTCAATCTTCGGATGGCTTCCAAAGAAGATCGGCGAGCCGCTCTGGTAGCTGCAATCGAAGCGGCAACCAACGGCGATCACGGACTCCCAATCGCGGTAGCCGTCATTGCCGAATTCCGGAAACGAAACGCCCTCCTTCCCTCGCTGCATTCCATCGAGAAAATAGCGTTGGGCGGTCGCGCGATTGCCCGCCGACGGGCAGAGAACGCGATCATTCCGGGTATCTCGCTGGACCGGCTTGCCTCAATGGACAGGCTGTTGGAGGTTGATCCGTCGATCGGCCAGACGCGCTTTCATTGGCTGCGCTCGGCGCCGGAAGCACCTGGTGCGTCGAACCTGGTCGGGCTGACAGAACGGATCGCCTTCCTGCGCACGCTGGAGATCGATCCGAGATTGCAGATGCGAATTTCCTCGGGTCGGTGGGACCAGATGATCCGTGAAGGGAACGCCACGCCGGCCTGGCTGGCCAGCGATTTCAACTCCAGCCGCCGGCATGCTCTGATCGTAGCGCAGGTCATCAAGCTCGGCCAGAAGCTCACCGACGATGCCGTGACGATGTTCATCAAGCTGATGGGTCGGCTGTTCTCTCAAGCCAGCAACCGCAAGAAGCAGCGGCACATGGATTGCAGGCCGGACACCGCCAAGGCGCTGCGCATGTTCCTTGACACGATCACAGCCCTGCGGTCCGCGGACGACCATGGAAGGAATGCGTTGGAGGTTCTCGACCAGAGAGTCGGCTGGCACAGGCTGCTGCGCATGAAGCCTGAACTCGAGTCGATGGTCGAGGGCGGCATCGCCATTGACTGAGGCGGCCGAGCAATATGCGACCGTCAACAAATATGCCGGTGCGTTCCTGCAGGCGTTCTCGTTCCAATCCGCGCGGCGTCACGATCCGCTTCTTGCGGCAATTTCGCTGCTGGAACGGCTCTATGCCGAGAAGCGGCGGACACTTCCGGACCGCGTCCCGGTCATTCTTGTGGATGTTCATTCGGACCCTCCGATGGATGCTGAAGCGTGGTAACTCCAGTCTCCTCGGTCCGGCTCACACCTAGGTCAGGCGAGGCTGCGGGCGGGCAGCCATTCGAGCAGGATCGCGGCAACCTCTTCCGCGTGGTCCTCCAGCGAGATGCCGTGTCCGTCCGGCAGCTCGATGACGCGGCAGCGGCCGCCGGGGATGACGGCGGCGAGCGCCTCGCCCTGGCGGCCGATGGTGGCATCCTCGACCGGGGTGGCGATTTCCAGCACCAGCGCCGGCGAGGCGATTTGCGCCGCGGCCGCCTCCAGGTCGAAGCGGAAATTGGCCCGGTAATAGCCCGGAACGCCCTGCAGGGACTGGATCTCGTCGACCGCCCGCCGCGCGGCGAGCAGGCGCGCCGGTGAAGAGCCGATGTTGCGTACGACGCCGTCGCTCCACCAGATCGTCGCAAGCCGGGTGAAGCTGTCCGACCACTGGACCAGTTCCTCCTCGCCGGCGGCGCCGGCAGCCAGCAGCTTGCGCCTAGTCTTACCCACGGTGCCCAGCCGCTTTTGAGAGTTGGGCAGGATGCTGTGGCTTTGCCCGGCAAGGACGACATGGCCGATCCGGGCCGGCCACCGCGCAGCCAGCGCGGCGCCGACCTTGTTGCCGAAATGGATGCCGTAGAGATGCGCCCGCCCGACGCCCAAGGCGTCCAGCACCTCCACCGCCGCATCGGCGAGGTCCCCGACGCTCACGCCTTCCGGCAGGGGCGCGGATTCACCGCAGCCGGGATAGTCGAGCGAGACGACGCGAAACCGCGCCGACAGAAGCGGGATCAGTTCGCAATACATCCGCCACGAGCGGCCCGCCTGCGGAAGGAGCAGCAGGACGGGGTCGTCGCCGGCGCTTTCGGCCACGACGTACCGGACCCGCCCTAGCCTCGTTTCGACATGATAGTGCTGCGGTTCGTGTGCCGACATCGGCTGCGGTTCCCTGACTGCGATGGAAGGCGGTGCGCGCTCAGGCATTTTCCTGCGGGAACACCATGGCGGCCTGCTCCGGCCAGTGGACGAAGACGTCCTCGCCTGTCCGCGGCGTCTCGACCTCGCTGGAACAGAGGATCGACAGGGGCCTGCCGGCCACGGCGACGCCGACATTGGCGGCAGCGCCCAGAAAGCTCACCCGCGTGACCTTCGCTCGCAGCCCCCGATGCCCCTGCGGCACCGCCGGCGACAGCTTCAGGTCCTCCGGGCGCAGGATGAGCTGGACCGGCGCGTTTTCCGGGATGTCCGACCGCCGCAGCGCGTCCAGCTCATCGCCCGTATCCAGCCGCACCCTGTAATGGGTCCGGTCCTGCCCGACGAGGACGCCGTCGAGATGGTTGGCCTGGCCGATGAAGCCGGCGACGAACGCGTCGGCGGGAAAGCGATAGATTTCCTGCGCGGTTCCGTATTGCCGGACCAGCCCCTTGTTCATCACCACCAGCCGGTCCGCGGCGGCCATCGCCTCGCCCTGGTCATGGGTGACGAACACGGTGGTGATGCCGATCCGCTTCTGGATCTCGCGGATCTCGAAGCGCATCTGCTCGCGCAGCGTCGCATCGAGATTGGACAGCGGCTCGTCCAGCAGGAGCAGCTCAGGCTCGATCACCAGCGCGCGCGCCAGCGCCACGCGCTGCTGCTGGCCGCCGGAAAGCTGGCGCACGCCGCGCTCCTCCAAATGCCCGAGCTGAACGATGTCGAGCGCGCGCCGGGCCCGCGGCACGATGTCGGCCTGCCCAACCTTGCGCATGCGCAGGCCGAAGGCGACATTCTCGAAAACATTGAGATGAGGAAACAGCGCGTAATTCTGGAACACGACGCCGACATTGCGCTTGTGAGGCGGAATGTCCTTCACCGGCACCGAACCGACGAGGATTTCACCTTCCGTCGGCTTGCTGAACCCGGCGAGCAGCCCCAGCGTTGTCGTCTTTCCGCAGCCGGACGGCCCGAGAATGGCGACGAATTCGCCCTGGTTGATCTTCAGGCTTATTCCCCTGATCGCCTCGAACGAGGCGTAAGCCTTGCGAATATTGATGAGTTCGACGGTAGCCATGTGTTCTTCCAGTTGGGGACGACGTCAGGCGCGCAGGCCGAACAGCCGGCCTACCCCGACTATCCGCTCGATGAGAGCAAGTGCGATAAAGCCAGCAAAGACCACAAGGGAACTGACTGCGGTGATGAGCGGATCGTAATTCTGATCGATGTAGGTGTAGATACGAACCGGCAGGGTCGTCGTGGTCGGGCTGGCCAGAAACAGCGAAACCGCCACGTCATCGAAAGAAAGAATGAAGGTGAACACCACGCTGGCAACGATGCCCGGCTTGATCAGCGGAAAGGTGACCTTCCTGAAGGTGGTCCAGCGATCCGCGCCGAGACTCTGGGCCGCCAGCTCCAGGTTCGGATTCATTCCCGCCAGCGCAACCGTCACGAAGCGGATGGCGAAGGGTATCGTTGTGATGACATGGGCCATTATCAGTACCGGCAGGTCGCGGGGTAACCCGCGCAAGGCGAAGAATTGCAGGAGCGCCAGGCCAAGGATCAGGCCCGGCAGGCTGAGCGGGGCCATGAACAGGGATTGCAGCAGCCGCTTGCCGAAGAAATCGTAGTGGACGAGGCCGAACGTGACGAGCGTCCCCAGCACGGTCGACAGGATCGATGCGGCGATCGCGATGACGACGCTGACCTGCGCCGATTGGAGAAATTCCGGCCGTCGCAGGATCGCCTCGTACCACCGCAGGCTGAACCCGGAAGGCGGGAAGGCGAGATAGCTGTTGGCGGTGAACGATTGCGCGATGATCGCCGCGACCGGCAGGATGGTGAATATGCAGACGCATGCCGCGTAGACGGCGAAATACTTGACGAGCCGATCGGGTATCATTGAAAGACAACCTTGTATTTTCCGCCCTCGACCACCCGGAATTGGATCGTCACGACGAGGAAAACGATGGCGACGAGGAACAGCGCGATGGCGGCGCCAAACGGCCAGTTCTGCAGGACCATCGACTGCTGATAGAGCATGGTCGACAACACCCGGTATTGCGAGCCGCCGAGAACGGCCGGGGTGACGAAGGTGCTGGAGGCGAGGCTGAAAGCGATCAGCATACCGGACAGGACGCCCGGCAGGCTGAGCGGCACGATGACCCTGGCGAAGACACGGCAGGGACTTGCGCCGAGACTGGTCGCCGCAAGCGGAATCATCGGATCGACCGACTGGAGCGACGTGGCGATCGACAACACCACGAATGGCAGCAGCACGTTCACCAGCCCCACGATGACCGCAGCTTCGGTGTGCAGGAAGTTGCCGCCGCTGAGCCCCAGCGCCGAGGCGATCGACTGGAAAAGCCCGTTCGGCCCAAGAATCATCACCCAGCCGAAGGTGCGCACGATCACGCTGATCATCAGCGGGGACAGGATGAAGAAGATCACCAGGGCGCGCGAGCGCGCCGTGGCGACCATCAGATAGAGCGCCACCGGATAGCCGACGACCACCGTCACGATCGACGTGACGAGGGACAGCCTCATGGAACGCCAGACGATCTCCAGATAGAAACTGTCGAACAGGATGTTCCGGTAGTGCTTCAGGGTGAACGTTTCCACGATCCCCGTCATCCGGCCGTAGTCGTGGAAGCTGATGATCGTCAGCGTCACGAGCGGCCAGATGAAGAAGATCGCGAAGATCAACGTCGCTGGCAACAGCAGGACGAAGGGGGCGAGTGATCGTCTGTTTTCCATTATCGCCTGCTGCGTGCCCGATTACGATTCGATTTCGCGGTTCCATGTCTCGATCCACCGATCGAGATTCTGGTTCATGGTCACGCGATCGAGCGAAATGAAGGTTGCCAGACCGGCCTCGTCGGACGGCATCACCTGGCGATAGTTTTCAGGAATCGACGCGCCCGGATTGACCGGCGCATAGGCGAGTGCCCTTGCGATGCCCGACTGCACCTCTTCGCCAAGCATGTGGTTGATGAACTTGTGCGCGCCCGTGGGATTGGCCGCCCCCTTGACGACGTCGAGCAGGATCGTGTGCATCGGCCCGCCTTCCGAAGGCTGGACGTATTCGACCGGGAAACCACGATCCTGAAGCGCCAGCGTGCGCGTGGTGCTGTTGACACCGATCCACGCCTGCTCCTGCACCATGACGTTGTCCATCTCCGCCGGGCTGTTGGCGAAGTTGACGATGTTGCCGCTGTCGCGAAGTTCCTTGATCTTCGCGATCGCCGGCCCGATGTCCTGCTCGCTGCCGCCGAGGATGCGCGTCATCATGGCGAGGAAGTCCTGCGTCTGCAGGATACCGATCGAGCACATGGCGACTCGCCCGTGATATTTGGGATCCCAGAGATCGAGCCAGGAGGTCGGCGGCTCGAGGCCGGCCTCGCGGAGCCTGGCGGAATTATACTCAAGGCCGGTGGCCGCCATGTTCGAGGCCACGCCGATGCCGTCGGCATCGAGGGCAGTGGGATAGACCTTGGCCAGGTTGGGGATGAGGGCCGGGTCCAGAGTGTCATAAAGGCCCTGAACCTTGCCGCTGAGATGCGACATGTCGTTCGCCCAGTAGATATCCATCTCGGGATTGGAGCGGGTGGCGAGAATCTTCGAATAGTTCCCAAGAGCGGTGCCGACGACATAGACGACGCTGATGCCGGTCTCTTTCTCGAAAGGAGGAATGGCCTCCTCGCGCATGAACTCCTCGATCGTTCCACCATAACTGCCCAGAACGATCTGCTCGTTGGCCCGGGAAACCCTGCTTATCGCAGGCATCGCCAGCGCAGCGCCGGCGGCTGCAAGAACCGTCCTACGATTGACGCGGGAGATCATAGCGCCGTTAGGCGCGCGCATTCTGGGCATCGATGTTTCCTCCACATTTGTATTTAGAACAACAAAGAGTTCGTACCAATTGCCTAAGATATGTGCGGCGTCCCGCAGGATTCACCAGCATACGCCATGCAAATGGATATCTGGATGGATGAGGAAATTCTAGCGAGGCCGACGCCGCCGCTGGCGCCGAGAACCAGCAACATCTCGCCCGGCTGCAGCCTGGCGCGCTGCTTCAACGCATGCATGCTGGTGCCATAGGTCATGGAAAAACCGCGGCGGTGATCGCGCCCATGGAAGCTGGCCGCAGCAACAACCGTGAGGCACTGACATTGGCGACGTCCGCGAATGCGCCGCGGCCCACCATGCCGATGACGGGGATGCTGGGCGCCATGCCGGATACGCCCTCGCGGACGCTCTCCACGATGCCGGCCAGTTCAGCGCCGGGAACAAACGGCAGATCGGGCTTCACCTGATACTTGCCCTGTATCATCAGCGTGTCGGGGAAGTTGACGCCTGCGGCCTCGACGCGCACGCGCACGTGGCCCGGCTCCGGCGGAGGGAGGTCGAATTCTTCCACAACCAGCTTTTCGGCAGGCCCGTATTCCTTGCAGATAACCGCTCTCATTGCGCGTCCCGTTCCGTTCAGCGAAATTCGATCAGGCCGGCGCAGCCCATGCCGCCAGCGACGCACATGGTGACGACGCCGTACTTCGCCTTGCGCCGCCGGCCTTCCAGCACGATGTGTCCAACCATGCGCGAACCGCTCATGCCAAAAGGATGGCCGATTGAGATGGCGCCCCCATTGACGTTGAGTTTCTCTGAGGGAATGCCCAGCGTGTCGCGGCAATAGAGCGCCTGGCTGGCGAACGCCTCGTTCAGTTCCCAAAGATCGATGTCATCGATCGACAGGCCATGGCGCTGGAGGAGGCGCGGGACCGCGAACACTGGACCGATACCCATCTCGTCAGGCGCGCAGCCTGCTGAAGCAAAACCACGGAAGACGCCCAGCACATCGAGGCCTCGGTTCTCTGCCTCCGCCGTCGACATCAGGAGATTGACTGAAGCGCCATCGGAAAGCTGGCTGGCGTTGCCGGCTGTGATGTACTGGCCTTCACGAACCGGCTTCAGTTTCGCTAGTCCCTCAAGCGTGGTGTCGGGACGGTTTCCCTCGTCAAGGGTGAGCCTGACAGTCTCGGGACGAGTCTCCCCAGTCGCCTTGTCGACGACAAGTTTGCGCGCCTCCATGGGCATGATTTCGTCGGCAAACAGCCCGGCCTGCTGGGCGGTGGCCGTCCGGCGCTGGCTTTCGAGCGAGAACGCGTCCTGGTTCTCGCGGCTGACGCCGTAGCGGGCGGCCACGATGTCCGCCGTCTCGATCATCGGCATGTAGATGCCGGGAAGGTTCGCCTCCAGCCAATCATTGCGCAGCCGGTTCTTGTTTGCGTTGGCGCCGACCAGGCTGATCGATTCCAGGCCGCCGGCGATGGCGATCGGCACGTCGTCAAACGCGATGCGCCGGGCCGCATGTGCGACCGCCTCGAGACCGGATGCACAGAACCGGCTGACCATGACACCCGTCGTTGAAAGTGGAAAACCGGCACGCAGGGCGGCGGCACGGGCGACATTGCCGCCGGTCGCGCCTTCAGGATAGCCGCAGCCAAGCACAATCTCCTCCACTTCGGCTGCCTCGACCTTGGCCTTGCCAAGCAGGTGCGGCAGCAGGGGCGCGAGGAGATCGACACCTGCAGTATCGTTGAACGCGCCGCGTGTGGCCTTTCCGATCGACGTTCGTGCGGTCGCGACGATGGCGGCTTCATTCATTGTTTGTGTCTCCGGTCACAGCGGATCAGGAAAAGTTGGCGCCGGTGGCTGCCAGTTCTTGAAGCAAGGGCGCCGGCTGCAGCGAATTGTCGCCGGTCGCCGCCGCCAGTTCCTTGAGGCGGGTGGCAACTGCGGGCAAGCCACGCGTTTGCGCGTAGAACATCGGCCCGCCACGCCAGCGCGGGAAACCGTAGCCGTGCATCCAGATCACGTCGATGTCGCCGGACCTGGCGGCAATGCCCTCGTTCAGTATGCGTGCGCCTTCGTTGACCATCGGCAGAATCAGCCGGTCGATGATTTCGTCGCGATCAATAGAACGGCGTTCAACGCCCTCGCGCTTCGAAACGGCCTCGATGAGCGCCGTCACCTCCGGGTCGGAGATCGGCGTCCTGCCGTCTTCGCCATAGCGGTAGTAGCCCTTTCGCGTCTTCTGGCCGTGGCGCCCCGCCTCGACCAGCGCGTCAGCTACAGGCGCCCGCCGGCCCGTGGCGCGACGCATGCGCCAGGAAATATCGAGACCGGCCAGATCGCCCATGGCACATGGCCCGAGCTTCGACCCGAAGTTTGTCAGTGCCAGATCCACGTGTTCGGGCGAAGCGCCTTCAAGTAGCAAGCGGTCGACCTGCTCGCTTCGTCGAGCAAGCATCCGGTTGCCGACGAAGCCGTGGCAGTCTCCGACCACGACCGGGATCTTGCCGAGGCGGTGCGCGGTCGTGACCACGGCATCGATTACCTCCGCGCGTGTGTGCGTGCCGTGCACCACTTCCACCAGCTTCATGATGTTTGCCGGGCTGAAGAAATGCATACCCAGGACGCGCTCGGGAACTCCGCTTGCGGCGGCGATCTCGTCGACGCTCAGATAGGACGTGTTCGTCGCCAGGATCGCCGTCGGTTTCGTTACTTCCACAAGCTTGCCGAAGATCTGGCGCTTGATGTCCATCTCCTCAAATGCCGCCTCAATTACCAAGTCCACGTCCCTCAAGGACGAATAGTCAACCGCAGCGGTGATACGCCCCAAGTTCTCGGTCTTCACGGCTTCCGAGATCGAGCTACGCTTGACGGAATGGGCGTAGTTAGCGCCGATGCGCTCGATCGCCCGTTTGGCCGCCGCCTCGTCGGTTTCGATCAGCACGACCGGCACCCCGCAGCTGGCGAATGCCATCGCTATGCCGGCGCCCATGGTACCGCCGCCGATCACGCCGACGCTACAGATCCTGGCCACGCCGCCGGATGGCGTCCGTCCGGACGAGCGCTCGGCGAAGAAGGCATGGCGTAGCGCCTTCGACCGATCGTCCACCTTCAGCCGGTCGAAGTACTCGCGCTCCTTGCGCATGCCGGTCTCAAACGGATGCTCATATGCGTCGCGGATCGCACTGACGATCGCCTCCATCTGCGGGTTGTCGAACTGGGTCTTGAGAATTGCGGCGGCGGCGACCTCGAATGCCTGGCGGGTTCCCGCCTGCACTCGAACATCGCTCAGCCGCCGCCGCACCTGGGAGGATACAATCTCTCTGGCCTTGGCCACCGCGGCCACGATCAGGTTTTCCTTGCTGACCAGCTCGTCGGCAATGTCGTCATCGAGTACCTGCCTGCCTTTGACGGGATTGCCGTCGCTGATGAACTTAAGCGCCTTTGCCGGCTCGATCAGGCGCGGGAGGCGCTGCGTGCCGCCGGCGCCCGGCAACAACCCGATCTTGACCTCCGGCAGTGCGAGCGAAGCGCCCTCGGTGACAACGCGCGCATCACAGGCCAGCGCGATCTCGAACCCGCCGCCGAAGGCGATGCCGCCGATCGCGACAACCACCGGCTTTGTCGCCGTATCGATCTGCTCGATGATTTCGCGCAGCGTCGGACTGGACGGCGGCTGGTTGAATTCCTTGATGTCGGCGCCGGCGCTGAAACTGTCGAGCCTGGACGCAAGCACGGTTGCGACAACCGCCGCATCCTTTTCGGCCCCCTCCAGCGCTGCCGCCAGTTCGGTGCGCAGGGCATGGTTGAGCGCGTTGACCGGCGGGCTGTTCAGCCAGATGATGGCCACGTCATCGGCCCGTTCGATAGTCACGACCATGCTATCCTCCTCGCCCGGTCAGCCGCCAGTCTTGCGGCGTGCTTCGCGGGTCATGTTGCGCGCTATGACAAGCTGCTGAATCTGGGTTGTGCCTTCGTAGATTCGGAACAGGCGCACATCACGGTAAAATCGCTCGATCCCAGCATCCGCAACATAGCCGGCGCCGCCATGGATCTGCACGGCCTTATCGGCTACCCGCCCCACCATCTCCGACGCGAACATCTTGCAGCAGGCAGCTTCCGTGGCGATGGTCTTGCCTGCATCGAAACGGCGGGCGGTCTCCTCGACCATGCATTGTGCAGCGAAGGACTCGGCGCGCATATCGGCGAACATCGCCTGAACAAGCTGGAACTCGACGATCGGCTGGCCGAACTGCTTGCGCTCCATCGCGTAGGCCAGGCTGTCGGCGATCAGCCGCTCGGCCACGCCGACGCAGACGGCGGCAATCGTCAGCCTACCGCGGTCGAGGACTTTCATCGCCGTGGCGAACCCCTTGCCAAGATTGGCTTCGCCGCCAATGATCGCTGCGACTGGCACGCGCGCAGCGTCAAAGATGACGTCGCAGGTGTGCGCGCCGTGCTGGCCCATCTTACGATCTTTCTTGCCGAGTGACACGCCTTCGGTCTTCGCGTCGACAATGAACGCGGTGACCCCCGACGCGCTGCGGCTTTCCGGATCGGTGCGGGCGAACACGGTGAACATGCCTGCCTGCGGCGCGTTCGTGATGAAGCGCTTGGTGCCGTTGAGAACGAAATGGTCGCCGTCCCGCCTCGCCGACGTACGCAAGGATCCGGCGTCGGAACCAGCTTCCGGTTCGGTCAAGCAGAATGACCCGATCAGTTCTCCACTCGCCATGCGCGGCAGATAGTGCGCCCGCTGCTCCGGCGTGCCGTCGATGATGATGCCCTGCGAGCCTATGCCATTGTTAGTGCCGATGACGGAACGAAACGCGGGTGATGTGCCCCCCAGCTTGAAGCCAACCCGAATCTCTTCGGACAGCGTCAGCCCGAGTCCGCCGAATTCCTCTGGCACGGCCAGGCCGAACAGACCGAGTTCGCGCATTTCCTGGATGATCTCGACCGGGATCGTATCGTTGACCGCCACCTCGTCTTCCCGGGGTCGAAGCCGCTCGCGGACAAACCGCTCAACGGTATCGACGAGTTGCTGGAAAGTTTCTTGATCCACCGTTAATTCCGCTGTACAGAATTAAATTCCAAATTTCGACAGTACTATTGCCTTGTCCGCAGCGCGCGGTCAAGGGTGCAAACGACGCGGCGGGACAAGATTATGCGCAAACGCGAAGAACAGGTTCCGGCTCTGGGCGACGATACGGACGACGATCCGCGCTTTGTCGTAGCGCTGGCGCGGGGGCTGAGCGTGCTGAAGGCCTTCCGGCGCGGCGACCCGGGCCTCGGCAACCAGGAGCTTGCGCAACGCACGGGCCTCGCCAAATCGACCATTTCGCGCCTCACCTACACGCTGAGCCGGCTCGGCTATCTCGAATATTCCATGACGACGGGCCGCTATTCGCTTTCGGTGGCCGCACTGGCGCTCGGTTTCAGTGCGCTTGGCGGTCTGGCCGTGCGCGACGTGGCGCGCCCCATGATGCAGGCCTTGGCAGATCGGGTCGGTTGCTCCGTAGCGCTCGGTGCGCCGGACCGGCGTACGATGGTCTACGTAGAACATTGTCAGGGTTCGAGCCCATTGCACATGGGGATCGAAGTAGGGTCCCATATCCGCATGGCCACATCGGCGATGGGCCGCGCCTACCTCGCAGGTCTCGATGCGACCGCGCGTGAGCGTCTGCTGGACGACCTTTGTTCGCCTGACGAGGCTGGCGAAGCGATACGGCAGGGCATATTGCGGTCAGTGGACCAATATCACGCGCATGGCTTCGTCACGTCCGTCGGCGAATGGAAGGCAGAGGTCAACTCTGTCGGCGTGCCGATCCTGCTGCACGGCTCCCAACCCTTCGCACTGAATTGCGGAGGATCTGCTCTCATCCTGAAACAGGACGAGCTCGATGACGTGGGCCGTGAGCTAACCAGGACTGCCCGGCTGATCGAGCAAGCGTTCGGCCCAGGATCCTAGAAAGGACGCTTCATGACTCTCGGACATGTTCTAATTACCGGTGGTAGTGCCGGAATCGGTCGGGCAAGTGTGGAACGATGTCTGGCGGATGAATACGAGCCGGTGGTGATCGACCGCGAAGGTGAAAGATGCATCCATGCCGACCTATCAAATCCCTCCGCCACCGCTGCGGCCCCAGACAAGGCGCTGCAGCAGGGACCGATCACTCGGCTTAGAGCTTGTCACATAAACCAAGCGACAGGATTTGGGCCATAGACGTGGCCGCATGAACACTTCTGCCGTCAGCTACAGAGGCCATCGCTTTCCGCCCGAGATCATTGCCCACGCGGTTTGGCTTTATTTCCGATTTCCGCTGAGCCTGCGTCTTGTTGAGGAAATGCTGCTCTAGCGAGGCATCGTGGTCTCCTACGAGACGATCCGCCGTTGGGCAATGAAATTCGGACCGAACTACGCCCGGCGTCTGCGTCGCAAGAAACCCTCTCGGCATGACATCTGGCACCTGGACGAAGTTGTGATCTCCATCGTCGCCAAGAAAGACTGTGGCGCGCTTTCGATCATGACGGCCATGTCCTCGACGAGATTATCCAGACCCGCCGCAACACCAAGGCGGCCAAGCGATTGTTGACGAGGTTGAACAAGCAGGGCCTCTCTCCCAAGCGGGTAATCACCGACAAGTTGCGCTCCTATGGGGCGGCAAGGCGGCAAGTGATGCCTGAGGTCGCGCACCGGTCACACAGAGGATTGAGCAACCGGGCCGAGAATTCCCATGTGCCGCTGCGAAAACGGGAGCGGACGATGCAGGGCTTCCGATCACCGGGATCGCTGCAACGCTTCGTCTCAATCTTCTCTGCCGTGCGCAATCTCTTCGTTCCACCTCGCTCAAAACGCTCCGCCTTCCAGATCCATCTTCACCGTTTGAAGGCCATGGCGGCGTGGAAGGCCGCGACCGCGGCAAGCTGACAAACAGCGCCGCAGGTCTCAGCGCGTTCATAGCCAGACAACGTGACATCTCCCAAAGCAGCCTGGACTCTTTGTGGCGCAACAGGGAAATCATTGACGATCCATGCGCGTCACTATCAGAAAGTATGAGTCCTGGTGGTGACCCCTATGCAGGATTCATACGAGCCGAATCTTTGGCTATTCTTGCGCGGTGCCGTTTCGCATCGAATATTGACTCGAAGAGCGGCTGAGCCGCGTACTCGCCGTCGATTCACGAAATCAACGGCGGACGAAGAGTATGCCAGGAGGTGGTGCGCTCGAAAGCGGCGGCGACGCCGAGCAGTCTTGCCTCATCGAAGTATCTTCCGACGAACTGTAGCGACAGCGGAAGACCGGATTGGGACAGCCCGCTCATCATCGATATCGCCGGATGTCCCGTAAGGTTGAACGGGGCGCGAGCCTGACGCGGGTGTTTGTAGGCCAGTTCGGCCTCGTCATCGATTCGCGGTGGCGGATCCATGAGGTTAGCGCAAAGAAGAACGTCAAACTGAGACAAGGCCTCTTCCACCATCGAAATCATCCGGAGCCGAACTCGCTGGGCTGCCACAAGGGCTTCGGCGGGGAAAAACGCGCCGGTCAGAAATCGCTTTCGGCTGAGTTGTCCGTAGCTCTGCGGCCGTTCTCGCATCCATTTGGCATGCACGCTCCACGCCTCCGAATGAATGATCACGCCGGCAGCGCTTGCAAAATCCGAAAGCGGCGGAAGGGTGACGGATTCGACAGAGGCGCCTTCCGCGACCAGGACTTTTGCAGCATTCTCCAGCGCATCTCCAACCTCCGGATCGCAGATCATGTCCGATTCGTGAAAGTGGCGAATGAATCCGATTCGGACCGACCGGATGTCATCGTCGAGGTTCCGTGTATAGGAAATCGAACCACGTTTCTCACTGCTACCCGGATCAAGCGGATCATACCCCGCTATGACATCCAGAAGCAGCGCGGCATCTTTGACGGTCCTTGCCATCGGGCCGACGTGGTCGAGCGTCTGCGCCAAAGGGAAAACGCCGCCCCTAGACACGAGTCCGTATGTCGGCTTGAGGCCGACAATGCCACACGCCGCCGCAGGATGGCGGACCGATCCGAGTGTATCCGTTCCCAGCGCAAGAGGAAACAGTTCCGCAGCGACGCCGGCGCCCGATCCGGACGAGGAGCCGCCGGGATTATGGTCGCGGCTCCAAGGGTTCCTGGCTGGGGGAAACGGCAGGTCGAAGCTGGGTCCGCCCATAGCGAACTCGTGGGTGGCCACCTTTCCGAGGATGATGGCGCCGGCGCCGCGCAGAAGCTTGACGACGTGTGCGTCCTCAGTCGCGACCTCATCGAGCAGCAGGGCGGAATGGCATGTCGTAGGC
>NZ_RZQL01000192.1 GCF_003997935.1 Mesorhizobium sp. M7A.F.Ca.US.006.01.1.1
GCGCCAGGTCCCGAGCCCATGCGTCTGCGTCGGGAGCCGCCACGCGTCACCCGCCTGTCCCGGCGTGTGCTGGCCGGGCTCGGCCTGGTCGCCAGCCTCGGTGTTGGCGGCGCGCTGATTTACGCGCTGCAAACACGTCATGGTGGCCACGGCAACGAGGAACTGTATTCGACCGACAACCGCACCACGGCGGACGGACTTGCCGGGCTCCCGCGCGACTATTCCGGAGTGGCAAAGCCCGACGTTCCACAACTAGGACCGCCGCTTCCAGGTGATCTTGGGCGTCCCATACTCAGCGCCCAGAACCGTGGGCAGCCCGTCGCAGGCGTAAGCGCCGAGGAACAACGGCGGCTCCAGGAGATCGAAGCCGCGCGCACCAGCCGGCTGTTCGCCGGCACCGAAACGCGGTCCGCACCGGCCACGCCGGCGCCCGCGTCGGGCGAAACGTCGGCAATGGGGTCGCCGACGCTCGCGGGCCTTGACCTCGCGCCGCAGCCTGCGACCCCCACCGCGCAGGAACGACAGGTCGCGTTCCTCAACGCCGCCACTGACCGCCGCACGGTCAGCCCCGATCGCGTTGCAGCGCCGGCATCGCCAAATATCCTGCAGGCGGGTTCAATCATCTCGGCCGCCCTCATCACCGGCATCCGGTCCGACTTGCCCGGCCAGATCACCGCGCAGGTGACAGAGAATGTTTATGACAGCCCAACCGGGCAGATACTCATCGTCCCGCAGGGCGCGCGGCTGATTGGTCAGTACGACAACGGCGTTGGTTTTGGTCAGCGCCGCGTGCTGCTGGTCTGGAACCGCATCATCATGCCGAACGGTAGGTCCATCGTGCTGGAACGGCAGCCAGGCGCTGACTCTGAAGGCTATGACGGCCTCGAGGACGCTGTCGATTATCACTGGCGCGAACTCTTCAAGGCCGCCGCGCTCTCCACGCTGCTCAGCATCGGTGCGGAGAGCGGATCGTCGAGTGGTGAAAGTGATATCGTTCGCGCGCTGCGCCAGGGCGCGTCCAACAGCACTAGCCAAATCGGGCAGCAGATCGTTGGCCGCCAGCTCGATATCGCCCCGACGCTCACCATTCGGCCGGGCTTCCCCTTTCGGGTGATCGTCACCCACGATCTCGTCCTTGAGCCCTACGGAGGTTGACATGGCGAAGCTGAAACTTGGGGCAATTGCCAGCGACAAGCCGGTCAAGATCTCGATCGATCTGCCGGCAGCCGTTCATCGCGACCTTATCGCCTATGCCGAGGTTCTCGGCCGAGAGACTGGCCAGACTGTTAGCGAACCGGCCAGACTGATCGCCCCGATGATCGAGCGCCATGGCGACCGATCGGGCGTTCTCGAAGGCGCGGCGGATTCGGCAGTTCTAGTTGACAGCGAAGGATAGCGCTCCTCCAACAGCTTGAGGAAGTTCACGAGCGCCGGGTTGTCGTTGTTCCTCTGCCAATAGGCGGCGTAGCTGATCCGGCTTGGGCCATTGCCATCCTGCACATCGCGATAGACGACGCCGGCGTACCTGGCACCGATGCCAGCCTCGCACATCAAGCTGACCCCTAAGCCCGCGCCCACCAGACTCATGACGCCTTCGCGGCTGACGTCCTGGCCGGCAATCTTTGGCTGGACGCCGGGCGAAGCCAGTTTCGCCAGCAAGATGTCGCGAAGTTCGGGTCCGGGATCGCGCTGGCTCAGCAAGAAGGTTTCGCCTCTGAGGTCGGTCCAATAGACGATCTCCTTCCCGGCCAGCGGATGGCTTTCGGGAACCGCAACCAGGACGCGTTCGCCCCACAAGGCCATTGTTCCTCCTGCGCGAACCGCGGGCTCGCCGGTGACGATGGCAACGTCGAGCGTGCCACGCTCCAGACCGTCGAAAAGGCTCGCCCGCGCTCTTTCGGCCATACGGATTTCGACCTGCGGAAATCGTCGTCCATATTCCATCAGGCTCGCGCGCAAATTCCCGGCCGACAGCGACGTGTAGAAGCCGATCGTAAGCCGGCCAGCCTCGCCTCGGCCCGCGGCCTTGGCCGACGCCATCATGTGGTCCAGCCCATCGACCAGATGCCGGGAAGCGCGCAGGATTTCAGTGCCGGCGTCCGTAAGCCGCACGCCGCTACTCGATCGCTCGAACACGGCGACGCCCAGACGATCCTCCATTTGGCCGATGCGGCGGCTTAGCGATGACGGCTTGACGCCAAGCGCCTCCGCCGCGCGGCGGAAGCTTCCGTAGTGCGCGGCGGCGACAGCGTAGCGAAGATGACGTAGTTCGATGGCCATTGTCGACGAGCAGCAGCCGTGCTCATGCCGCCAGTTGGGCAGAGCGGGTCGCCAAAACAGGCCCTTGGATCTGCCCAACCTCACGTACGCTCGTCAGCGCGGATTCAGTGATCGGCAGCTTTCCGGCCAGCGCCTTTGTGTCGTCAATCTGCATGGGCGGAGCGAAGCGCTCCAACGGCCATCCAGCCCGTCTCAAAATACGCTCAAATCGAACGTCCGTTACGGTGACCACAGTCTCTTGGCCGTTCGCTAGCCCCCATTCAAGGATCCCCGCAAGCAGGCTGAATGTCGCGTCACGGAGGCCAGTTGCGCTCACGCTGTCCGCAGAGCTGGTATCCACACAGAAGCGCGAGCTTTCGAATATTTTGTCGCTGCGCGGAGAGGGATTCGAACCAAGTAGCGCTGGGAAGGTATTCGCCAGCATCGTTGGCCCTGTTGTAGGAAGCAGCCTCGCACAGCCGACCACCGAGCCGCCGTCATCGACGGCGAGGATGTAGGTCGGCTTGAGCGCGTCGTAAGCGTCGATCTCCATATCGCCCGAAACAGAAACATCCCAATTCAGACGATCCCGAAAAACGCGATAGCGCAGGCGGTGCATCCCCGCGATCAGATCGGCAAATTCAATATAGTCCGAATGAGTAACTACAACTATGCGCATGGCAGCAGGCTCCTTTGTTTGTGAGAAACAAAGAGCACGGCGAGCAAAGCGGCGTAGCTGTAGGGTCTTACAGGGCGGCAGCGCGAACGAGGCTCTAGCGTAAAATTGGCGAGGGGTGGCCACTACTACAGTTGCAGTAGGCGCGGCATCAACAGGAGAGGTCGATCAGATCGAGCAGATTAGGGCGTCAGAACGCCCGCATGACCAGATGGGAGCAGAGTCGATCGCTTTGTCAGGACAAGATGAGGCCGCGGTGTGCGGCCTCGGCTACCGCCTGCGCCACCGTGGACGCGCCGAGCTTCGACCGGGCATTTTCGAGATGGAAGACCACGGTTCGCGTGGTGATGCCGAGAACCTTCGCGGTTTCGGGCATCTTCTTGCCGCGTGCCGCCCAGGAAAGGCACTCCCGCTCCCGTTGGGTGAGCGGCGCGTCGGCCAGGCGGGTCAGGCCTAGTTGGAGTTTCGCGTAGACGTGCGCATGATAGTAGAGAGCCGCAAGTTGCAGGGTATCCATCATTTCAGTTGAACGAGCTTCGAGACTTGCGTCTCTGTTGCCTGCGAGCGTGAACGCGGCGAAGCGGCCAAAGCCTCCCCGGATTGGAACAGTCGCACCACTATGAATCCCGAATTTGGCGGCCTCAGCAAAAAAGCGCTGCTGAGATGGTGATGGCAGCCGCAGCGTCCGCCGATCCCATTGGAACAACCGCAGCGATGATCGAGCGAGCCTGACGACAGGGTCAATATCTTCGAATCGTTGCTCGATGTACTGCCGCGCCCATGAACCTGGATATGAAGAAAGAACCTTTAGCGATGGTTCTGAAAACCCAAGATAGGCAAACCATCTGTAGCCCAGCCGAGCCGCTAAACGATCAGCGGCACCCTTTAAGCCAAACTCGTCGCTAGCCGTCTCGAGTGCATCGACAAATTCCCGGAATGCGAGATCGAGAACAGTCATAGGTATCTGAGCCACTTTGCCATCGCGCTTCCCCCATTTGGGAAAACTCTCGCGAACATCTGCATGCGATTTCTCTTCAAACGTTGCATCAGCTCTTATCGCCTATCTCGTCGCGCGAGCCGTTCAACTAGCCTCTGCACACGTCCATCGACTTCAGGCACGATGCCTGTCAGCGCCAACGAGACCGTCAGATGCGGAAAGACCGTGCGCAACAGATCCTCGTCAGTCATCTGTAGCTTCATCGCATCTCAGTGAAGATGCTGGGTCAGTTCCCAGTGGAAATCTACATTTCGGGCGTCGGAGAGAGATTCCGAGAGGCTCTCAACGACACGAGATACAGTCCGGTTACCCGGAGGATTTTGGTCGATGCACAAGATGTCTCGCTTTAACACGGCAAGTTAGCGGCGGGCGGGAATGACAAGCAGGGAGGCGCCTAGCATCTCTTGGTTAAACGCGACACCATCCCGTTGAAATCTCTCATGCCGCAAATACTATCTTTCGCCCGGTCAGCTTTTTGTTCAGCCAGTCGGGATCCATCTCCGGCACAGACGATAGCAATTCCACGGTATAAGCATTGCGTGGTGCGTCCAACACCTCGGACTTCGGACCGGATTCGACAACTCGTCCGCGATGCATGACGACGACATCGTCCGCTATGGCTCTGACCGTAGAAATATCATGCGTGATGTAGAGATAGGACATTTGAAGCTCTTTTTGCAGCTTCAGCAGCAGCTTCAGGATTTCTCCCGCGACCAGTTGGTCGAGCGCGGACGTCACCTCGTCACAGATTATAAGCTTCGGATTGACAGCCAACGCACGAGCTATGCAGATGCGCTGCATTTGACCACCGGAAAGCTCACCGGGGAGTCGGTCCAGGAACCTACCATTTAGCTCAATCATATCGAGAAGTTCACCGATACGCCGCCGTTTGGCAGCTCCGCGAAGACCGAGATGAAACTCCAGCGGGCGCCCGAGTATATCTCCGATGCGCCGACGAGGATTGAGTGCCGTGTCGGGAATCTGGTATATCATTTGAATGGATTGCAGAAGTGACTTTTCCCTGTCCCGGTAGCTCGCCGGCAACGGCTTTCCATCGAAGGCGATTGTGCCAGCATCGAGGGCCTGCAAGCCGGAAATGGCGCGAGCGAGTGTCGATTTGCCCGACCCGGATTCGCCGACAAGTGCGACCGTCGTGCCCCGTGGGACATTAATCGATACGCTTTCCAGAGCCTTGACGGAGCCGTAGGAGACACTGACATCATTTACCGTGAGTAGGCTGTCGCTTGTTCGACTTTCTTCCTTGAACAGTGAGCGAACTGCCCACAATGATTTCGTATAGGCCTCCTTGGGATCGGCAAGCATGGATCGCGTCGAAGACTGCTCGACGACAAGCCCATGCCGAAGAACCATGACCCGATCAGCGATCTGCGCTACAACGGCTAGGTCGTGGGAAATATAGATGGCGGCCGTGTGGAATTGCTTAACCACTTCCTTGATCGACGCAAGCACCTCGATCTGTGTGGTGACGTCCAACGCCGTGGTTGGCTCATCAAAGATGATGATGTCGGGACGGCAAGCCATCGCCATAGCCGTCATCGCACGCTGCAACTGGCCGCCCGACACTTGATGTGGATATCTAAGGCCAAACGTCTTGGGACTCGGCAGGTGCAAACGCTCGAATAGCTGAATCGCCGCTTTCTCGGCCTCGCGCCGAGTTCCTGCCTGATGCGAAAGCGCGGCTTCGACATACTGGTCTATGAGACGGTGCGCGGGATTGAATGATGCGGCGGCTGACTGGGCGACATAGGCGATGCGAGCGCCCCAGATACTACGGAGTTCGCGGTCGCCGCACTGGGTCAGATCCTTGCCGTCAAACGTAATGGTACCGCTCGCAATGCGGCAGCCAGGACGGGCATATCCCATAGCGGCAAGTCCGATCGTCGATTTGCCGGCGCCGGACTCGCCGATCAGTCCCAGAACTTCTCCCCGCTTTAGAGAAAGGTCGACACCTTTGACGATTTCCTGCCATCGATCGTCGCCTTTCGCTTCGATGCGAAGGCCGCGAATTTCCAGAACGGTCGACGATGGCTCGCGCGAAATTCGGTCCACGTTACTCATCTCCGACATCATTCCTTCAACCCACTCGACTTGTGCAACAACCAGTCAACCACGAAATTTACGGCTACCGTCAGCACTGAGATTGCCAGCGCTGGCAAAAGTGGCGTGATATCGCCGTAGTTGATGAGCGTCGCATTTTCCCTGACCATAGAACCCCAGTCGGCCGTAGGTGGTTGAATTCCGAGGCCCAGAAAAGAGAGCGAGGATATTGTCAAAAACACGAAGCAGAACCGCAATCCGAATTCGGCAACGAGTGGTGGCAGAATGTTCGGAAGAATTTCGCGTGTTGTAATCCAAAGGATTCTTTCTCCCTGGAGACGGGCTGCCTCAACGTAATCCATCAGGACTATGTTCATTGCTACGGCGCGTGTCAGACGATACACGCGCGTGGAATCCAATATTGCAATGATGATGACCAAGTTCACCGCTGAGCTCCCAAAAATGGACAGTAGCATCAACGCGAAGATCAACTGCGGAATCGCCATTAGAACATCGATGAGACGCGACGTCAGTTGATCGATCCATCCACCCAAGAGTGCTGCCAGCAGCCCCAGCCCGCCACCGATGGAGAATGACAGGACCGTCGTTGCGAGTGCAATGCCGATCGAGTTTCGCGCGCCGAATATCAGGCGGGAAAGCATGTCGCGCCCAAGTTGATCCGTTCCGAAAAGATGTTGGGCGGTCCAGGGAGCGTACTGATCGCCAACGATGGCTGATTCAGCGTAGGGCGCTATCAGCCCACCGAACACCGCCAGAAATAGATAAATCAGAATGACGACCATCCCGAGGAGGGCGCTGATGGGTACGCGGCGTAGTACCCGCCAGAAGCGACGGATCCGGATGCCTTGGCTGTCCAGATACATTTGGTCGTCGCCGGAAGCATGTATCTGGTTCATCGGGGATGCATCATCTTTGGGTTGGTTATGATCGAGACGATGTCGGCGATCTGATTGAGGATGATGTACGTCGCGGCGAATATTAGGGCGCAAGCCTGAACGACGGGGATATCCCGCGCTGCAACGCTGTCGACCATAAGTTGTCCGATGCCTGGATAGACGAACACAACTTCGACGACGACGACGCCTGCGATCAGGTACGCACAGTTCACAGCGACAACGATGGCGATCGGCGCGATAGCATTGGGCAGAGCGTGACGAGCGATGATCCTGCTTGGCTTGACGCCTTTCAACCGCGCCATCTCAATATACGGGCTCGCGAGCAAGTTGATGATTGAGGCGCGGGTCATTCGCATCATGTATGCCAAACTGACGAGAACCAAGCCCATGACCGGCAGCGCGCAGCTTTCCAGACGTTCAAGAAAAGGGGTGTCGGGCGTGACATTTGAAAGAGAATGAAAGAGGTTGAAGCGTACAGACAAAAAAAGCATCAAAATGTAGGCGACGAAAAAGTCGGGCACGGAAATAGTCGTCAGCGTTATCAGATTGATAAAACGGTCGAACAGGCTGTTGCGGTAAAGTGCCGCCAGCATTCCTAGGCCGATCGAAAGTGGCGTTGCGATAAGAGCTGCCAGACCTGCTAGGAACAAGGTGTTCCACAGACGTGGCGCTATAAGCGACACAACGGTTCGCGCCGTTCCAGAATCCAAGTATTCGGAGCTGGAGAAGGAGCGTCCAAAGTCTCCGTGCAAAATGCCTCCGAGCCAGTAGACGTATCGGATGACTGCCGGTTGATTAAGCCCCAGCTGCGCCCGGAACGCCGCAACTGTTTCCGGCGTGGCGGAATGGCCTAATATAGATGTCGCGAAATCGCCAGGTAACATCGTCACGGCAGAGAAAACGAGTATCGACACAATAAACAGCGTGAGAAGCCCGAGGCTTATGCGCGCCAAGATCGTACGGATGACCATTTTTGTTTGATACCCTTGGACGGATACTCACAGACACCGCCCTTGTGGAAAGGAACCGGGCCAGATCACAAAGAGCGCTGGCCCGGCACGCGGCTATCGATTACGCGAACCACCAACGTTTTGCGATCTTCAGACCGTCACCACCCCAGTTCGAGGCAACATCGCCGTGCGCAAGCTTGTCAGAATGTGCTTCCACAAAGTTATTGAAAACCATGACGACCTGACCGGCGTCATCGTGCACCAACTGTTGCATTTCCGCGTACATTACGGCGCGCTTGGCGTCGTCAGTTTCGCCCCGAGCCTGGACAAGTAATTCATTGAACCGTGGGTTTGCCCATTTTTCGGCGTTCGAAGGAGCACCTTTGGCGTAGGCTTCGGAGAACAGCAGATCGATCGTCGGCCGGCCGCTCCAATAGTCGGCGACCCAAGGTTTCTTGCCAAAAACGTTGTTCCAATACCCGTCGTTGGCTTCGCGGATGACGTTGATGTTGATCCCCGCTTTTTTTGCGCTTTCCTGGTACAGAACCGCTGCATCGATTGCGCCGGTGAAGGCCGTTTCTGCCACGGAAAGATCGACATTCAACGTCGTCAGGCCCGCCTTCTTGAGATAGAATTTTGCCTTGTCGACGTCGTATTGGTAGCGCGGCAATGGATCCGCGGCGAATTTCACTGTGCTGGCGATAGGATTGTCGTTGCCAGGCACGGCATGTCCAAGAAAGACTTTCTTGGCGATTTCTTCCCGATCCATTGCCCACTTTAGAGCCATTCGCACGTTCACGTCGTCGAGCGGCTTGGCTGTCGTATCCATCGTGAAGACGTAGTGACCGTAGCCCTTGACTTCGTTGATTTTGATGCCGGGCCGCCGCTGGAGCAGACTGAGCGTCTTCAGGTCCGGATTGTTGATCCAATGGACTTCGCCCGTCGTGAGCGCGTTGACGCGGGCTGAAACATCGGTGATCGTAATAAACTCCACTTCATCGAAGTGCGGCGCGCCAGTATCATAGAAGTTAGGATTGCGCTTCAATCGTGCTCGAACACCAGGCTCCCAAGATTCGAATACAAAAGGTCCCGAGCGGATATTAGACGCGAAGTCTGCACTTCCGTCCGGATTTGCCGGCATAATCGGCAGGTGCGGATCACTCACCAGATATGGGAAATCCGCGTTACCGCTTTCGAGCTCGAAAATCACGGTGGATTTGTCATCTGCGCGGATATTTTTGACTGAAGCGAGCACGGCCTTCATCGCCGATTTTGAATCCGGGCCCATGTGATGGCGGATGGAAGCAGTGACGTCTTCGGCTGTAACATCCTTGCCGTTATGGAAAGTTGCGCCTTTACGCACCTTGAAGGCCCAGGTGGCGGCGTTGTTGGAGAACTCAAAACTCTCGGCCAAATCCGGCTGAATATTACCCTTGGCATCGACCTCGGTTAGGCTGCTCGAGAGCGTGCCCCACAATGGAAACTGCGTGCCTTCGTCGATATAGGCTGCGGGATCATTCGAGTCCGTTGTCGAGCCGCGCGAGACGCCGAATTTTGCATGCCCGCCCTTCTTTGGCTCTGCGGCGAAGCCAGCAGACAGGAGCATCGTATCGGCGACCGATGCGATAACGCCGAGTGCGGCGAGCCGCCCCAAAAATTCACGCCGTGAAATCCGGCCTTTGGCCACCTGCTGTTTCCAGTATTCCATTTCACCCATATCGCCCTCCAGTGCGCATTCAGTTGAGAATTGCCTTATGTCGTCTTCAACTCTCGGCGATGCCCGGCTAGGGGTCCTAGCCGAATTCGCCACCAGGATCGCCAAAGCGACACCAGCGGGAGTTTGCCAAATATTCAGGAGTGGTTGATGGTGAAAAGTCCAGTTCGGTTCTAACGCGCGGGCCACTGCGCCGGACGCGTCCAGAGACCCATCCGCGACTAGATCAATGCGCGGCGCGGAGTTCTCGGGATCAGCGACTAACCAATTTATGGCGGTTCGAATCACGCTGACGTCGAGCCGGCGTGAGCGTGATCTTGAGGCCGCGTGTGGCTATGCCCCGATGGGCTGGCCGGCGGTGCAGGCCAAGTTTCCGGGAAAAAGTTCGTCGCCACGGTTGATCGTCGGCCAGCCTGGCTTCGGGATCAAAGTCGTTCGGGTGCGCGGTCTCAGCGTATACATGTCAGCTGCGCGACGCCGCCTTCGTCCGAGGCTGCCAAACAGATAATTCATGCCCTCGAGTGCCAGCGCCCTTATCGCGCGCCTGGCGGCGTTGTTACGTGCAAGTTATCCTAGTCGAGAGGCCACCTGAATACCGGGGTATCCGCGGCGGCATTGCAGGACTGACCTTGTCGCCAAGTTCGATCAACGCCGAGCAAACGCGTCATGAGGATTCCTCCGCGGCCGTGATTATATTCTGCATATCGCGAGTGGCTTGCACAAGCCTATTCACGGCGCTTGGTATGCGCTCCAAGGGCAGCCGGCCAGTGCCAATAATGATGCCGGGACGCGGTTTCACGTTAAAGGAGAAGGAGGATAGAGCGAACGCAGGGATACCTAGCTTTCGCGCGCGTTCCGCGAGTATAACATCATTGTTGCCAATCCGTTCGTCGCGTAGGCCGAGAGGCTGGAACAAAGCTGGCGCATTCTTAAAGACTTCGAAGGCGCCGTCCGCGGTCGCCTCAATCGCCGCTACGAAAGTGGACTGCCGTTCACGATAAATGCGGCGCATGCGGCGGACATATGAATCGAGATGTCCCTTCTCGATGAACTCCGCCAGAACGGGCTGCAGATTCATTGAGGGAAAATAGTCAACATAAAATCGCAAGCGAACGAGACGACGCGCAAGTTCTGGATGGCAGATGATATATCCAAGGCGCAATTGCGGTGAGATCGACTTCGAAAACGTACCGAGATAAATCACGCGGTCATTTTTGCCCAGGCTATAGATCGGAAGAATAGGGTGACCATCTGCAATAAGTTCACCGTCATAATCATCTTCAAAAATCCATGCACCGGAACGGTTTGCCCAGGCTAATAGATGAAGGCGCCTTTCGAGTGCCAGCGTTGCGCCGGTCGGATAGTGGTGAGAGGGCGTGACCAGTGCAACCTTCGCATCCGGTGCCAACTGCTCCGCGACGTCAACCCGTAGTCCATGATGGTCCACGGGTACCGAGACTCTTTTCAATCCTAGGGCTGATACTAGCGTCGCCGCTTTTGGTCGACCAGGATCTTCCACCCAGACCTCATCGCCCGGGTTGAGGAGAGCCCTGAGAAGAAGGTCAACGGACTGCGTCGTCCCAGAAGTAATGAGGACCTGCTCGGGAGTTGCTCGAATTCCACGAGTGCCATGTACGAAAGTGCATATGGCCGACCGAAGCCGGTCGTAGCCCTGTGCGCTTGTCACGTGCAGCAATTCGCGTTTCGGATTTGACCAGATCGAGGCGTAGATCTTTGTCCATAGTGTATAAGGAAAACATTCCGCATCTGGAGCGCCAAAAATCTGCAACGGATCTTCCTCGTCGCGGTCAATCCTTCCGCGTTCCAGAATGTCGGCGAACTGACTCTGACGTATGAAAGCGTCGGTCGGCCCTGCAGACGGATTGGAACCGGCCGCCTTCAGGGCGGTCTCGACCAATTCGGAGACGAAAGTGCCTACACCGTGGCTGGCTGAGAGAAGACCTTCGGCGATAAGAAAATCATAGGCGGTCGCAACCGTATGCCGGGAACAGCCGAATTCCGATGCGACCAGCCTTGGAGATGGGATGGAAGCGCCAGCGGGAATCACCCCTTCGAGAATCAGTTGTTTGATCCCGGCATAAAGCTGCAGATAGACCGCCCGGTTGGATGTCTTGTCGATGCGCACTCCAGGCAGAAGCGAAGCCTGGGCACTCATCTTGGGCTTACGTCTAATCGGCATTCTCGCTCCACGCTTAGAGAACATCATTGACCTCTCATGCCGAGCACTGGCAAAGCATCCCCAATCCAACTGGCCTTTCGGATCTAGTGGAAAACGATACCCTAGCATGCCACCTGAGCCTTACAAACCATCCCTCACCTTGAATAAGCAGGAAAAGTTGACGGCGAGGAGCGAGCACGGCCCGCAGCGGATCGAGGTTCTGCCGAAGGTTGTTAATGGCGGATGACGCTGGCGACGGCGGCACATGTTCTTGCTTCAGCACACGCCAGATGCCTCGGCTGCTGACCCGCCCCTTCAACTGGCGCAGCTTCAATCTGGCAAAGGGCCATCGGCCGCCCGTCCAGCAACATCGATGAGGGTATACGGAATTACGCTGTTGTCCTCGTGCGAGAAGCTGCACCCGACTGGACTGAGATAGCGCCCGCGCTTTGCAATGGCACCACCATCGCTTTAAGCCGCCGATCTCGGGCTCCAACTTAAAATCTATGAAAATCGTCTTCAATCAGACAAGAGCCGAGATCAAAGCAGCTGTTATCGCTTCTGTCTTGTCTTTTCCCGCTATAACGCCGATGCCGCCTTCAGTCACTCTTTCGATGGCTCTCATGATATCGGCTGCAGCGTTTGCTTCTCCGAGGTGATCGAGCATCATCGCTGTCGACCAGATCGTCGCAATCGGATTGGCGATGCCGAGGTGAGCAATGTCCGGTGCCGAGCCATGCACCGGCTCGAACATCGAGGGTGCGCTGCGATCAGGGTTTATGTTTGCGGAAGCGGCAAATCCCAAGCCGCCCTGTATCGCTGCGCCGAGATCAGTCAAGATGTCGCCGAAGAGATTGGACGCAACGACAACATCCAAGACTTCGGGTGCCATCACCATGCGTGCGGCCATGGCGTCGATGTGGTAGCTCGTGACTTCAACGTCAGGATATTCAGCCGCGAGTTTTTCGGTGATTTCGTCCCAGAAAACCATTGAATATTTCTGCGCGTTCGATTTCGTCACAGAGGCAAGCTTTCCGCGGCGTTTACGCGCCTGTTCAAAGCCGAAACGCAAGATCCGCTCGACGCCTTTCCGCGTGAAGACTGATGTCTCGACAGCGACTTCATCCAGCGTTCCGATATGGACTCGGCCACCGGCGCCGGAATATTCACCCTCCGTATTCTCGCGAATGCACAGGATGTCGAAGCCACCTGATCGCAAAGGGCCTTTAACGCCTGGCAGGAGGCGATGGGGCCGTAGATTGGCATATTGGACGAACGCCTTGCGTATCGGCAGCAGCAGACCATGTAGGGAAATGGAGTCCGGCACCTCGGCGGGCCACCCGACAGCCCCCAGCAGTATTGCATCATGGCCGCGCAATATTTCAATGCCATCCTCGGGCATCATTAAGCCCGTTTCCTTGTAGTAGGCGCAAGACCACGGGAATCTCGTCATCTCCAATTTGAAATCCGACCGCTGGACGACCGCCTCAAGAACGCGCCGGGCTGCGTCGACAACAGGGACGCCGATGCCATCGCCAGGTATCACGGCTACCGAATAGCTTTTCATAATTCTCTCTTTCCATATGATCACGCGCGTCGTCATAAACGTTGCGGCGATGCAGATATTGAAGACCGTTTTGGTCGTGTGCTAGACGCCGACGAGGCTGAGTAGCCTGGCCAAGCATTTAGCCTTTACCGAGCCCTCTGTTGCCTACGGTCAGCGTCACGAAACATGGAAGGGCGCAGCCGCCAGTCTGTTGCTTGCTCGAACGCAAGGCCAATGCGTAACGCTAGCCGTTCCTGGTTCTCTCTGCACACAATCTGTAGTGATGTCGGGAGACCTTTGGCGCTCTTTCCGTTTGGTACTGCGAGACCACACATCCCCAAGTCATTTACAAATCGAGTGAAACGTACAGGCCGCCTAGTCAAATCGAGCCCATCAATTTCAAGGGCTACGGTTTCTGTCGTCGGTGTGAGCAACGCATCGACACCAACGAGCGCATCGGAGATTTGGGCTTTGAATCGGCTTACGAGTTCGAAGGCATCCAAATATTGTCGGGGGGAGATGGCGCGCCCGGATGAAATGCCTGCGCGTACACTCTCGTCGATCAACGAAGACGTGTCATCGATCAACTCACGGAAATAGGCATAAGCCTCTGAGTTCATAATCGTTGAGTGTGGCTCGCGGCAATCGTCGAATCGAAATGGAACGTTGATCTCGACAATCTCCGCGCCAAGGTTGCTTAAGGTTTCCAATGAGTGGTCGTACGCTTCAAGAACCTCGGCTTCGACGCCATCCCTTTCCGCCTTTGGTATGGTTGCCAGCTTCAGCCCCATGACCCCGCCTCCCAATGCGCGCGAGATGCCACTTACGGTGC
>NZ_RZQL01000193.1 GCF_003997935.1 Mesorhizobium sp. M7A.F.Ca.US.006.01.1.1
GAGTCCCGGCAAGGGGCTGAGATACTGCTGGCTTTCGCGGCGCAGTGACCCGTTGAACCTGATCCAGTTCATACTGGCGTAGGGACGGTGCAAGCGCTTTGCGGGAGTTTACGCCCGAGGTCCTGTTTCAGCAGGTCCACAGAAGCGTCTTTTCATCCTTCCGGCACAGAACTGGGTCTCCAATGCACGAGCAAAGGAGCCTCAAGATGGATGCCCTCACCCCCGCCGTGTCGACGGGACCACTGCCCGCCTCACGGAAAATCCACAAGTCCGGTGTCCTCCATCCGCACATCAAAGTGCCGATGCGGGAAATCTCCGTCCATCCGACGGCGGGCGAACGGCCCGTCATCGTCTACGATCCGTCCGGCCCCTATACGGACACGACTGTCGAAACCAGCATCGAAAAGGGCCTTGCCCGGCTTCGCCACGAATGGGTCACGGCGCGCGGCGATGTCGAAGCCTATGACGGCCGCCATGTGCAGCCGCAAGACAATGGGTTCGCCACCGGCGAGCGCCTGACGCCGGAATTCCCCATTCGCAACCGGCCGCTCAGGGCCAAGGCAGGCAAGGCGGTGACCCAGCTTGCCTATGCGCGCGCCGGCATCATCACGCCCGAAATGGAGTTCGTCGCCATCCGCGAGAACCTTGGCCGCGGGATCTTGCGCGGCAAGCTTCAACGCGACGGCGAAGCCTTCGGCGCGGCGATCCCCGACTTCGTCACGCCGGAGTTCGTGCGCGACGAGGTGGCGCGCGGACGGGCAATCATTCCCGCCAACATCAATCATCCCGAGAGCGAGCCGATGATCATCGGCCGCAATTTCCTGGTGAAGATCAACGCCAATATCGGCAATTCGGCGGTCACCTCCTCAATGGCCGAGGAGGTCGAAAAGATGGTCTGGGCGATCCGCTGGGGCGCCGATACGGTGATGGACCTGTCGACCGGCCGCAACATCCACAACATCCGCGAATGGATCGTGCGCAATGCCCCGGTGCCGATCGGCACCGTGCCGCTCTATCAGGCGCTCGAAAAGGTCAACGGCATTGCCGAGGATCTGACCTGGGAGGTGTATCGAGACACCCTGATCGAGCAGGCCGAACAGGGCGTCGACTATTTCACCATCCATGCCGGCGTGCGGCTGCACTACATCCCGCTGACCGTTGACCGGGTCACGGGTATCGTTTCTCGCGGCGGCTCGATCATGGCCAAATGGTGCCTGCATCATCACGGGGAGAGCTTCCTCTACGAGCATTTCGCGGAGATCTGCGACATCTGCCGCGCCTATGACGTGTCCTTTTCGCTCGGCGACGGTCTTCGCCCCGGCTCGATCGCCGATGCCAACGACGCGGCGCAATTCGCCGAGCTGGAAACGCTCGGCGAGTTGACGCAGATCGCCTGGGCGAAGGATTGCCAGGTGATGATCGAAGGCCCCGGCCACGTGCCTATGCACAAGATCAAGGAGAACATGGACAAGCAGCTTGCCGTGTGCGGCGAGGCGCCGTTCTATACGCTTGGACCGCTGACGACCGACATTGCGCCGGGCTATGATCACATCACCTCAGGCATCGGCGCGGCAATGATCGGCTGGTTCGGCACCGCCATGCTCTGCTACGTCACGCCCAAGGAGCATCTCGGCCTTCCCGATCGCAACGATGTCAAGATCGGCGTGATCACCTACAAGATCGCCGCCCACGCCGCCGATCTGGCGAAGGGCCATCCGGCAGCAAAAGTCAGGGATGATGCCCTTTCCCGCGCGCGTTTCGAGTTCCGCTGGAAAGACCAGTTCAACCTGTCGCTCGACCCCGAAACGGCGCGGTCTTTCCACGACCAGACCTTGCCCAAGGAGGCGCACAAGGTGGCGCATTTCTGCTCGATGTGCGGGCCGAAATTCTGTTCGATGCGTATTCCCCACGACATCCGTGCCGAGGCGCAGAAAGAGGGCATGGCGGCGATGGCGGCGAAATACCGCAAGGGCGGCGATCTCTACATGCCGGCTGACGAGACCGGCGTACCGCTCATGCCGGAGGCGCCGGAACCGTCATGAGGGTGCTTGTCAAAGGGGCCGGCATCGCCGGCCTCACCGTCGCCTTCGAACTTGCCACACGCGGCGCGGCGGTGACCGTCGCCGAGACCCGACATGGCCTCGGTGGCAATGCCTCGTGGTTCGCCGGCGGCATGCTGGCGCCATGGTGCGAGCGTGAAAGCGCCGAGCAGCCGGTGCTGGATCTGGGACGCGTCGCCGCCGACTGGTGGGATGCGGCACTGCCGGGTCAGGTGACACGGGCCGGAACACTGGTCGTGGCCGCGCCGCGTGATACCGGCGAGCTCGACAGGTTCGCCAGTCGAACGTCGGGGCATCGGCGTGTCGATGAAGACGAAATCGCACTCCTGGAACCCGACCTCGCCGGCCGCTTCCGGCGCGGATTGCTCTTCACTGGTGAGGCTCATCTCGACCCGCGCCAGGCGATGGCGACACTTCACGAAAAGCTCGCAGCCGGGGGTGTCGAGTTCCACTTCGGCTGTGACGTCCGGCATTTTTCCGGTTTCGATCGGCAGATCGACTGCACAGGAATGGCAGCGACCGATAACAGGCTGCGCGGCGTTCGCGGCGAAATGCTGATCCTGCGCTCGCCCGATGTCTCGCTGTCGCGCCCGGTCAGGCTGCTGCATCCGCGCTTTCCGCTTTATGCGGTGCCGCGTGCCGACACGCAGTTCATGATCGGCGCGACGATGATTGAAAGCCAGTCCGTCGGACCAGTGACGGCGCGTTCGATGATAGAGCTTTTGGGCGCGGCTTATTCTCTCCATCCGGCCTTCGGCGAGGCTGGCATCATTGAGACCGGCGCCGGCGTCCGTCCGGCCTTTCCCGACAACCTGCCGCGTGTCGAGGCATGTGAAAGCACCGTCGCGATCAACGGGCTCTATCGCCATGGCTTTCTTCTTGCGCCCGCCATGGCGCGCCAGGCCGCCGACCTGGTTTTCAATCAAGACGGAACCAAGGAACTTACTCATGAAACTGATGGTCAACGGCGAAGCGCATGAGGTTGCCGTCACCACGCTGGCCGAACTGCTGGCCGCGCTCGACTATGAGGGCGACTGGCTGGCAACGGCCGTCAACAGCGACCTCGTGCACAAAGCCAACCGGGCGCAGTTCCAGTTGAGCGACGGCGACCGGATCGAAATCCTTTCGCCCATGCAGGGAGGCTAGCATGTTCGAGCTTCTCGGGACGACGCTTCCGTCTCGCCTGCTTCTCGGCACGGCTCAATATCCCTCGCCCGCGATCCTTGCCGACGCGGTCGAGGCGTCGGGCGCGTCGATGGTGACGGTCTCGTTGCGCCGTGAGATGGCAGGCGGCAGGGCCGGCGAACAATTCTGGTCGTTGATCCGGTCGCTGGGTGTCAGAATCCTGCCCAACACTGCCGGCTGTCACTCCGCCAGGGAAGCGGTCACGACCGCGAAAATGGCGCGTGAGGTCTTCGGTACGAACTGGATCAAGCTCGAAGTGATCGGCAACCACGACACGCTGCAACCAGACGTGTTCGGCCTTGTCGAAGCCGCCCGCATCCTGTGCGAGGACGGTTTTGATGTATTCCCCTACACCACCGATGACCTTGTCGTCGCCGAGCGGCTGCTGGACGTAGGCTGCAAGGTCTTGATGCCGTGGTGCGCACCGATTGGTTCCGCCCTCGGGCCGGTCAACATCATGGCACTGCGCTCGATGCGCGGACATTTCCCTGGCGTCCCGCTGATTGTGGATGCGGGGCTCGGACGGCCGTCGCATGCGGCAACCGTCATGGAACTCGGCTTTGACGCCGTGCTCCTGAACACAGCGGTCGCCAAGGCGGCCGATCCGGTCGGCATGGCGCGTGCTTTCGGCAAGGCCGTAGATGCCGGCCGTGAAGCTTTCTGCTCGGGAATGCTCGAACCGCGCGACGTCGCGGTGCCGTCGACGCCGACGATCGGCAGGGCGGTGTTTTCATGAAGCTCGATCCCTTCTACCTGATCGTCGACAGCGCTGCCTGGATCGAGCGGCTGGTGCCGCTCGGCGTCAGGCTGGTGCAGCTTCGCATCAAGACCATGGATGAAGCCGGATTACGCGCTGAGATCCGCACAGCGAAGGCCTTGTGCGCTCGATATCGGTGCCAGCTCATCATCAATGATTACTGGCGGCTGGCGATCGAGGAAGGCTGCGACTTTGTTCATCTCGGCCAGGAGGATTTGCAAACCGCCGACCTCGCGCGGATTCGGGCAGCCGGTCTAAGGCTTGGACTGAGCACCCATGATCATACCGAACTGGAAACGGCCATGGCCGCCGCACCCGACTACATCGCACTTGGCCCCTCACGACGACAGATAATTCCGGTCGTCACAACGGGAACGCATCGACAAGGCCAGCTGGTGGCGATGCTTGGCGTCTCCCTGTAGGAGGATATCCCTCAGGGGGAGCGCCTCGACTTCGGTCGGCGTCATCTCCAGGGTGGCTGGTTTAGGGCTTCGTGCGCGTTCATGAAGCGCGTTTCGGCGATTGCACTAATTATTCCAGTCTGCCCTTTTATGCGACTTTCGGAGCACAAACCATGAACACTGCGGCGCAGTGCTATTGGATTTCTAGTCGCCACTTAGTCGGCGTTGCATGTTCCGAAATGACCGGATTAGGCCTTTGAATCAGGGACGGGCCGAGTTGACGTTCGTCCAACTGCCGTTGAACTTCAGGTTCCGACTGTCACAGGCATCGGAAGTTGCAAGATATGTAATCGAACTAAAGTCCGGCATCGATTAGTTCGCCCAGAAGTTTTCCGCCAATAACGATCCGGTCCACCGCATCGATGGGGCTATTGGCCGACATCTTGGCTATAGAGAGCAGGTTATTGGAAATGCCATATTTTGCGGCTATGGTGAGATAACTGATATTCTGCGCCGCATCCTCTGGCGGAACCACTTGGTAGCCGTCAGGAATGCACTGGATCTTCGTTCCACTCCTAGTCAGCACCATCAGCCGCGGAATGTGCGCGTAACCGTTGAACCGGTCACGCACGGAATCTTCGGGCGCGCCAGCCTGCTTGATGATCGCCGAAAGAAATGGATCGCGGTAGTTGCTGTTAAGTTGCGTTTTGTCCAACATGCATTGGCCATAGCCCAGTTCACGGTCACTACCGACATAGATACCCGAATTGCCGTCGCGCATGATGGGATATTTGACCAGATACCAGCGCCAGTCGTAGCCATCCGAAGCTGGTGCGGCGGCCAGGTAATCGGCAATCACGCCCTCCAGCAAGGTCTTTGGCTCACTCGTCGATTGCGACAGCCGGTCGAGCAGGATCGCCAGGATGTCCCGAGTCCGCTTGGCATCCTCGCGGTTGCCCCGCGTCAATACTTCACGCCAGGATGTCGCATTGTCTTTGGCACTGCCGAAATAGAACCGTGCCCCCTTGGGCCGGCTGTAGTTCCCCACCGACAGCAGGGCTGCCGTCAGTGTGGGCCACAGGGCCTTGTCAGAGAAGCAGCTCTCGAATTTTGCGGCGCGAGCATTGAAGGTCGCCGCATCGACATCGAGGTCGAAGGCGATCAGGGAGCCGCGCAGCAGGGTATGATCCTCGAGGCGCAGCAGTGCCGCCTCGATGGCCGGTTCCCGGATGATGGCGGCGACCTTATCATTCTCGTCCCCGACTTGCCCGGAATTGAACGTCGTCAGCCGCAAGGCATTTGTAATGTCAGGTTCGCTGACAAGGGTCTCCACGTCCTTGATTAAGCCGGGCATGTTTTCGAGGCGCAACTCGTTGGGCGAGGCCTCGATCAGATTGCGCAGCATGCGCAGCCGCCGCGGGAAGTCCGTGGTTTTCTCACTACGGTGGATGATAAAGGCATGCAGCAGGAGCGTCTCGGGCCAGCCGAAGCGACGACCGCCCTCACGTCGCTCATAACTGTTGCAACATTGCTCGAACAGGTCCACCTGATCACGGAAAACTGGCAGGCCGAAGGTCGCGTCCGACGTATTGCTGCGCATCTGCGACCCGAAATAGGCGGCAATGTCGATATCGCTCCAGATGTCGATGGACCGGGCGAGCCAGTCCAGATTGTCTGCGGCCGCCGTATTGTTGGCGGGCCCGAACAATTGAACAGCCAGCTCGAACGCGTCGTCCCGGGCAAATTGGCCCTGCCGCCATAGCGCAATCTCCATCACGAATTCGAGGTACCGCAGCATTTCGTCGTCAACGAGATTGTCCCTGCCGCGGTAGACCCAGAAAAGGTCCGACCAGGCCGTATCCATTTTCCGGGCGAATTCACCTGCCTTCGGCAGACTGGTCGTTATTTGCTCAAGCCGCGCCTTGAAGTTTTCGAATGGCGTTAGCGGCTTTCCCCGCGAATTCATCTTGATGTAGAGCGCATTGCCCTCCGCGGCGCTTTTGAGCGGCAAGACGTGAAACGATACCGCAGGCCGCGACTTATCAGTCAGGCGCGCCCATGCCTGTTGGAAATCCACGCCGGCGAAGTGAGCATGGATGGTGTCCAGCATTCTAAGCATGGATTGCACGGTCGGATCATGGTTCCAGGTGTGCAGATACCAAGCTTGGTCGGTCAGCCATTGAGACACGGTGTCTGGCCCGGCAAATGCATGCCGGCCCAGCAACTGGCAGAACAGTTCGGCCGTCGGACGGGTGGAATAACGGAAGCGCGTCCAGCTGTCATCCGGCGATAGCCGTCCGGTGCGGGATGCTAGATACCAATGCAGCAGAAACAGCGTGGTCAGCCTCTGCTGACCGTCGAGCGGCTTCAACGTGCCATGGTCGAGGTCGCCATAGACGAAATCGAGGCTGATGGGGTGGTCGTCGACGATGGCCTTATGCAGGGACTTGACGAAGGAACTGCGGATTTGGGACGCGGTGCTGTCGCTACGTCCCTGTGCATAGTCGCGCTGGATGAGAGGCACCTCAACCTGATCGATCTGCGTACCGCCGTCCCGCGCCTCGAACAAGTGCGCATAGGAAGTAATGAAGCTCTCCCGCATTAGACTGTCGCCTTGAGATAGGGACCGAGCAGATTTTCAAGCGCCGCAGAATAAGCCTCCCGATCCTGCAAGCTCCAGAAATAGGGTTTGCGGGCGCTATGGTCGCCGAAATATTTAAGGAAGACCTGCCGCGTGCAGACAGGGATGTAAGCGCCTGCCTTGTCCATCGCGAGCAGGGCCTGCCGCTTAGCTTCAAAGGCCGAATTGCTCAGCACGCTGTTCTTGCCGCTCTGCAGCAAGGCGAGATTGGCGATGCCATGCATGTCATTGGCCATATTGGTAGCGCCCACGGCCTGGTCCGTCGCGGTCAGCAGGTCGGTCACCGCTACGGAAAGCCGCTGGAATACCAAATTGGTGATGGGCCGGGAGACAGCCATCAGTTCGGCGAGCAGGCTGTCGCGCTGATTCAGGAACTCGTCGCTGATCGGCAGGTCGGCCAGCACCTTGCGATGCAGAGCGAGCCAGCTGTACCACTCCTCCTCGTTCCGCAGCACTTCCGAATTCTGGGCGTGGATATGCTCTAGCGACCAGTTGTCACCATGATGCGCCGCGAAGGGAAAGCGCTCGCCCGACATGTCGCGGTGGCGTATGGTCTCGACATTCATCAACAGCAATGCCTGCTGGCATTTGTTACGGCCGGCCCCACCCTCATAGCTGAGCTCGGCAAGCGCCTTGCGGCTGAGGTCTAGCTTTTCTCCAATCCGTCCGACCAGGGCTCGGGTGAATTCGCTGACCAGTTTGCCCCGTGCCAAGGTGAGTATCTCCCCAAAGCTGTCTCCGCTGGCGATCAGGAAGCCGATCCGGTGATACAAATGATGATCCTCGAACCAGCCCAGCACGCGGGCGTGCAATTCCACCACCGCGTTCCAGAAGTCCATGGGATCGCGCGTGATCGCAGCCCTCAGCTTTTCGAAAGTCTGGCGCTGGCCATGCTGTGCACCGGATAATTGCTGCTGATCGGCGAGCGTATCGAGCAGCAGGGTGATCCGCGTGGGGTAATCGTCGCCCTGCCGATTGGAGATGAAGGCCCAGATGTCGGGGCGGCGGAGGTCGCGCTCGATGCCGTCCCATTGCGCGGCGACCGAATAGGCGCGGTCCGCACGATGCTGCGGCGCCTGTACCTGCGTCAACAGATGAGCCTTGACCAGTTCGGCGTCGGTAAGCGGAATGCGCCCGACATTGAGCCGGGCAAACAGGGCAATCGGATCCTCTTCGGCGCCCGTCTCATACCGGATCACCTCGACCCCGTCCTTGAGCCAGATGAACAGTTTGTCGGCCCGTTCCTGCTGCTTGTGCTCGTCCGGACCGAACCAGGCTTCGATTTCAGCATAAGCCGCGTAGAGAAAATGAAAATCGATATTATCCTCGGCCTGCGCACTATCCGGCGCCCGGAGAAACTCGGCGCTCTTGTTACGCGTGTCGTAAACGATCGAATACTGGGGGCCGAACTTTTTCAGCCCCGATCTCTGCATGAACAGATAGATCAGGTAGAGCGTTGTCAGGCGCTGCTGTCCGTCGATTAGTTCCCATTCGTTCTCGCCGATGGCCCGAACAACGATCGGCTGCAGCCGATACGGTTGACCTTTACTTTCCCAAATGTCCTCGAGCAGTTGGTGGACTTCGTGCCTGCCCCAGCGATATCCGCGCTGATAAGCGCAGATGCGGAACTCCCCCTCTATATCCCCGACATTCATGGTCGAGAGGGCAGTCGTCATCGGTGCCTCGTCGTCAGGCATTTGGTGTGTTGGGAGCATGAATTGTTCTGGCCGGCCCATGAACGAGCGAGGATTGTGACTTGGTGCGGCAGCATTGAAACGAACTTATGCCACGGCCCGAATCGGGTGGGTTAACGAGATCAGAAATGGACTTGCAAGTCACCAACATTGTCCGGCTCCAGATTTCGCTGTGATCTCTGGAATGACTGACATTGGGCGCAATGCGGCTATGCACGGCATCACCCGCGATTGTTTGCTTCGTGCCAAAAAGGGGCGACCACCTATGGTCTTGAAAGGAGCGGACCAAAGACCCCCAGTTGAACGCGCAGTCCTGCCCCAAACGGCGGCCGCGCAGCTCAGCGAAATGTGGAAGCAAGCGCGGCCGCCCTCATCGACCAGTCGCCTCACCACTAATACCTGCAGACAGGCAAATTTCCTCAACTAGGTGCCAGAAGCGTACTGTACCGACGGCAAAGATTACATCCCTTCAGCGGCCGACAACTGTCGAGTGACGGATGCGGCTCGTATTTCGTATATTTAGGCTGCTAAAAAACGAAGCGGACACCATACCGAGAATTTACTTTCAAATTCTGGTCGCAAAGTTCTATCGTGAATGAAAATAGGGGATGGGGCATGGAAACGAGTTCGGACACTGGCGACGCCGCCGGTATATCAGCCGCGCCCGTAATAGAAGTAGTGGCTGACATCGCTGCCAGCTTTACATATGCATCCTTCCAAAATGCCATTCCGGTGATCCGGTCCATCTCTCTCAATAACCCAACCCAGCAGGGCTTCGAAAAATGCACTCTCGAGCTGACATCGAACCCCCCTTTTTTGCGCGCCAAAAGCTGGACAATTGATCGGATCGTTGCTGGCGACCGGCTTCCCTTAAGCGATCGAAAGATCGATCTCGACGCCAGCTATCTGGCCGGGCTCAACGAGGCTGAGCGCGGAGAGATAACGTTGCGCCTGACCTCGGGAGGCGCAGTACTAGCCGAGCAGCGCGTTGCGGTGCGCCTGCTTGCCCGCGACGAATGGGGTGGCGTCATCGATATGGCGCAATTGCTGCCTGCGTTCGTCATGCCGAACGACCCGGCGATCGCAGGACTGCTGCGTTCCGCAGCGGAGCGGCTCGCAGCGCATGGTCATGCCTCCAGCCTCGATGGCTATCAAAGCGGGAATCCGCAACGCGCATTCATGCTGGCGGCCGCAATTTATTCGGCCGTTGCCGGTCTATCTCTGCATTATGCTGAGCCACCTGCCAGTTTCGAAAGCCGAGGGCAAAAAATCCGACGCCCCTCGACAATTGCCGCGGAGAGGCTGGCTACCTGTCTCGATGCCAGTCTGTTGTTCGCCTCCGCCTTGGAGGCGACGGGGCTGCACCCAGTCGTGCTTATGTTCCAGGGCCATGCTGCTGTCGGCGTCTGGATGACGCAAAAGACGCTCGCCAACGCCATCGAAGCCGATGCCATGGAAATCCGCAAGGCGCTGGCATCGCGCGAACTGATCGTATTCGAGACGACCGGCGTAACGCATCGGCCGGCGATGACGCTGGAGGCTGCGCAACGGGCAATCGAGCAGCGGCTCGATGAAACGCAGGTAGGTACCTTTGTCGCCGCTATCGATATCCGCCGCTCGCGCAGCGGCGGCATTACGCCGCTTGCCTCGCACGAACCGATGCGTCGCAGCGTGGATGCCGAAGTAGCAACCGAAATCGCCCTGCCGCTACCAGCGGCACCCGTCGTGACAGCCATGCCTGCCGACATCGTCGAGGTGAAGCCGACGACAGCGGCCGGGCGGATCGACCGCTGGCAGAAAAAGCTCCTTGATTTGACACTGCGAAACCGACTGCTCAATTTTCCAGACTCGAAGAAGACAATTCCGTTTCTTTGTACTGATGTCGGCTATCTCGAGGACCGCCTGATGGCAGGCGCCTCGATCCGGCTGATTTCGCTGCCCGAACAGAATCCATTGGGCGAGCGTGATGCTGCTCTCTATCGCGAAGTCCATGGACGTGACCTGCAGCGCGATTTCGCAGCAGAAGCGCTCCTGCGCGACGAGCTCCCCTCGACGCTCGATGGACACCAAATGGAATCCCGACTGATCGACCTTTACCGTCAAGTACGCAATGACTTTGCCGAGGGCGGCGCGAATACGCTTTTCCTGGCGGTCGGCTTCCTGCGCTGGAAGAAAAAGCCGGAGGATGAGCGTAGCTATCGCGCGCCATTGTTGCTCGTGCCGGTCAAAATCGAGCGCCGCAGCGCAACATCGCGTTTTACCTTGCGCTTTCATGAAGATGAGCCGCGGTTCAATGCGACTTTGTTGCAGTTTCTCGAGCGCGACTTCGAACTTAAACTGCCACAGTTCTCCGGTGAGCTGCCCGAAGACGAAAGCGGCGTTGATGTGCCGCGTCTGCTAGGTCTTATGCGTCATGCAGTGCGTGACGTCCCCGGCATGGAGGTGGTGGACGAGACGGCGCTCTCCACCTTTTCCTTCGCTAAGTTTCTTATGTGGAAAGATCTGGTCGAGCGTACCGATGCGCTGCGCGAAAACCGTGTGGTGCGCCATCTGATCGACACGCCCGAGATAGCGTTCGAGGGCAATGGCGCATCATTCCGAGACGAACGTGACCTTGATCACCACTATGCTCCGTCTGACATCGTTTCGCTGTTGCCGGCCGACTCTTCACAGACCGCCGCAAGCCTTGCTGCCGCTGAAGGTCGCGACTTTGTCATCATCGGCCCTCCCGGCACTGGCAAGAGCCAGACCATTGCCAACATGATTGCCAACTGTCTTTCAGTCGGCAAAACTGTGCTGTTTGTGGCCGAAAAGACGGCAGCACTCGATGTCGTCTATCGTCGCCTTCGCGAACATGGCCTGGGCGCGCACTGTCTCGAACTTCATTCCAGCAAGGCGGATCGGCGCAACTTTCTCAACCAGCTCAGGAACAGCTGGGAAAGCAGCGTGCGCGTCGACGGAGCCGAATGGATTGCGGTCAACGAACGGCTTCGCCTGCGCCGCGACGAACTTAACGCCTATGTCGAAGCGCTGCATCGGCACCATGTCAATGGTCTGACGCCTTATCTGGCGCTCGGCATCGCTCTCAAGAACAAGCGGCAGCACGCTCCGAGATTGTCCTGGCCATCGCGCGATTCCCATGACGAGGCAAACCGGCTGGCGCTGGAGCATATTGCGGCCGAAACAGGTCTCGCATTTCAGTCGGTGGAGATGCGACCGGTCTTGCGTCTCATAGATGTCACCGAGTGGACGTCGGGCTGGCAGGACAATTTGCTCGAAGCGGCGAACGCGCTCAGAAGTGCGTCCGAGGTTCTAGCCACCGCACTGGACGCCTTTCTGGCGAGCATCGGCCTGCGCGCCAAAGGCGATGCGTCAAAAGCCGAGCTCGAAGCGCTGCGAAAACTGGCGGGGGCACTCCAGGACAGTGCGGGTTATGACCTCAGCATCGCCTTTGATCGAGATTTCGCCCAGTTGCGGGAAGCCGTGACGGCTCTCAATGACGCAATCGGGAGCTACCGCACGTCTCATTCGGGCCTGTCGGCACACTATGACCAGGAAGCTGTTACGCGCATACCGGTAGACGACATTGAGCAGCAATGGCAACGAGCCGTCGCTGCGTTCTGGCCGAACAGTCAGTTGGGCAAACGCAAAGTCCAGAAGCTGCTTCAGGCCTATGTCACAGAAGGCATTGCCGATCCTCAGCAGGACTTGCCGCTGTTGCGCGTGATGCAGGACCGCCGCGCTGCGGTCGAAGCCAATATCCTATCCGGCAAACCGACGGGATTTGCTGGTCTTGATACCGACACCCACCGTATCGGGCAGATACTATCGATGGCCGAAAGGCTTCGACAGACGCTACGGCTGCCCGGTCTTGGCACGGAGGATCTCAGAGCACTTCTGCAAGCAACCGCACCGAGCCTGCGAAGCGGTGCAGCAGATAGTACGATGCGGCAAGGGGCAGCCCGCTTCCTTGCGGCCACTGCGGCATTCGAGGCTGCAAAGGCCCGGTTTGCGATCCCTGCTGGAAACGCGCCGTCGTGGGCAGGACATGACAGCCCGCTGACCGAATTGATGAGCACGATGGGAGACTTGCTCGATGCCCGCCATCTCTTGCGAGACTGGACATCGTGGTGCGGCATTCGTCGCAGGGCCGTGAGCCAGAATCTGGGAGCGCTGGTCGACGATATAGAGGCGGGTCTGGTGCAGCCAACCGAGGCTCAATCCGCGTTCCGCCTGGCCTATGTACGCTGGTGGCTGCCGGCCACGCTCGACGCCGATCCGGTGCTGCGGAATTTCCGGCGCTTCCAGCACGAGCATGCCATCGAAGATTTCCGGGAAATCGACGATCTTGTCCGCGCTCAAGCGAGCCTTCGCGTCATCAGTGCCATCGCTCATGGTTTGCCGGCTGTGCAAAGCGTCCCTCGCAATTCCGAGTTGGGCCTATTGCGTCATCAGATGGAATTGCAGCGGCCCAGTCGATCAATCCGCGAGATGATTGGCGCGATGCCGACGAGCTTTGCCAAGCTCGCGCCGTGCATGCTGATGTCCCCTCTTTCAATCGCTCAATATCTACCGCCCGACCAGGCCCTTTTCGACGTGGTGATTTTCGACGAAGCCTCGCAGATCACCACCTGGGACGCGGTCGGTGCCATCGCGCGAGCCCGTCAGACCATCATCGTAGGCGATCCCAAGCAATTGCCGCCCACCAACTTCTTTGGCCGCAACGAGGAGGACGAGGAAGTCGTCGAGCACGAAAAGGATCTTGAGAGCATTCTCGACGAAGCCAAGGCCGCCGGCATCCCGGTGCGTGACCTGCGCTGGCATTATCGCAGCCGCAATGAGTCGCTGATCGCCTTTTCCAACCATCACTACTATCAGAATCGGCTCATCACCTTCCCCTCCCCAACGGTGGAAGATCGGGCAGTGCAGCTGCGAAAAATCACGACCGGCATCTATGACCGCGGCAAAAGTCGCACCAACCGAATCGAAGCCCAAGCGGTAACCGACGAGGCGGTCAGCAGAATGCGGCGTTGGCTGGCCTTGCCGGAAAAGGAGCGACCCACGCTGGGGGTCATCACCTTCAACGCGCAACAGCAGTCGCTCATCCTCGATTTTTTCGACAAGGCGCGACAGACAGAGCCGGAGCTTGAATGGTTCTTTGCCGACGAACGTATTGAACCCGCCATCGTCAAGAATCTGGAAAATGTGCAGGGCGACGAGCGCGACATAATTCTGTTTTCGATCACTTTCTCGCAAGACAACGCCGGCAAGCGAAGCATGGATTTCGGCGCGCTAAATCGGGACGGCGGCGA
>NZ_RZQL01000194.1 GCF_003997935.1 Mesorhizobium sp. M7A.F.Ca.US.006.01.1.1
ATTCCCGCCGGGCCTTTTCGAACACCGCACGCCAAGGTGCCCGGGCGATGCCGCGCAAATCCTCCCAGCTCGTCACCCGATAACCGATATACCCGATAAAGACGAACTGGCTCAAAATATGGGCATGGATCATCGCTTCGCCGCCGAGGTTGGCGATGCCGAAAACCAATTGCAGTGCAGCCATGCTCGCCGGCAGGATCAGCCGCCCAAGGGCAAAGTCGCGCAAAAGCCCGGCACGCAGGCTCCAGCAGTTCATGGCTTCGACCAGACCTGCGCCGCCCATTCCGATCGGAATGAGCCAGGCGAGCGAACCGAGGCGGTTGGGAGCAAGGTTCGACAACATCTGTCCGGCCGAAAAGGCCAGGACGGTGGTCACGAACACAGCCAAAAGGATAAGCTTGACCGTCACATAAGCCTGCGCGCTCCCCTTCACCCCATAGAGTGACGCCTCGAAGCGCAATGCTGCGACCCCGGCGAGTATGTTCACGATCGACAGATAAATCGTAAAGATGCCGAAATCCGCAGGCGAATAGAGCCGCGCCAAGACCGGAATTGCAGCAAGAAGGGTGAGTTGGCCGGCAATTGCCATCGCCGACACTTCACCAGCTGCACGAATGATCGAACCGATCGTGCTCGGCCGAACAGCGATGATGGCTGTGTCGGCCGCGGGAACCATCTTGGGTCTCAGAAGGTCGCTCAGTGACATCGGTTCGCGCTTCCGAGGGAGGCAAATATCGGGGATTGCCGGAGCCTACGATGCACACCGAACCTTGCCATCATTCACCTGAATGACGCGCTCTGCGGACAGGCTGCACCCTGAATCGTCCGGGCCGCTCCCTGGATGAACCGCCCCCGGATCGTCCGCAGCCCAAGGACGAGCCTGTGCTTGGTCATGCTATCTGCTCGCGCAAGAGGTCGGCGCTATCCTCGAGCCGATATCCGGCATGTTTTTTCAAGTTCACTTGCGTGAGGACGCTGCCGACAGGTACCGCAAGAGAACCGTTGCCCTGAAGGAGTTCCAGCACCCCGCGAGCGAGGGTACGTGGCGTTTTCCTCCACCGGACGGCGAAAAGCACGGCATCAGCCCATCCAGCCAGAAATTTGGCTTCCGGCCGCCCGAGCGCCGACGGCAGGTTTATGATGACGATGCGGTAGGTCAAGTGCAGGTCCGCCATCACTTTGCCCCCATCCTCGCAGGACAACACCGCCAGCAGATCGTCCGACGGAGCAGCGGTCATCACGTCGATGCCGATTTCATGCAGACTGGCCACGGCATTTTCCAGGTTGCCGCGATTGCAGACATAGTCAGCGAAGGAATGGCGGCTCTTGCGCTCGCTGAACTGATGCAGGAACTCGAGCGTGAGTTGAACGCCCTTGCGTTCAAGATCGATCAAGAGGACACGACCGCCCATCCGCGTGCCGGCCAGCGCCAGACTCCATGCGAGCTCGGTCCCCCCATCCTCCGGGACGCTGGAGGTGACAAGCGCCGTGTACGACGAACGAGCCCTCAGCGCATTGGGCGCCGCAGCAATCAGCAACGACGTCACGGCGCGGCTATAGGCGGAGCTGCGCTCGCCCAGGACAAGGGTCCGCAGTCGTTTGGCATGCACCCTGCCTGCTTCGGGAATCTGCCCCATACATGGAACCTTGAGCACCGCTTCCGCCTCGGCCTCACCGCGGAAAGTCCGATCGAAGTGATTGCGCATCGTGACGAAAATCGCGCCCAGAATAGCGAACACAATCATCCCAGGCGGGACAAGGAAGATGGCAGGCAAAGTCTGCGGGATGGTCGGCGGCCACGCCGCTGATAGGATGGAAATTCCAGCCGAGGGAACTCCGATACGTCGCGTCAAATCCTGTTGCCGGCCAAGAAGTTCGTTGTATCGCTGGGTCAGCAAACTGACCTGCGGCTCGAGAGCCCGCAACCCGGAAAGCCGGCTGGCGGTGTCGGCCATGACCGCATCCAAAATGGCCTTCCGGCTTTCAAGAGTGGCGATCTGGGCACGGAAAATGTTTGCATCCGCAGCAATCTTGTCGATGCCTTGTTCGACCTTGCTTTCGGTCGTGTTTCTGAGTTCCTGGTCCGCAGGCGCGCGAGCCTGTCGAGCCGCAAGGTCGGCAAGTTCAGGCCCGCCAATGGCTTCGGCCACGGAGACGAAAGACGCCCCCTGCGCTCGAAGCTCCTGAACATGTCGCAGCCGGGTTTCAACAGCGGCGAGATCCGCGTTTGACATCGACAATTGCTGGCTGAGGTCGGCCCGTTCCCTGGCTGCGTTGTCCGCCGAGCCTTGGTCGACGGCTCCGTGGCTCAGCCGATATTTCTCAAGGCGGTCGGCCGCTGCCTGCAGATCGTTTTGCAGCCTGGGCAGGCTGGTGGTGATCGCATCGAGTTCTTGCTGGTCGGATGCCTGCCTTCTCCTTATTAGATTGTCGACATAGACCTGAGCGAATGTGTTGGCCACGAGCGCCGCCCGCGCGGGACTGTCATCGGCGAAAGCGACGGAGATTACTCTCGATCGCAGTTCCTGCCCGACCCGCATTCCTTGCCGCAAGGCTCTCAATTCGGAGGCATCCTCGGCTTGTGAATCGTTGATTGTTTTGTCCGCTCCTGGCCACAGCCGGTCCAGCAAACCACCGGCAAGCGAGCGTGTCCTCGGGGGAGGGATGGCAGACGGCTCAAGCCGGGAATTCCCGCTAGCGGAATTGTCCTGTCCGGTTTCAGCCGCACCTGTCTTGCGCAGTGCCGCCATGACGCGGCGCAGATGATCTTGCGACGATAGCATCGTGATGTGGTCATCTATGCTTGAATCGACGAGGTCCTGCGAAGACGGGGCGCCGACGGGCAGTGAACCGCGCGACGGGGCGTCGATGATAAGTTGGGTAGTTGCCTCGTAGAGAACCGGTCGAAGGCTTCCCAGCAACCCCGCCAGCAGACCGCCCAGTACGGCGAAGGCAACAATGGACCATTTTCGCCTTGCCAGAATCACGAATAGTTGGCGCGACGCAGTAGGCGGCTCGACATATTCGCGCAATGGCCGCACGTGCACTCTGCCTTCGAGAACCGGTGCTGGCGGTTGATTGACCCGTGGCAGCTGGATCGGGCTGATTGCGGAACCTACCATTCTATACTCCTGCCAGATCGGGTTCATGAATTGGGCCGGTTTGCTGTGCTTGCCGGTTGGCCTTGCTCCGCCAGGCCTGGAACATCAACGCGGACCACAATTCGCGCGACCGGTTCTGGCCATCAATGTGATCGCGCCAGCAGGCGTCGATCTTCGCAGCGTCCAATACGTCACTGCTTTCGGTTCGCATGTCGGCGAGAAGATCGGTGGCCCAGTTGCGCAGCGGACCGCGCAGCCATGCAGCGATAGGGACATCGAAGCCCTGTTTCGGACGCTCGATCAGGTGCTGCGGGAGATAGCGGCGTAGCAATTGACGAAGGATCCATTTGCCGGCGCCATCACGAACTTTCATGTTGGATGGCAGCCGCCAGGAGAATTCGACAACGCGGTGGTCAAGCAGAGGACACCGGCCCTCAAGGCTGTTGGCCATGGTGGCGCGGTCCAGCTTCACCAAGATATCGCCAGGCAAGTATCCCGCCATGTCATCGCACAGAAGGCGGGAGAGCAGGTCGTCAAGCGGCGGGCCGCCGTAGCCGTAGATTGGTTCGGTCGGCCGCTGACGTCCCAGATTTTCAGCCTGTGGCCGCGCCAGCCGCTGAAACAATTCGTCTTCATTCGATGCCGTGAGCAGCCGGGCGAGACGTTCCATCCGGTCGCTCCGGATAAAATGCCTCGCGCTCGCAGAGAGCGGCAGTTTGCCAACGACTTCGTCACGTCCGGCGCGTGCGAAAAAACCTGCCCCTGCCGCCAAGGTTCGGCGCAGTTGTCGGGGCAGGCGCAGGTTTCGTTTCAACCGCTCCGCCATGAAGTGGCGGCCGTATCCTGCGAAGCATTCGTCACCGCCGTCGCCCGACAGCGCTACGGTGACGTGCTGACGAGCGAGCTTGGCAACGAGCAAGGTCGGTATCTGCGATTCATCGGCGAAGGGTTCATCCCAGACCTGCGGCAACTCGGGAATGACGTCACGTGCGGCGCTGGGCGAGAGGTGAAGTTCGGAGTGGTCGGTGCCCAGATGACGGGCAACGGCCGCTGCGTATGGAGCTTCATCAAAGCCGCCCTCTGCGAACGAGATCGTGAAACTGCGAACCGGCTTGCAGGATTGAGCCTGCATCAGGGCGATCACGGCTGAGCTGTCGATCCCGCCCGACAGGAAGCCGCCCAGAGGGACGTCGGCGATCATGCGTTCCCGCACGGCCAGCCGAAGCCGGTTGTCCAGTTCGTCAACCAGATCTTCGTCGGTGCCTGTAACGGGGTTCCGTCGCCCATCGGCAGCAACGTCAGCCAGCGACCACCAGCGGTGAACGCGTTGGGAAAGACGGTCCGCGCTGCGGTCTTCGGCATAATTCGCAGCGGTGACGGAAAGGACGGAACCAGGTGGCAGTTTGAACACGCTTCGCCAGATACAGCGATGGTCCGGCACCCATCCCGTCGAAAGCATTACCGCCGCGGCATCAAGATCAAGGTCGGGAGAAAAGCCTGGAAAGGAGTTGATCGCCTTCAGCTCAGAGGCGAAAACCAATGCGTCTCGGGTCGAAGCAACATAGAGGGGCTTCTTGCCCATCCTGTCGCGGGCCAGATGAAGGCTTCTTGTCTTCAGATCCCACAATGCGAACACGAACATTCCGGCAAAACGATTAAGGGCGGCCTCAAGCCCCCAATGCTCGATTGCGCACAGCATCACTTCGGTGTCGCTGGCGCCTTGAAAGGTTTGGCCCGCACTCTCGAGTTCGCAACGCAAATCGCGAAAATTGTATATCTCACCGTTAAAGGTGATCACGTACCGGCCGCTGGCGGAATGCATCGGCTGGTGCCCGGCGGCTGACAGATCGACAATAGCCAACCGCCTGTGGCCCAGTGCGATTCCAGCTTCGCGGTCGATCCAGAGCCCTTCGCCGTCCGGCCCCCGGTGACGCAGCGATGCAGTCATCCGCCCGATCGCTTGGAGCGGCTTTATGTCTGCGGCGTCGGAAGCCAATAGAATTCCCGCGATCCCACACATCAGGACACCCTCGGTTCAGCAAGCTGCCGCCGAATTGCGCTCGGATTTCCGGCAACGAGGCAGAAAGCCAGAGAAAACCACACGATCGGGTGACGGATTATCAGGTGAGGCATGCTGAAGATTATCGCCGACGCACCGAGCACCAGCAGCGCGTCGAATCCCGCTCGCCAGGCAAGCGACATTGCGGCTCCCACGATCCAGACCAATGCCATCACCGCAAGCAATCCGCCCTGCAGGTAAAGGTCAAGAACGGTATTATGGGCCTCGAAAGGTCGCTGCAGAAATTGACGGTCGGCGACCGGCGGGCGCTCGAGGTGAGGCCCAGGGCCTAATCCCAGGGATCCGGATTTCAACCCCTTTTCCACCGCCTCCTGCCACAGGTAGAGCCGGAGTTCGAACGTTTCGAGTGTCGCTTCCCCACCCTGGTCCTTGGTAAGGCTCTTGGCAAAATGGGCGACGCTGGCCTCTTCGGTGAGCGCGTACGGCGTCATCGCCAGCGCCAGAGGCAAGGAACCCGCCAACAGCACAATTGCTGCCAAGCGGGGCAGGCTGGCGCGACCGCTTGTTGCGATCCATGCACGAAGCCGCAATCCGAGAAAGATGAGGCAGCTCAGGATACTGGTGTAGAGATAGGTGTCGCTCTTCGTCAGCCGGCCGACATAAAAGGTCAAGATCAGGCTGGAGAATGCGAGCAAACGGCGCCATGGGTTGCGGGTGGTCGTGGCAAGGTGCAAAGCCAGGGGGCCAAAAAGCGCGCAATAGAGCGCAAGTTGGTTCGGGTTCTCGGACCAACCACGGAACCTGTCCCAGAACCAGGGGTCGACGCCGGACTGGTGGGCTACCCCAAACGCCAATCCCAGCTGAATCACGAAGCTCCCATTGGCGATGGCGATCACCCACCAGGCACTGCGACGAAGGTGACGATCTGCGTCGGGCTCCGCGGCCGCCAGGCATGTGAAGCCGGCCAGCAGCATGTAGGCCATCACGTCATGTACCAGCCCGGTCAGGTAAAGGACGGTGGTCAGGTAGCCGACGATCGTGCCGATTCCCAAAGCCAGCGACAAGATCACCCAGAAGCTCGCCAGTTGGACAAAAGCGGGTGTGACCTGGAGACGACCGCCGGCGAATATTCGTCCAATCGCCAGAACGATCCAGATCGCGATGAACAATTCGCCATAGCCGAGCGGCAATCCCGGAACGCCCAGTTGCGTCGCATAGGACATCGCAACTCCCAGGGCGAGCAATGCGTCCCGGATCATTGACGTGCTCCGCCCCGGTGATTTGCGAGGCTGCCCTCAAGTGCGACAGCAGGGAGCGGTCGCAGAAGCCCCGCGCGGAGTGTGTTTTCGTACAGGTCGCAGTACTGATCGACCACCAACGGCAGGGCAAATCGCTCCCGCACAAGTTCAGCGGAACGAGCGCCCATTGCCTTTGCCCCAGCGCGGTCGGACAGCAAGTCTATTGTTCGCGAGGCAAGGGCATCGGCATCATGCGGTGCAACCAGATAGCCATTCCACCCGTCTTCGACGACGTCTCTGCAGCCTGGCATCCTGGAAGCCACGATTGGCAGTCCCGCAAGCCCCGCTTCCAGCAACACACGCGGTACTCCTTCGCGATATTGGGTGGGAAAGGCGAACACATCGGCCATGCCAAGGAGATCAGCGACATCGCGTCGTGGACCCAAGGCCACCACATGAGGTGCGTGCCGGTCGATCTCGGACTTGTCGATTGCGAATGAGCCTTCGGATTCTCGCGGACCGACAAGCACAAATCGTGCTGCGGGTCTTTCGGCCACGACGCGAGGAACCGCCTTGAGGAGGGTTCCCACACCCTTCTGACGGGTCAAGCGGCCGACAAAGATCACCACTTCGGCGGACTGGAGGCCGAGTTCCCTGCGCATCTTCGTTGCCGAGGACCCGAGATGGCGCACCGTTGCGAACGCATCGACATCAATTCCGGAACTGCGTATCAGTCGCGAGCTTCCGCGACCGGTCAGCCGAAAGCGCTCGAAGAACAGTTGGTCATCGCGATTTTGGAAAACGGTCGCCGCCGTCCACGAAGACGCGAGCCATTGGAGCGCGCAATAGACCGGACGCAGGGCCAAAGCGCGAGGCGCCAGAGATGAGAACGTCCAGCCCAGCCCGTTGATGGTGCGAATGACCGGAACTGTTCCCCGCATAGAAAGGGGCGTCAACAGATTTGGCTTGGTGTCGAAACTCTGGATGATGTCGGGCCGAAGCTCCCGCATCAATCGGCGCATCGTTCCGAGAGCGCGCCATTCCCCGCCGCCAGATGCAAACCGGTCGAAGGAGAACCTGTGATGCGAAATGTCATGCCTTAGAAACGGTACGGGAGAACCGCTCGAGACCGCCGTAACGCGAAAGCCTTTCTCTCGCAGCGCGATGAGGAAGGGAACTCTTAAGGCGTGATCCTCGCCTCCCACGCAGACCAGATGTGGGTTCATCTGCCTCTCCCCAGCGCACACGGCGGGCAATCGAGTAACTGACGCTCTCGATGCTGCCACGGCCCGGCTTCATCACCTATGAGCGCATCCCGCCCGAGTGCACGCTATGGGGAGGCCGGGTTCCTGTCCTCGTCCGTTTGAATGACACTATGATGTTTGGAAAGGGGTAGGACCAGTGAGGCGAGATTCCCCCGCGGTGGGGAGCGCTCATGTCCCTCCTGCCTTGTCGACGCAGTCTCACCGGGACGCCCCCACGGCATTGCCTGAAGTGGGTACTATGAGTGGCTGGAGTAAGGCGCGGGGCGGACCTGAGCTCCGCGGCTCGCGGATGGGCGCGCAGTTCGGACGCTCGGCCCAAACGACTGTCGGCGAGGCCCAAGACCTCGCCGACCTTTTTAAGCATTCGTCGCTGGAGCGTCAGGTGACCAGGAAAGACGATGCGGTAATCGACAGATGCGGAGAGAGGGTCGCGAAATGGATCTGGTTTGCGCCTCCGACGCCGTCGCTGTCGAAAGAGAGAGCTCCCGTCGAACTGTTGTAGATAATGTGATCGGAACTGTCATGCGCCGCTTTGCCGGCAAAGAAAGCGTCCGACGAGAGGCCCCCCTGATCGAGACCGGCAAAGATGGAATGGTCGAGGTGGATCTTGTCCTGGGCTTTGTTGAAATCAGTGATCCTGTCGACGTTTCCAGCGCCAAGGGCGGTACTGAACACGAAGGCATCTCTGCCCCCGTGCCCGGTCAACGTATCGGCTCCGCCGCCACCGTCGATCTTGTTGTTACCGGCATTGCCGTGAATGGTTTGTCCGAATTCGTTGCCGGTCAGATTGATGGCGGCCCTGCCGGACGTCTTGGTGGTTGCGAGTTGCTCGATGTGCGAGCCAGCCGAAAGAGCGAAGCTCACCGAGGCAAGAACCTTGTCAAGGCCGCTTCCTCTCTGCTCCACCACCTTGTCGTGGGCATTGTCGACGTAATAGGTGTCATTGCCGCCATAGCCGGTCATCTTGTCGGCGCCACCGCCACCATTGATCTTGTTGGCACCGCCATTCCCATAGATGGCTTGACCGAATTCGTTGCCGGTCAGGTTGATGGACGCCCTGCCACCCGAATTGGCGGTGGAGAGCTGCTCGACATGTGATCCCGCCGTAAGAGCGTAACTCACCGAGGCCGCGACCTTGTCGAAGCCCCCGTTTGGCGCTTCCATCACCTTGTCATGAGTATTGTTGACGAGATATTTGTCATTGCCCCTGGTTGCGTGGAAAACGTCTGCGCCGCGCGTGCCATGGAAGACATGATCGCTGCCCGACGGGGCCGGCGCCGTGGGAGCAGGGGCGCCGACGTGAGTAGGAGGCGTGGTCGGTGTGCCGACCGGATCACTGACCGGCGGCGTGACAGGATCACTAACCGGGGGCGAGACCGGGGCATGGGTCCCCTCGAGATTGTGCTGAAGGAAAAAGGCTTTCAGTTCCGAGGCGCTTTCAAGCGCGGTGTCGCCATTCTGCGTTCCCCATTTATAGGTATAGTCAAAGGCCGGCGACGGAACCAGTGCGGCCCAACGGTCAATCATGGCCTGCTCCTGGGCAGCGGTGGGCATGACAAACTTGCCGCCAGCGCTGGTTTCCCAGTTGCCACCACCGAACGCCTGGTAAAGCGGGACGATCTTGTCAATCGGGATGCCCGCTTCACCGGCAGCCGCAACCATCTTGTCGATATGGGTGTAGTCGGGAGCCGAAGTGTTGTTGATGGGGTAGTAGCCGATGCCGTAGAAATCGATGCCCGTATTCGCCGGATTGTAAGCGGCGTGGGCCGGATCGTTCGGGTTCATGTAGCTCGGAGAGCCATCCGTGCCCAAGTTCATCATCGTGATGAAGGTCTTGGCGCCGGGAAAATGAGAATGAATCCAGTCGGATTCCGCCTTTAGGTTTGCAGCGGTTGCGTAGCTGCCCCACTTGCCTGTCGGATCAGGCTCGTCGCTAAGGTAAAACCCGAACACATTTGGATTACCTATGAAGGGAGTGACTTTATCAATGAAAGACGAAGTTACTCCGTCGTGCTCACCGAGATAAACCAAGCCTTTCATGCCATCCGGCAAGGCATTGACTTGCGAAACGTACTGAACATCAGCCAGATTGAATCCGGCGGTTGCGATCTCGGCGGCTGATCCACCGGACGCGTAGTGGAGTGTCATCCAAAAATCCTTTGGTTGATTCGGTTATGCCCCACGTCTGCTTAGTTGACGGCGCATATTAGGCCCAAATCAAATACGACACCCGCTGGATAGAATCTTTGATCGCCGACAGGATTGCTGCACAGCAGGAGATGTTCCGAATTCGGCCAACCGAAGTCTTTTAAACAGTGCCGCAACAACAACATAAGCCCCTCTCACATCCGGCTCATGTTGAGCCGCGTGATTGGGAAATATCCGCCTTTCCCGACCGGGTTATCCCCAACTAGGGGAAAGCCGATGGGGTGTGCCTCGGCACACGAACCGAGGCTTGCGCTCACGCCCTTGCGGCTCAGCCGCCAACTTGACGGTCGAAAGATCGTGCCGCTTGCGGCGTGAAGCGGCCACCTATCGCTGCTTTAGGAGCACTTTCTGCCTTGATCCTATTTAAAAAATCGATGGCCCAACTCTCGTTTGAAATATGATCCGATCCAGCGCATGGAGAAAAAGTCATCTCTCCAAAATATATGTCACCATTAATGCTGTACAAATCAACCCTGACAAACTCAACATCCCTAGATATCGTTTCCGCAATCTCGATCATTTTCTCGAGATTTTTCGGTCTTTCTACGTTTTCTGGTATGTCATAACCATACATGACGTCAATCTGATTAAAATCTGGAAGAGAAAAGACGGCCCTCCTATGATCAACAAATCTTCCGACGTCGACCTGAAGATAAACGGCCTTGCCGCGAACACAAAAGAATTTGTAGTCACTTAATTCTGTACCTGTAGAAATATTATCTTCGACAATTATTTTCTTTTCCATTTTATAATATTGTGTCTCTCGTCCAATATTGAAGTACGATCTCTTGGAGAAGTTTAAGAATTCGTCTATGGTTTTCCTATCGAACGGCTTGTCGAGGAATATAATTTTTCCAGAGGAATGGGTCGGCTTCATCACGAAATGACGTCCGATGAAAGGCTCGATCCAAAGTAAAATGTCATCTGCCGTTGTATTTCTGTCTATCTTGAATACCGAGATCGTCTTCGGGGTTTTAAGGCCTGGAATTCCACCAGCTATGTACTTAGCATAATGCTTATCAACACATATCTTCTCTAGGTATCCCCATCTATTTCGTATCATTCTGTCAAAGATAAAATCATTTATCGTAGCAGATTGACTGGAAACTCGCCTTGGGAACCTGTTATTTCCGTTAAAGAATCCCGCGGCAGCTATGGGATAGTTCAGAACGTAGAAATTCGGGGTTATCAAGCTGACCCTATATATCGTTTCCCAGACAGCTCTTCTTAATTTCCGATACTTCTTTTCCACGCAACACCCCACTACGTTTCGAATTCAGTCGACTATTGCGATGCGATCGGCTTAGGCGGCCCTCGAGGACATTCTGAAATAAGAAATCGCGAACAAAGCGAAGTCGCAATTCTCATTTGCCGTCGCCTCGATTTTACTCGTCCATTGTTGCGGATAACGCACCGGCTAACGCAGCGTCCGCTCTGATAACGACGATGGTGAAGGCGCAATCCGCCTCCTTGGGCAGGTTGGCAGCCGTCGCAGACGAGGCGGGTTCGAACCCGTCGGCCAACGCCCGAGGTGAACGAGCCTTCAGTCGCCATCCCTGCGCATGCGTTAAACACAATACGGTCAGGCTCGATCACCGTCCTCCTCCGTTTGCATGACGATGCGGCGTGCCGGCCTGACGGTCGTCAATTTGCCGCCTCTGAAAGTCTGGGAGACTGATGTCTGCTCAGGTGATTGGAGTATCGGGACGAGATCAAATACAGAATACAGAACGACAAAAGGTTTGATTGATCTAAGTTGTTCCTTCGCATCAGGTATTTTGTGTCAACGACCGTGGCGTATTTGAAAGTGTGCGAAAGCAAAGACATAAGCCCCTTTTGCGTGTTCCATTCTGGACTGCGTTACTAGCGCGGATTGCCATTTTTGGGAGAGTTATCCCCAGCCTGTGCACGCTGCGGGTCGCGTTTCGTTAGTCCTGCGCCACGAATCCGCTGCATTTTCCTCAAAGTCGACGTATGTAAGCAGAGCGTAATAAGGGGGGCGACGGATAGCGGCTGCTATGCGCACCAAGAAAGGTTTGAGCCATCACAACTTACGGAAGTAACGGCGCGGCAGTGTCGCGCGAACGACCGCTGGTCATGAAAACATCGGGGGCCGGTTCTCCCGAGCTACGTTCCGCCATTCTCGCCTGCATGCCTGGGCTGCTTGGCGTGGCGCTGTTCTCGGCCGTGATAAACATTCTCGCCCTGACCGGTTCGGTCTATATGCTGCAGATCTACGATCGCGTTCTGCCGTCGCAGAGCGTTCCCACCCTGGTGGGGTTCACGATCGGCATGCTGGGCCTGTATGCGGTCTACGGGCTCCTGGATTTCGTGCGGCTTCGCGTGCTGGTCCGCATCGGCAGCCGGCTCTATAGGAATTTGCAGCAAAAGGTGTTCTCCATCTCCCTGTCCTTGCCGCTCAAGGCCGGGCGTGATGCGGGCCGTCTGCAGCCTTTGCACGATCTTGACCGACTGCGCGGCTTTCTTTCCGGAACGGGACCGACGGTCATCTTCGACGCCCCGTGGATCCCTTTTTATCTGGTGATCATTTATTTGCTCCATCCTTCGCTCGGCCTGCTGGCAACCGTCGGCGCGATCGCCGTGGTCCTTTTGACCGCGGTTGCGGAAGTCTTCAGCCGTGGTCCGGCCGTGCGCGCCTCCGAGGAGCTGTCGTCGCAACGGGCGCTTGCCGACTCCGCCCGGCGCAACGCCGAGGTCGTTCATGCAATGGGGCTTTCTGGTCGACTGGCTCGACGCTGGAGCGACGTCAGCCGCGCATATCTTGCCCAGCAGAAACGCCTCTCGGATGTCGTCGGTGGCGCCAGTTCCTTCTCGAAGGCGCTTCGCATGGGTCTGCAATCCGGCGTTCTGGGGCTCGGTGCTTACCTGGTCATCGGCGGTGAAGCTTCTCCTGGGGTGATCATCGCATCTTCGATATTGCTTGGCCGGGCCTTGGCCCCGGTTGACGCGGCGATCGCAAACTGGAGAGGCTTTCTTTCGGCCCGGCGCAGCTATAGCGAGCTGGCAGCTGTCATGGCTGCATTTGGCAGTCAGGACGACCCGATGGAATTGCCTCGTCCACAGACACGATTTGCCGTCGAGCAACTGACAGTCGCGCCGCCCGGCCTGACAAGACCGACCGTTGTAAATGTGAGCTTCCACCTATCGAGGGGTGCTGGAATGGCCGTCGTCGGCCCGAGCGGCTCCGGCAAGACGACGCTGGCCCGGGCGTTGGTCGGGGTTTGGAAGCCGCTCCATGGCTCGGTGAGATTGGACGGCGCCTCTCTCGATCAATGGAACTCGGAACAGCTCGGCGCCCATATCGGCTACATGCCGCAGGACGTGGAGTTGTTTGACGGCACGGTAGCGGACAACATTTCGAGGTTCCGAGGCAAGACGGATCCGAAAGGCGTCCTCGCGGCGGCAAGGGCAGCCGGCGTCGAGAAAATGATAATGCAACTCCCTCAGGGATTTCAGACCCGCATCGGGGAGGGTGGAGCGGCGCTGTCGGCAGGGCAGAGGCAACTCGTGGGTCTCGCCCGAGCACTTTATGGCGAGCCGTTTCTTGTCGTGCTCGACGAACCGAACTCGAACCTCGACGTGGACGGGGACACTGCCCTGGCCGGCGCCATACGGGCAGTGCGTCAGCGCGGAGGCATCGTCATTGTCGTTGCGCATCGTCCCTCAGCACTCGCGAACATCGATCAGGTACTGGTTATGTCGAATGGGACGGTTCATGCCTTTGGCTCGCGCGAGGAGGTCTTGGCGAACGTGCTCCGACCTTCACCGCCTGTTTCACCTCGGCCACCTTCTTTGGCGCCGATACCGGGTGTTGCCGGGCATGCATGAAGCTCTGTTCGAAACATTCGTCACCTTCTCGTCCTATGCCCGGACCCTTCGTAGCAACAAACGGCCTGCCGTAAGCTCGCCAGATCTGCCGGACGGTATACGAGCCAACCTGATATTCGGTTTGGTGATTACAGGTCTGCTGGTCCTTGGCGGCGGCCTGTGGCTGGGGTTGACCAACATCGCCGGCGCTGTGGTTGCACCAGCCACCGTGGTGGTAGAAACCAACGTCAAGAAGGTCCAGCATCAAACCGGAGGCACAGTGGGCGGGATCTTCGCGCAGGACGGAGATCATGTACGAGCCGGCGACGTGCTGGTCAGGCTGGATGACACGCTGACTCGTGCGAACCTGCAAATCATCAGTG
>NZ_RZQL01000195.1 GCF_003997935.1 Mesorhizobium sp. M7A.F.Ca.US.006.01.1.1
GCTTCGAGGAAGGCAGCGACGACATGCGTCGGCGGCGTGTAGCGCCACTGGCCGGTTTTGTTGAGGTGCGCCCACTGGGCGTGGACATCGAGCGACAGCGAATGGCTCCTGCCTTTAGCGGCCTCCAGCTCGCTCTTGCGGGCGATGATGAAGCCAAAGCCCGGAACGCCCTCGATGCACTTGTTGGCGGACGAGACCATCGCCTCATAGCGGATTTCGTTGACGTCGAGCGCTACGGCGCCGAACGCGCTCATGGAATCGACCAGCAGCTTGCGACCCTTGGCATGGACGGCTTGCGCAATCTCGGCGACCGGGTTGAGGATGCCGGAGCTGGTCTCGCAATGGATGGCGATGACATGGGTGATATCCGGGTCGGCCGCGAGGGCCGCCGCCACCTCGTCGCCGCGCGGGGGCAGATAGTCGCCCTTGTCGATCAGCGTATAGGCGCGGCCGAGATACTGCATGGTCTGCGCGGCGCGCAGGCCGTAGGCGCCGTTGGCCAGCACAAGAACCTTGCCGTCCCTGGGCACGAACGAACCCAGCATCGCTTCGACGCAGAAGGAACCGCTGCCTTGCATCGGCACGCAGTCGAACTCATCGTTCCTGTCCCCGGTCAGCGCCAGCAGTCGGCGACGCATATCCGATGTCATGGCGCGGAAGTCGCCGTCCCACGATCCCCAGTCGCGCAACATCGCCTGCTTGACCGAATAGGCCGTGGTGAGCGGCCCCGGGGTCAGAAGATACGGCTCGCCCAGCGCCGGGCTGGCCAGCGGCTCCGCGGCAAATTTCGTCTCGGCGAGCATGTTGTCCTCCGCTCGATCTGCGTTCGATGTGGCCTTATTCTTGGCCTGAATGATCTATTTGTAAAATCGTTATTTTGTATTGATGTATCGATTCTAGTGATAATCCTAAGGACCGGCTCGCCAGCGGAAATCCTCAGGCCAGTGCAGGAGCCCTCACTTCCGCTGCCCCTCTCGCCAGCCGGCTTTCGAGCAGATCACCGCTCTGCGTCAGCAAGGGATAAGCGACCGAGGCCATCAGCGAATTGATTTCCTTCAGCGCCCGCACGGCCTCCAGGTGGATGTCGCTGGTGTCGATGCTCTGCGGCATTCCCGATTGCAGCCGCTTGAGGTGACGGTCGTGGCTCGTGCGTTCCAGTCTGCGCATCCGCTCCTTCTCGACCACGAGTTGCCGCGCCGAATCGAGATCGCTCGACACCAGCACATTGAGTGCAAGCTGCATGTTGGCCATAACACGGTTGTGAAGCCCGGCCAGTTCGCTCCAGCCGTCGCGTGAGAAGCGCAGGTTCTTGTCGCGCAATTCCTGGGTGAGCACGAGCAGGTTCTTGGCGACGATGTCGCCGGCGCGTTCGAGATTGATGGCGAAGTCGGTGAGCTCGATGCCGCGCTGCGCCTCGGCCGCGCTCATGCTTCCGCGATTGACTTCGGCAATGTAGAGCTTGATCTCGGTATGGGCGCGGTTGACCTCCTCATCGAGTTTTTGGGCCTGGCGTATCTGGTCGGCGGTGCCGGCGTCGAAGAAATCCATCACCGGGCGCAGCATCACCTCGACGACTTCGCCCATGCGCAGCAACTCGCGGGTCGCACTGGCTAGCGCAAGACCGGGTGTGCGCATGACGGAGCGGTCGAGCGCGCTGGTGCGGCGCGACATCAAGTCTCCACCCTCCTCGGCTTTTGCCACCGGCCTGTCTGCGATCAGCAAGGCGACCAGCCGCTCCATCATGCCGGTGAACGGCAAGCAGCAGATGACCAGCACCAGATTGAAGGCAAGGTGCAGGTTGACCAGCTGGCGGCCTTCGGTTGCGCCGAACAGATGCGCGGGGAAGGTCACGGCCTGAAGCGCGAACAAAGCCGCCAGCGCCGCCGTGCCGCGAAAGATCAGATTGCCGAGCGGGATCCGGCGCGCCTCGACGGCTTCGCCGCGCGTCAGCCAGACCGCGATCAGCGCGCCGCCGCAATTGGCGCCAAGAATGAAGAACAGACCGACTTCGGCCGGCAAGACGCCTTGCGCGGCAAGCGTGACGAACAGCAGTATCGCAGCGACGCTGGAGTGGATCAGCCATGTGAACAGGGCAGCTGCGGCAAAGGCGGTGAAATAGTCCGTGCGCAGATAGGAAATCACCAGTGGCAGCAACGTGCTCTGCCGCATCGGTGCGGTCGCCTCGCCGATCATATGCAGCGACAACAGGACGAAGGCGATCCCCATCAGGATTCGCCCGCTTTGCCTGATGCCAGCCACCTCGAACTTCAGGGCCATCGCACCGCCAACCAGGACCAGTGCCGGCACCAGCCAGCTGAGATCGAACGACAGCACCTGCACGACCAGGGCGGAACCGAGATCGGCGCCCAGCAGGATCGCCAGCCCTGATGACACCGAAACCATGCCGCTGGCCGCAAACCCGGCCGCCAGGATGGCGACGGCGGTCGAGCTCTGCAGCAGCACGGCAAGCAGGGTGCCGACGCCAGCCGACTTGATCCGCTCACCCCGGGCTTGCCTCAGGGCATCACGCAAAGCGGGGCCGCAGGCCTGCTCGACACCCGTGCGCACCATGTGCACGGCCCAGAGCAGCAACATGACCGCACCCGCCAGATGCAGCAGGATGATGGAAAATTGCATGGCGACGCCTCCGGTGCCAACGGCCGGCAGGGATGTCGACCCATGCTCAGGCTGAGGGTCGGCAAAACATAAGTCAAATCGTTCCTTTCGATCTTTTCCTAAGCGGCCCTTATGATAGGATGTCGGCGATTTCAGAAGTGTCGGAGGCACGGAAGATGCGCTACGTCCAGTTGCGAGCCTTTCACCAAGTGGCCATCTGCGGTGGCTTTTCACGCGCCGCCGAGGCGCTCTTCCTGACCCAGCCGGCGATCTCGGACCAGGTGCGCAAGCTCGAGGAAGAGTATGACGTGCTGCTGTTCAACCGGAACAAGAAGCAGGTCACGCTGACCCATTCGGGCCAGAAATTGCTCGAAATAACCCACCGCATGTTCGATACCGAGCAGCAGGCGCTCGAGCTCCTGACGGAGTCCCGCGCCCTGCGTTCCGGCACGCTGCGCATCGTCGCCGACGCCGCACATCATCTGCTTCACATTCTCGGCAGCTTCCGGGCCCGCTACCCCGGCGTGCAGGTTTCGGTGCGCGCCGGCAACACCGAGACGGTGATCAGCAGCCTCTACAGCTACGATGCCGACATCGGCGTGCTGGGCGAGGTGCCGACCGGGCGCGATTTCGAGGTGCTGAAACTCAACTCGACGCCGATCATCGCGTTTGCATCCGTCGACCACCCGCTGGCCGCGAAAAAGTCGCTCACACTCAAGCAACTCGCGCAGGAATCGCTGGTCATGCGCGAGCGCGGCTCGAAGACGCGTCAGAAACTCGAAGATCTCGCAGCCGCCTCGAAAATCGAATTGAGGCCGGCGATCGAAGCCGAGGGCCGCGAAGCCGTCCGCGAGATCGTCGCCTCGGGCGCCGGCATCGGCTTTGTCTCGGCGGCCGAATTCGGCCAGGATTCGCGGCTGGTGCCGATCACCATCGATGCTCCCGAGACCCTGATGGACGAAGCGCTGATCTGCCTGCGTGAACGCAGCGGCGGCAAACTGGTGCGGGCTTTCCTGGATATGGCAAGGTCCATGTCGGCGGATTAGGCGGCGGCGCGAACCTACACCACATCAGCCTTCACCCGCTCCGACTTCGGATCGTAGGGGCTGCGCAGATGTGCTGTCGCGGCATGGCGAACGCCGGCAAGGTCGATCTCGAAACGGCCACCACTCAGGAACGCAGCATCGACGCCCGCCTCGTTCTCGATCAGCCCGAGCGCCACCGAGCGGCCAAGCGTGTGGCCGTAAGCGGCCGAGCGGACTTCGCCGACCGGCTTGCCGTCGCGCAGGATCAGTTCGCCGCCCCACAGCATCGGCTCGGCATCATCGAGCGTGAACAGCACGACGCGTCTCGCGGGTGCTGCCGATGGCTTCGTCTCAACCAGCGCGTCGCGGCCGATGAAGCCACCTGGCTTGTCCATCGCCACGGCGAAGCCAAGCCCGGCCTGCCAGGGGCTGATATCTGGCGTCAGTTCACGACCCCAGGCGCGAAAACCCTTTTCGATGCGCAAGGCGTCGAGCGCGTAGTAACCGGCATCGATCAGGCCAAACTCGCTGCCAGCCTCATGCAGTGCCTTATAGACGCCGACGGCGAAGTCGGTCGGCACGATCAGTTCCCAGCCCAGTTCGCCGACATAGGTCATGCGGTTGGCATAGGCGGTGGCATAGCCGATATCGATCTCGCGGATGGTGGCGAAGGGAAAGCCGGCGTTGGAGAGATCGGCCGAGGAGAGTTTGCCCAGCAGATCGCGTGACCGCGGCCCCATCAACGCCAGTACCGCGTAGGACGAGGTGACGTCGGTCAAGATTGCATGCGCGTCGGACGGAATGTTTTTGACGATCCAGTCGGCATCGTGGACCGCCTGTGCGGACCCGGTGACGATGAGGAATTTCTCCGCGCCAAGCCGCATCACGGTGAGATCGCTTTCGTAGCCGCCACGTGCATTGAGCACGCCCGTGTAAACAGACGTGCCGACCGGTACGTCGACATTTCCGGCGCAGATCCAGTTGAGCACGGCGCAGGCATCGCGGCCTTGCACGAGGAGCTTGGCGAAGGAGGTCTGGTCGAAGACGGCGACGGCTTCGCGTGTCGCCTTCATTTCGCGGCGAACCGCCTCGTGCCAGTTCTGGCGGCCGAAGGCATAGTCGTTTTCAGCTTTTTCTCCCGGTGCCGCGAACCAGTTGGCGCGCTCCCAGCCCATCTTGGAGCCGAAGCAGGCGCCCTTGACGGCGAGCCGGTCGTAGAGCGGCGACCGGCGGAACGGCCGTGCGGTATCCAGTTCGCGGTTCGGCCACGGCATGGCGTAGTGCAGGCCGAGCGTTTCCTTGACACGGTCATGCAGCCAGCGCGGATTGTTGTTGAAGGGGGCGAAACGCCTGATATCGACCGGCCATAGATCCATGGTCGGCGCGGCGTTGACGATCCATTCGGCCAGCGCCCTGCCCGCACCGCCGGCGCTGGCGATGCCCATCGAATTGAAGCCGGCGCCGACATAGAAATTCTTCAGCTCCGGCGCCTCGCCAAGGAGAAAATTATTGTCCGGCGTGAAGCTCTCGGGACCGTTGTAGAATTTCTTGACCTCGGCCTCAGCCAATTGCGGCACGCGGACAAGCGCGTTTTCCATCAGGATCTCGAACTGATCCCAATCGTCCGGCAAAAGCGCGAACTCGAAATTTTCCGGAATGCCGTTCATACCCCATGGCTTGGCGTGCGGCTCGAAGCCGCCCATGACCAGGCCGCCAACCTCTTCCTTGAAATAGATGAAGCCGTCGGGGTCGCGCATGACCGGCAGATCCGGATGCACGCCCTCGATCCTGCCGGTGACGATGTACATGTGCTCGGCGGAATGCAGCGGCACCGAGACGCCGCACATCAGCCCAACCTTGCGCGCCCACTGGCCGGCGCAGTTGACGACGATTTCGGCGGCGATGTCGCCACGGTCCGTCTCGACGCCGCAGGCGACGCCGTTTTTCACCGTAATGCCGGTGACCTTGACCCGCTCGAATATTTTCGCGCCGCCATTGCGCGCGCCCTTGGCCAGAGATTGCGTGAGGTCGGTCGGATTGGCCTTGCCATCTCCGGGCAGCCAGACGGCGCCGACCAGATCGTCGGTCGCCATCACCGGCCAGAGATCAGCCGCCTCCTTGGGCGAGATGACGTCGATCTCCACCCCCTGCGCACGCGCCGAAGCGGCCGTGCGCTTTAGCACCGTCATGCGCTCGGCCGTGCGCGCCACCGACAGCGAACCGCAATTCTTCCAGCCGGTGGCAAGGCCGGTCTCGGCTTCCAACTCGCTGTAGAGCTGCGTGGAATATTTGATCAGGCTGGTCATGTTGGCATGACTGCGCAGCTGCCCGACAAGGCCGGCGGCGTGCCAGGTGGTGCCGCCGCTGAGCTGGCCTTGCTCGAGCAGAACGATATCAGTCCAGCCGAGCTTCGTCAGATGGTATGCGACGGAGCAGCCGATGATACCGCCGCCGATGATGACGACACGCGCCTGGGTGGGGAATTCGTTTGCCATGGGAGATCCTGCCGTTTTGACACGCGCAGGATCATAACAGGCAGATTCCAAATATCAACACAAAATGTCACAAAATATCACATCAAGGTGCAACCATCAGCTCAAGTCCCTTGCGCGCAAGCGCTTCAGCGATGTCAGCCTGAGGCTTCGCGTCGACGATTACGCCGGCGGCGCGTTGAAAGTTCGGGACCCGGAGCGGCGTCAGCTTTGCGAACTTGCTGCTGTCGAGAACGAAGTAGGTTTTGGCGGCAAGCGCGATCATGCGGCTGCGCTGTTCGGCGCCGGCGCGGGTGAAATCGGTGACCTCGCCGTCGGGCGACAGCGCGCCACCACCGAGGAAGGCGATGTCGACGCGAAAGCGCGACATGGCTTCCAGCATGTCGATGCCGGAGGCCGCTTCTTCGCCGGGATCGACTTCGCCACCCAGCATATGCACACGCATGCCTGAGACGTGGCACAGCAGAAGCGCGATCTTCAGGCTCGCCGTGCAGATGGTGAGATCGCGCAGTTCGGTCATGGCTTGTGCGACGGCCAATGTGGTGGTGCCGGAATCGAGGAACACCACCATGCCGTCCTTCACGAGACCGGCGGCCAACCTGCCGATCGCGGCCTTGCCTCCGGCATTTTCATGGCTGCGCAAGCTCATTGCGGGTTCGCTCGGCTCGAAGCGGGCGGCGCCGCCATGGACGATGCCGAGCTGCCCCTTGTCCGATAGCAGCTTCAGGTCGCGGCGGATGGTTTCGCGTGAGACATCGAAGAACCCGGCCAGTTCGGCGACACTGACAGACCCCTGGGCGCCCAGCCGCCGAAGGATCTCTTCGTGGCGACGTGGAGCAAGGGCGCGCGCCGGCAGGCTGCTGTCGGGGGACATGATGATCCTCGAATCGAGTATCGATGTTGCAATATGTGGCAGTGATCGTGCGCAGAGGCAACCGGGGCCCGAGCCACACCGTCAGGGTTTTCGCGACAGGCCATCTTCCCTGATCGCGCTGACCAGCGTCTCGCTTCCCTCGCGAAGATGCTGCCGCAGAATGCTTATGGCCCTGTCGCCGTCGCGCCGCCGGCAGGCGGCCAGCAGGTCGCGATGCTCCGTCTGCGAGCGGCTGCGATAGTCCAGGTTCGACAGCAGGATGCGGACGTAGCGATCGGCGGCATTGTGGTGCGCCTCGATCAGGCCAAGCAATCGATGGTTGCCGCAGGCGTCGTAGAGAGCCAGATGAAAGGCACGGTTCAGCGCGCCCCATCGGCCGACATTGCGCTCCGCGTCGATCTGGTCGAGTACCTGTTCCGCCTCGTCGAGCTTCGCGCCGGCGAGATTGGGAAGCGAAAGCCGCAACGCCTCGCATTCGAGCAATTCGCGCATCGCATAGATTTCACTGATCTCGGCGCTGTCCATCCGGGCGACCTGCGCGCCTTTTGTCGGATGGATGGAAACGATACCTTCGGCTTCCAATTGGCGAAGGGCGTCACGGATTGGCATGCGGCTAAAGCCAAACTGCTCGGCCAATTCATCCTGGCGCAGCGGAGTGCCCGCCTTGATGGTTCCACTGGCAATCGCTTCGCGCAGGACATTGGCGACCTGTTCGGCCACGGTTCGCGGCCCCTGCATCACGCTTTCTGCAAATCCTCGCAATCGCTGGCCCCTTCCCGTGACTGCAGTCTAAAGGAACCTTCTTCGCATGGATATACGTATGCCCGTATACACTCGGCATCATTTGCCAGAGTTGCCCGATCGAACGTGACCGCTGACCTGCAAGCCGTCCTCGGCACGCAGGTACATGAAACCAGGAATGGACAGCAGCGGGATGACCGCGGTCAGCAGGAACACCTGGTGGAAGTGTTCCGCTGTCACGATGTGGGTTTCTCCTGCGACAAGGCCCAGCACCATGGCGGCGATCGAAACGCCCAGGGAAACGCTGAGCTGCTGCAGGACGCCGCCGAGACTGGTGGCGCGGCTGAGCTTGTCGGCCGGCAGATCGGCATAGGACAGCGTGTTGGAGGTCATGAACTGCGCCGACCGGATGACCCCGAAGACAAAGACGTAAAGGCCGATCATCCAGTGCGGCGTATTGGCTTCGATCAAGGCGAAGCCCCCGACAGCGGCGGAACCGACCACCGCACTGCCGATCAGCACGATATTGAAGCCGAAGCGCCGCAACAGCGGCGACAGCAGCGGCCGAATGAGCAAGGCGCCGAAGGAGCCGACGAATGTCAGCGAGCCCGAGGTGACCGGGCTCATGCCAAAGCCGACCTGCAGCATCAGCGGCAACAGGAAAGGCACGCCGTTGAGGCCAACGCGGCACAGGCCGCCAGCCAGCGTACCGACCCAGAACGAACGAAATCGAAACAGCGTCAGATCGACCGCCGGTGCAACGACGCGGCGCGCATAGCGCCCGAAGGCGAGCAGTAGCAGGATCGCGGCGGCCAACACCAACGCTGTCGCCGAAACAGAGATGATCGGCCTACCGATGCTTTCCAGCCCGAACTGCAGCAGCGCGACTCCGCATCCCACCATCAGGAACCCGGCGAAGTCGAAGCGCTGCACCGCTTCCTCGCGGAAATCGTCGACGAAGCGCAACGCCGCCAGAATGCCGAGACAACCGAATGGCACGTTGACATAGAATATCCAGCGCCATGACGCGTAAGTGGTCAACAGGCCGCCGAGCAGCGGCCCGATCACCGGCCCCATGATGGCGGGCAAGGTCGTGTAGGTCATGGCGGTGATAAGCCGGCTGCGCGGAAAGCTGCGCAGCAGGATCAGCCGCCCGACCGGCGTCATCATCGCGCCGCCCAGCCCCTGCAGGGCGCGCATCGCCAGCAGCATGCCGAAACTGTTGGCCATGCCGCACAGCGCCGAGCCGAGGGTGAAGGTGAAAAGCGCCAGCGCGAACACTTTTCGTGCGCCGAACCTGTCGGCGAACCAGCCGCTGACGGGAATGAATACGGCCAGTGTCAGGATGTAGGTGGTGATCGCCAGGTTCAGCCTGACGGGCGTCGTGTCGAGGCTGCGCGCGATGGCGGGGATCGCGGTGGTGATGATGGTGGAATCGAGCTGCTCCATCAGAAAGGCGATGGCGACGATGATTGGGATAATCAGTCTCAGCCTCGGGTCGCGCTCGGTGGCAAATTGAGGCTGTTCCAATTCTATTGCCAATTCCGTCATGAAGGCGGCTGCTCTACCCCAGTTGGCGCATCCGCGTTCAAAGGCAAGATCGCCTTCCGTGCGGCAAGCCAGCCGAGGCCCGATCACACGGCCTGTCTTATGGTCCGACAAATAGCCAAGCGGTAGTCATTTCTGGTTGTGTGGAGGTCAACAAATCTTGACCATGAGCGCCGCCGGCGAATTAAGCGTCGCGGCAGGCCGTCACCTCGCATTCGACCTTGCTCGATCTCCCTGGGAAACTACCGCCACCCGCGCTTGCGGCTTGACGGCGCAACGAAGTTGAGTCACTGGTCGACTAGTATACAAGTGGTGAGACCATGCTTGAAGTTCTCGTTCGCGCGCCGCGGTCGCTGGAAGTCCGGCAGGGCACCATGCCAGAGCCCGGCGCCGGCGAAGTCGTCGTCCACGTCAGCCGTGCCGGCATCTGCGGCTCCGACATTCACATCCTGCACGGCTCCAATCCGTTCGCCGTCTACCCGCGCATCATCGGCCATGAATTCGCCGGCACGGTAACCGCGCTCGGACGCAATGTGACCGGCATAGCGGTGGGAGACCGCGTGGTGATCGATCCCGTGGTGTCGTGCGGCCACTGCTATCCCTGCCGGGTCGGCCGCTCCAATGTCTGCGCCAACCTCGAAGTGATGGGCGTTCACCGCGACGGCGGTTTTCGCGCCTTCGTCGCGGCGCCTGCGGCAAATGCCATACCGGTTCCAGGAGATATGCCGTTTGGGCTGGCGGCACTGGCCGAGCCGTTTTCCATCGCCGCCAATGTGCTTGATCGTACCGGTTGCGGACCCGACGATACGGTGCTGATCTATGGCGCCGGCACGGTCGGCGTCACTGTCCTGCAGGTCGCCAAGCTCAAGGGCGCACGCTGCATTGTGGCCGATATCGACGAAGCCCGCCTCGAGCGAGCGCTTCGCTTCGGTGCCGACAGGGTGATCCACTCCGCCCGCGATCCCGTGCCGGCCGCTGTCCGCGGCGAAAATGACGGTCTTGGCCCCACTCTGGTCATCGACGGCGCCGGCATTCCCGCACTTCTTGACGAGGCTTGCCGGCTGGCCAGCCCGGCGGGCCGCATCGGCCTGCTCGGTTTTTCCGATGCCCCATCCAATCTCAGCCAGCAGGAAGTGGTGCGCAAGGAACTGACCATCGTCGGCTCGCGCCTGAACCGCCGGCTGTTGCCGCGCGTCGTCGAATGGCTGGCCGACAAGCGGCTCGACCCGCAAGGCATGATCACGCAGGTCTTCGCGGCGACGGAAGCGCGCGCCGCCTTCGACCTTATCGAGAAGGAACCGCAGCGAACGCTGAAGGTCCAGTTGGACTTCTCATGAGCCGGAATTAGCCTTCGACCAGCGCGATGGCGCGCAGCGGCGATCCGCTGCCGCCTTCGATCGCCAGCGGCAAGCTGATCAGGAAGCACAGCGGCGGCAATTCGCCAAGCCGGGCGAAATTCTCGCCGATCAGGATGCCGGCTGAAAGCAGCGTATTGTGCGCCGGGAAATCCTCGCTGCCGAAACAATCGACCGACAGGCAGTCCGAGCCGACGATGCGCGCACCGCGCTCGACCAACAATTCGCTTGCTTGCCGCGACAGGCCGGGCCAGTCAGCGAGAAACGCAGCCGGATCGTCCCAGAGCCGGTCCCAGCCGAAATGGAAGAACACGGCGTCGCCCTGCCGTACGCGGCCCTGTTCGGCCTCGAAAGCGAAGATAGCATCCGGCTCGACGGCCTGCCGGGGCGCGCAGTCCCGCGCGTCGATCGTCACCATACGGCCGAAGAAGCGCTCGACCGGAATGTCCGAGATTGCAACGCCGCCGCGGACGAAATGGACCGGCGCGTCGAAATGCGTGCCGGTGTGCTCGCTCATGGCCAACGCGTGATTGCAGGCGACGTCGCCGCGATCGTAGGATTCCACCATCTCCTGGCAGTAGTGAGGATGCGTCGGCCACACCGGCATGCCCGGCTTCATGGGATGCGTCAGGTCGACGAAGCAGACCGCCTTGGTCTCGAACAGGTCGGCGAGGGTGTCGGTGGCGGATGTCATCTGACGCGCGGCCTCGGCACGAGAGCGACGATCAGGATGATCAGCGCGCCGGTCAGGAGGAAGCGCACACCTGCCTGGATGCCAAAGGTGTTGAGCATGGTGGACATCAGGTTGAAGAACAATGCAGCCCCCCATATGCCGACCGCGTTGGCCTGCCCGCCGGCGACGCTGGTGCCGCCCAGCACAACGACGGCGATCGATTCCATCAGATAAGCGTCGCCCATGTTGAGCGCGGCACCGCCGCTGAAGCCGGCAAGCAGGAAGCCGGCAAGTGCCGCGGCCGTGCCGCACAGCATATAGGCCGTCAGCCGCACCCGGGCGACGTTGATGCCGGCAAGCCGCGCCGCCGGCTCGCTCTGACCGGTGGCCAGCAATTGCCGGCCCCAGACCGTGCGTCTGAGAACAACCATGGCGACCAGCGTCAGCACCATCACCACAATCGGCATGATCTGCACGCCGCCAAGGCTCAACGCGGTGAAGCGGGAAAGGCCGGCCGGTGGCTTGAGCGTCGCCTGGCCACCGAGATTGAAGGCAAGCGACTGGAAGACGAAGCTCCAGGCGAGCGTGGCGATGATCGGCGGCAGCCTGAGCGCGACGATGGCAAGGAAGTTCGCGGCCCCGGCAATGGCGCCGACGGCAAATGCTGCAAGCAGGCCAGGCAACAGCATGCCGTCGGACCCTTGCATGACCATCATCGATACATAGGCGGCCAGCGTCAGCACGGATGGCACGGACAGGTCGATATTGCCCGGCCCGGAGGCGACGACGAACATCTGCCCGGTTCCCACCACGACGCTGAAAGCGCCGAACGCGAGCGCGCCCGAGAGCGTGGCGCCGGCGCTGCCTATACCGGAATAGGCTGATGTCCCCACCCACATTGCGAGCGCCACGATGAAGCCGTAGGTCCACGGGGCGAGGCTCAATCTTCGGGTCATCGCGCCCGCTCCGACAAAAGCACGCGCCCGGCCAGAACGAGAAACAGGATGACACCCTGGGCACCGATCTGCCACGTCGGCGGCACCTGCAGGAAGGACAAAAGCGAGCCCGCGAGCGACAGCGTCAGCGCACCGATCACCGTGCCGACCGGCGATACGACGCCGCCGGTGAAGGCGCCGCCGCCGAGGATCACCGCGCCGACGCCGAGCAGCGTATAGGCCGGCGCGACATTGGCGTCGCCCGATGTGGTGAGGCCGGTCAGCGTCAGTCCGGCCAGACAGGCGAGCAGGCCGGCGGCGGCATAGACAGCGACGCGGATGCCGATAACGGACCAGCCGGCGCGCTCGACGGCGCGCGGATTGCTGCCGGCGCCGCGCAACACCACGCCATAGGAGGAGCGCGAGATGACGAGATGGCCGGCGAGCGCCGCCAGTGCCGCCAGCCAGATCGACAGCGGCATCAAAGGCGGCTGCCAACTCATGAAGGAAGCCAGCCATGCCGGCGCCGAGCCACCCGGTGCCGGCAGCAGGATGACAGCGATGCCGAGCCAGATGAAGGACATGCCCAGCGTCACGATGATCGACGGCAGTTGCCGCGAATGGATAAGCAGGCCGAAGCCGGCATAGGCGGCGATCAGGAGCAGGTAGCAAAGCGCCGCGATTGCCGGCGCATCCCCGAGATAGAGAGCGGTGACGCAGGTGATCAGCCCGACAAAGGCGCCATTGGACAGGTCGATGTCGCCCAGCATGATCACCATCATCTGCGCCAGCGCAGCAAAGACCAGCGGCACCGAGAGCTTGAACAGAAGGTGGAAGCCGAAATAGCTCATCGCTGCCGGGCGAATGCTGAAGATGATGGCGAGCATGACCAGCAGTGCGATCGCCGGCAGGCCGACCTGCAAGGCGTTAAGCAAGGCCAGGCGCGCATTGGAAGAGGAACGGGCGGGAACACGGGTAGCCGCGTCAGACATGCTCGCCTCCGAACGACGCCTGCAGGATACGGCCGGTCTCGATGGCCTCGCCTTCCAGTCTGGTGGCGGCGCGTCCCTCGCGGAAGACATAGATGCGCTCGCAATTGGTCAGCTCTTCGAGCTCGGTCGTGTACCAGACGAAGGAGCGTCCGTTCTCGGCCTCGGCGCGGATCAGCCAGTAGACCTCCTGCTTGGTGCCGACATCGACGCCGCGCATCGGGTCGTCGAGGAAGATCACCTCGGCATCCGACGCCAGCGCGCGGGCGAACAACACCTTCTGCTGGTTGCCGCCGGACAGCGACAGGATCGGCGTGTCGATCGAAGGCGCCTTGACCTTGAGCCGCTCCGACCAGGTCTCGGCCAGCTTGCGGGCGGCGGCGCCTGAAATCATGCCGCCCCGCGTCAGCGCATTCAGACTGCGGATGGTCAGATTGTCGGCGATAGACCACAGCGAGAACACGCCCTCCGAGCCGCGGTCGCCGGCGACATAGGCACCCGGCCAGGCCTCGCGTTGCCGGCGCGCGGCATAAAAC
>NZ_RZQL01000196.1 GCF_003997935.1 Mesorhizobium sp. M7A.F.Ca.US.006.01.1.1
CATCAGCACGGCGTTTCCCGCCTTCACGAAATTGGCGAGGAAGGTGTAGATCTCGCGCTTGGCGCCTTCGTCGACGCCGCGTGTCGGCTCGTCGCAGATCAGGATCCTGGGGTTGGTGTCGACGCAGCGCGCAAGGACAACTTTCTGCTGGTTGCCGCCACTCAGGGATTGCACGGGCAGGTCCGGCGACGCCGTCTTGATGGAGAAGCGCTCGATGTGCTCGACCACGCTCCTGGCTTCCGCCGATCCGTTCATGAAGCCCTTGCGCGCATAATGCGGCAGGTTGGCCACGGTGATGTTGTGGGCGACCGACGCGGTCAGCGACAGGCCCGTTCGCTTGCGGTCCTCCGTGACCAGCGAAATGCCGGCGCCGATGGAATCGGCAGGCGTCTTGAGATCGACGGGCTTCCCCTCGATCAGCACCTGGCCGGAATCCCGCGGCTCGTTTCCGTAGAGTGCATTCACGAACTCGCTGCGACCGGAGCCGAGAAGCCCGTATATGCCGACGATCTCTCCCGCATGAACGGTCATGTCGATGTCGGCGAACTTTCCCTTCGACGCAAAGCCGCGGGCTTCGAGCAAGGGTTTCTGCGGGCCGATATCCTTCGGTTCGCGATGATGGTCCAACAGGTCGCGGCCGACGATCGACCGGATCAGGCCCTTGCGGTCGATTTCCGAAATCGATCCGCCGCCTACGAAACGGCCGTCGCGGAAGACCGTGTAATCGTCCGCGATCTCGAAGATCTCGGTCAGGCGGTGCGAGACATAAATGATGCCTACGCCCTCCGCGGTCAGAGTGCGGATCGCGTCGAACAGCATCTGCGCCTCGCGCTCGCCAATGGCCGAGGTGGGCTCGTCCATGATCAGGATGTCGCTGCGGCGGCTGATTGCCTTGGTGATCTCGACGAGTTGGGTCTGCGCGATCGAAAGATCGCGCAGCCGCGCACCCGCGGGGATGTTGAATTTCAACCGCGCGAGGATCGCCTCCGCGTCGCTTAGCATGCACTTGTCGTCGACGAAGAAGCGGCCGCGCCGCTGTTCGCGGCCAAGATAGAGGTTCTCGGCGACGGTCATGTCCAGGAAGGGGCTAAGCTCCTGGGTGATAATGGCGATACCCGCATCGAGCGCCTCGGCGGGGGAGGAGAAATTCACCTCCCGGCCTTTCACCGCGACGGATCCGGCGTCGCGCCGCAGCATCCCCATCAACACGCCGAGGAAGGTCGACTTCCCGGCACCGTTGCCACCGCACAAGGCATTGACCGTGCCAGCGCGCAACAGAATCCGCCCGCCGACCAGGGCGGGAACGCCTGCAAAGCTCTTCGCGACATTTTCAGCGCTGAGGAGAAGCGGCGCAGTGGCGCCGTTCTCGTTGGGGATAGCTTCGTTCTGCGTCATCTTCCCGTCCTCCTCGGGATGAGATGGCGCGGGCGCTTGTCGGCCCGCAGCCCTTTCGCCTTCAGGCAGCCTTGTTGATCTCGGCCCGGCGCACGGCCTCTTCCCAACGGCTTTCGATGAAGGCCTTGGCATGCGCGGCGAGCGGATTGTTGTCGGTCCAGGTGTCGCGCCAGATGCCGCATACCCGCGACAGGGCTTCATCGACGATGGCGCTGGAGAAGCTCTCGAAGGTGAAGTCGCGATTGTGGAAGCCAATGTCCACCAGGGCGGAAAAGATGCTCGCGAAATCGATCGTACCGGTGCCGAGATAGCCGCGGTAGTTCTCGTTGAAGTGGAAATAGCCGAGCTTGTCCCCGGCCAGACGGATCGCATCGGCCTGGCTCGCCTCCTCGATGTTCATGTGGAACGTGTCGAGATGCAAGAAGACGTCGTCGCGGCCGGTGTCCTTGATGAATTTCAGGCCTTGCGCGGTCGTATTCAAGAGGTTGGACTCGAAGCGGTTCACCACTTCCAGAACGATCTGCACGCCGCTATCCTTGGCGACCTCGGCGGTCGCGGCGATGGCATCGGCGCTGTTCATCCAGCCGGTCCGCGTGGGCAGCCCGTCATACTTGCCGTGCATCGAATAGAGAATGCCGCCCAATCGGATACCGCCGATGTCGCGGACCGCCTTGACCGCGTCGGACAACAGCGCCTTTCCCTTGGCGACGGCGGCCTTGTCCTCGCTCGAGACGTCTGCATCTGCCGACAGGCCCATCGTGACCACGATCTCGATGTCCAGCGCCTTGGCTTGTTTCGCCAGGCGGTCGAGGTCGAATTTCTCGGGCTGCAGATAGGCGAACTCGATCAGGCGGTAACCATGCTCCGCCGACTTGGCGAGCGCCATTTCCAGGCCCTCCTGGGTCAGGCCGTTTGTCCAGACAAATGAATGGATACCAAGACGCCGCATTCAGATCCTCCGATGACTAATTTTGCATGTTAAAGATACAAACTAGATCCTTAAATGCCTAAAATTCAGCCTCGGCGCAAGAGGATTCTGGCATGGTCGGCGCGAAGTCGATCATGCTGGGTTAAAAAATTGATGAAAAACAGGTAGCTATGAGATACAGTGGAGATGCGAGAAATTTTTCGTTGACCGATGCGAGAAATAGGATATGCAGCTTTTGACAACAAATAGCGTGTCGCCTGCACAAACTGAGCGGCATACCAACGAGCAGAACCGGCCCAACGTTCGTTCGTCAGTTCCTGCCAAGGCATTCGCTCGACCAGCCGGCTGAGGCCCGATCCTCTACCGGTATGCCAAGCGACACCGGGACGTGGCGACGCGCAAATCCTCAGACGGGAAACAGATCCAGGATCGACGACAGACGGTTGGTACTGAGATCGACGTCGCCGAGCAGGCCGCCGCTGGGGAGATAGCCAACCACGAACAGACCGGCGGCCCGTGCGGCCTTGGTGCCGGTGCGGCTGTCTTCCACGGCCACGACGGACCCAGGAGCTATGGCGAGCTGCCGGCAGGCCTCGCGATAGGGCGTTGGGTCGGGTTTGCCGACCGAAACGTCGTCGAGGCTGATTGTGAGACTCATATGGTCGAGCACGCCGAGCGCAGCGAGATTGGCATTGACGACTTGCCGGCCGGAATTCGACACGCAGACCTGCGGGACGCCGCGGTCAGCCAGGGTCCGGATCGTCTCGACCGCCTGGGGAATCGGGACGGCGTCCGCCCGGTTGGCGACGTAGTGGGCATTGATGGCGGCGAGCCACTCCGCCTGGTCGAGCCCGACTGGGAGACGCGGACGCAGCATTGTCCAGACGTCGCCCATATGGATGCCGCGAAAGGCCTGGTCGGGCAGGTCGTCAAGATCGACGTTCCAGTTGCGGCAGCCGGCGAGGAGAGATCGATGATGCAACGGCTCGCTGTCGATCAGCGTTCCGTCGATGTCCCAGGCGACGGCGCGATACATCACGATGACGATCCCGCTTTGGTCGCGCCAGGAGCCGACAGTCGCGCATAGAGATCGCGATAGCGGCGATAGCCATCGCGGTAGATGTCAGCCTTGCGCGGGTCGGGATCCAGCCGGTCGGCGAAGCTGACGAAACCGGAAACGCCCGACCAGTCGTCGGTCAGGCCGACGCCGATCGCCGCCGTCCAGGCAGCGCCGATGCAAGAGCCGGGGTGCCCGGTCAGGCGTTGGACCGGCTTTTGCAAGACATCCGCGACAATCTGCATCCAGACCTTGCTGCTCGAGCCGCCGTCGGAGGCGAGATAACGCTCGGTCCGGTGGCCCATGTCGTTGAGCACCTCGACATGATGCGCGGTGGCAAAGGCATAGGCCTCGAGCAAAGCGCGCCAGACATGGCCGATATCGTGCGACAGCGTCAGCCCATCGATCACGCCACGGGCCGCTGGATCATGGATCGGCGTCTTCTCGCCAAGGAAATAGGGCAGGATGATGATGCCGTCGGCACCGGCGGGACGCTCTGCCGCCAGCGCATCGAGCCGCTGGTGTACCGAAATGCCCTTGGCCTGTGCCGCGGCCACCTCGCCGCCGGCGAAATTGCGTACGAACCAGTTGAGGCCCGAGCCGCCGGTCGACATGCAGCCATTGGGCATGAACAGGCCCGGCACCAGATGATAATCGAGGTACATGCGCGGATCGGGCTTGATCTGATCGGTGGCGATCAGGATATCGACCGAGCCGCCGAATTTCAGGAGGACGTCGCCTGGCTTGGCGACCCCGGCGCCGAGCGCGGAGGCGATCATGTCGGCCGCACCACCGACGACAGGTGTTCCCGCCATCAGGCCGGTCTCATCCGCGGCCTTCGCCGAGACGGAACCGAGGATCTCATGCGAGGCGATCTTTCGGGGCACGACCGAGCGCGGTATGTGCGCGAGCGCCACCAGATCATCGTCGATCCGGTGAGTCGAAACATCGACGAAGCCGGCCTCCAGCGCCCAGTTCTGCTCGACCGCACGTTCGCCGGTGAGGCGCCAGTTGATATAGTCATAGGAGCCGAAAACGGTGGCGATGCGGCTGAACACCTCCGGCTCGTGACGTTCTATCCAGCGCAGCTTTGCGGTGACGAGCTGTTGGTTGATGCCGTTGCCGGCCTTGGCGATGAAAGCCGCCTCATCGCATTCGGTCCGCAGTTCGGTCACTTCGGCGCCACAGCGGCCGTCGCTCTGCTGGATGCTCGGCCGCAGCACTTCGCCCTGGTCGTCCAGAAGAACGACCGCCGGCAGCATGCCGGTGGTGCCGACCGCCACGATCTCTTCGGCCTTGATGCCGCTGGTCCTGAGCAACTCCTGCACGATGTCGCGGACATTGGTCCACCATTGCGCGGGATCTTCCTCGGCCCAGCCCGCATGCTCGGAATGCAGCGTGACGGGGCGCGAGGCGAGGCCCAGCACCTGATCGGGAAGCCGGATCAGAATACCGATCGTCGAGGTGGTGCCGATATCGAGACCGAGAACGAACGCCATGTCGAATCCATTGAAATGCCGGGAAGGGTAGGCGGGCGAACCTGTCTGCCTCGTCGTGTCCCGCTGCTCGATACCAGTCGATCATTCCGGACGCCGGCCCGCAACGACCGATATGATCACCGCGAGCCGGCGCGATGGCCGGCATCGCCGTGAAGCCGTTCTCAGCGCAAAGTGGCGACAACGTCCATGAAGCGCTTGACCCGATCGCCGTCGACGGCGTTCCAGGTATTGCCGTCGATCTTGAAATGGGTCCCGATCACGACGCCGCTCGCCAGCGAAAGGACATCGCGGACATTGTCGATGCTCACGCCGGTGTTGGCGAAGACCGGCACGTCCTTGATCGTCTCGCAGACGCTGCGCAGGTGGGACTGGTCGGCCGGCTGGCCAGTGATCGGACCGGAAACGAGGATCGCGTCTGCCATCGACGAGAACACCGCGCTCTTGGCGCGCAATTCAATCGGGCGCTGGTCGAGCGAGTGTGCGAACTCGGCATTGATGTTGAAGAGAAGCTTCATGTCGTCGCGACCAAGATTGTGCCGCAGGCGCGAGGCGGCGGCGCAATCGGGCTCCCACAGGCCCATGTCGGAAGCGAACAGGCCGGTGAAGATCTCGCGCACGAAACGGGCTCCGGTGGCCGCCCCGATCGCGACGCTGGCGGTCGGATCCCAGAGATAATTGACGCCAAACGGCACTTTCAGCTCGGGCTTCACCGCCTGGACGATCGCGGTCATGGCGGCAATGCCTTCCGGCGGCGCCTTGAAGACATAGGGGCGGTCGTTCTCGTTGCCGAACATGATGGCGTCGACGCCGCCGCTCTGCAGCTTGCGGATGTCGGAGAGTACGCCATCGATCAGCTTGTCGAGGCCGCCATCGGCATCATAGAGGGGCGTTCCCGGCAGGGCACCGATATGTGCCATCGAGATGACAGCCTTCTTCTTGTCGCCGAAAAATTCAAATACCATCGAGTCTTCTCCTTGGGAATAAGTGAAAATGTTGCGCCTCAGTCGCGCGTCAGTGGCGGCGCGATGCGCAGGTCGACCTTGGCCGCACCGAGCGCCGCGGCGATCTTGGCCGGCGGCTCGGCATCGGTGATGAGGATGTCGATGTCCGACAGTGGCGCTATCCGTACCAGCGACATGCGCAGGAATTTGGCGGAATCGCACAGCACGATCTTGGTGCCTGAGCGTCTCAGATAGGCGCGCTTCATATCGGTATCATCGAAGGAATAATCGAAGAGGCCGTCCGCCGTGATGCCGGAGACGCCGATCACGGCGACGTCGAACCACAGCGCCTCGAACTGGGCGATGGCCGCAGGCCCGCCGGTCGACATCTCGTCGGCCCGTACGCGGCCGCCGGCAACATAGACCTCGGGCGCGCCGCCGTTCAGCAGCGCCGCGATCCTGAGGCTGTTGGTGAACACCTTGGCATGCGGAAGGTCCCTGAGGTGCTCGGCCATCAGATAGGTGGTGGTGCCGACATCCATCGCGATCGTGCGGTATCCCGAGACCAGCGCGGCCGCGGCTGCGGCAATCGCGGTCTTCGGGTCGCGGCGCTGGCGCAAGCGCGAATCGAAACTCGGCTCCTCACTGTCCATGGCGACCAGCGGCGGGGTGTCGGCCTCGATCGCGCCGCCATGGATTCGCACCAGCCTGCCCTCGCGTTCCAATTCGACGAGATCGCGGCGGATCGTCATGTCGGACACGGCAAGTTCGGCCGCGGCCGCAGCGACGGTGAGCGACCCCGTCCGGCGCAGCAAAGCCAGGATGCGTGCCTGCCGATCGTGCGCGAGAAGGCGCTGACGATCGGCATCACGCGGTGCGCCGTGCGTGGGCGATAGAGAGGGGGCGGTGTCGTCTGCCATCGATTTATCCGGTGGGTAAGCTGCTGACGAAGCGGTCTGCAGTTTTGACCCTATCGCATGATCAAACATTTTCAAACAAAAATATGTTTGCAGTGTTCGAATTTATTGGTATGCATCTTCATATCAACAGAACGCATTCCGCCATCAAGCAGAGAGAATACGACCATGCCGGCTGTCTCCGTCATTCCTCCAGTGCTTGCCGAACTTGCGGGCAAGCGTGCCTTCGTGACGGGCGGCGGCGCGGGGATCGGTCGGGCGATCGCGACCGCCTTGACACGGCAGGGTGTCGCCGTGGCGATCGGTGATCTGGATCCCAAGGCGGCGCGCAAGGCGGCCGAGGAGATTGGCGGGGGTGCTACGCCTGTTGCGGTCGATGTTCGCCGTCGTGAATCCGTCGAGGCGGCCTTCGCCACTGTGTTGGAAGCGCTAGGCGGCTGCGATATCCTGATTGCCAATGCCGGCGTGTCCACCATGCAGCACGCGCTCGATCTGACCGACGAGGAGTGGGACTTCAACTTCTCGGTCAATGCACGCGGTGTATTCCTGGCAAATCAGATCGCTGGACGGCATTTTGTCAAGCAGGGAACGGGCTGCATCGTCAACACCGCCTCGCTTGCCGCGAAGGTCGGTGCGCCGCTCCTGGCGCACTATTCGGCATCCAAGTTCGCCGTGCTCGGCTGGACGCAAGCTTTTGCCCGCGAGCTCGCGCCCAAAGGGATACGCGTCAATGCCGTCTGCCCGGGGTTCGTCAAGACCGGCATGCAATCGCGAGAAGTCGAGTGGGAGGCGCATCTGCGGCAAGTCACGCCCGAACGGGTGGTCGCCGACTATATCGCGCAGACGCCGCTCGGCCGGCTCGAGCTACCGGAGGATGTCGCCGACGTCGTCGTGTTCCTCTGCTCGGATCAAGCCCGCTTCATGACTGGCCAGGGCGTCAACGTGACCGGCGGCGTCTACATGACCTGACGGCTTTTGGCGGCTGTAGCCGGATCCTGATGCTGGCACGCGCCATCCAAAAAAGTGAACACATATGATCAGAGGGTAGGCTTTTAATGTTATATTTTGTTCTCTAAGATGACCGTTCGCTCGACTTCGGCCTTCGGCGTTCAGCCGGGCCAGACGGGTTCATGAGGAAAGTCTATGGGGTCTATCGAGCTCGATCGCGTTTCCAAGCTCTACGGCAATGGCAATTACGGGGTGCATGAGGTCGATCTCACCATTCCTGACGGTGAATTCGTGATCTTTCTCGGCCCGTCGGGATGCGGCAAATCGACGACGCTGCGGATGATTGCCGGCCTGGAGAGTATCTCCTCCGGCGATCTTCGCATCGGTGGCAAGAGCGTCGCCAATGTCGCGCCGCGCGACCGCAACGTCGCCGTGGTGTTCCAGAGCTACGCGCTCTATCCGCATATGTCGGTGCGGCAGAATATGGCCTTCGGGCTGAAGATGCGCGGCACCGACGCAGCGGTCATCGATGCCAAGATTGCGGACGCCGCGAACCTGCTCGGTCTGCAGAACCTTCTCGGCCGCAAGCCGGCTGCGCTTTCGGGCGGCCAGCGGCAGCGTGTCGCGCTCGGTCGGGCGATCGTTCGCGAACCGGCGGCCTTCTTGCTTGACGAGCCGCTGTCCAACCTCGACGCGCAGCTGCGCGCCGAAATGCGGCTCGAACTCGTCAAGCTGCACCGGCGCCTCGGCCGTACCATTGTCCATGTCACGCACGACCAGGTCGAGGCCATGACCATGGGCGACCGCATATGCATCATGCGCGATGGTCGCCTGGTCCAGGCCGGCCGGCCGCTTGAAGTCTATGCCGATCCGGTCAACACCTTCGTCGCGCGCTTCCTGGCGACGCCGCCGATGAACCTCATTCCGGCCACGCTTCAGCCCGCACCTGGCGAAGGGCTCTCCGTCCTGACCGACAGTGGTGCCGTGCTTGCCGTCCCCGACCGCCACCGCAACGCCTATGGCGAGCGTGTCGGGCGCCGCGTCATTCTGGGCGTGCGGGCCGAGGATTTCCACGAAAGCCCCGACAAGCCGGACTGGCAGAAGATTGCCGTACGGGTCGTGGCCGTCGAGGCTCTCGGCGCCGAGAACGTCCTGATCGGCCAGATTGCCGGTCAGGCCACCGGCATGGATGATGCCCACTCCGCCGGCGGCGACAAGCCGTTGGAGATCGCCGCCCGCCTGAGCCGTTATTTCACGGCGCCCGTCGGCTCGATCGTCGAACTCTACATCGACCCGCTGCCGATGCACCTCTTTGATCCCGAAACCGAACTGGTCATCGCGCGGCCGAGCCTCATGGGGGCCACGCTATGACCAGCATGGACAGAAACGAGCGGCCGGCCTTTCGTCGCCGCTTCGGCCTGCATTTCGGGCTGATTGTCGTCTGCGCCATCGTGCTGCTGCCGCCGCTCTGGGTGCTGCGGACAAGCTTCGTGCCCGAGCAGCTATCCTACAGCAACGAGCTGATGCCGGCCTTTACGACGGACAATTATTCGGCGCTGCTGTCGAGCCGCTTCGGTCAGTCCTACCTCAACAGCCTGATCGTCGCGCTCGGCTCGGTTCTGCTCGCATTGCCTTTTGCCGCGACCACCGGTTATGCCTTCGCCCGCTTCCGCACGGGCGGTCGTTGGGCGCGTTTTGCCGTTCTGGCGACGCAAATGCTGCCGCCCGTGGCGCTGGTGCTGCCGACCTTCACGCTGTTTCGAAGCCTGGAGCTCAGCAATTCTCTGACCGGGCTGATCATCGTCTATGCCGCGCTCAACCTGCCTTTCCTGACCTGGATCCTGATGGGCTTCTTCGAAGGCATTCCAGTCGATCTGGAGTGGGCGGCGATGACCGACGGCGCGACCGCCTGGGGCGCCTTCTGGCGCATTGTGCTGCCGGTGTCGATGCCCGGTATCGCGGCCGCCGGCGTGCTCGGTTTCATCCTGGCGTGGAATGAGTTTTTGTTTGCCCTGGTTTTGAGCGGGCCCAAGACGGCGACCATACCGGTTGCGCTCGCCGCGTTGCAGACCTCGAATGGCGTCCAGATCGCCAAGGTCTCTGCCGGCGTCGTCCTTGCCATCCTGCCGCTGGTCGTGGCGTCCCGCTTCATCCAGCGTTTCATCGTCCAGGGCTTGACGTTCGGCAGCGTGAAATAGGCCGGCCGCTCCGAGAGCCGACATGGCTCGCTAGCCGGTTATGAAATCGTGACGGGATCACCGCCGCGTCCAGAGGGAAAGAGGAGTAGAGAGTTATGACTTGGAACAAGCAGACCTTGATCAAAATGCTGATGACGGCCGTGAGCGGGGCAGCTGTTGTCGGCGCATCGCTTCCGGCCAGGGCGGCCGAGCCCATCACCTTGCACGCCTTGATGGAGGACGTGCCGGAAACCAAGATCATCGAAGCGCTGTTGCCCGAATTCGAGAAGCAGACCGGCATCAAGGTCGAGTTCGAGAAGATCGGCTATCCCGACATGCACGACAAGCTGGTGTCGCAGCTGACCGCGTCGCAGAGCTACTACAATGTGCTCGAGGTCGACTTCCTGTGGGCCGGCGAATTTCCGGCGGCCGGCTGGCTGGCCGACCTGAAACCCTTCGTCGAGAAATCCAAATACGATCTGAGCCCCTTCATTCCCTCGACGCTTGACCTGCTCGGTCGAACCAAGGACCAGCTGTTCCTGGTGCCCATGTACAACTACTCGATGGGCCTCCTCTACCGCACGGACCTGATCGGCGACGAGAAGCTCAAGGCCGCCTACAAGACGGCAACCGGCAAGGAACTCGCTTTGCCGACGACCCTCGAAGACTATGTGGCGATTTCCAAATTCATGAAGGCCAATGCCGGCGTCGCCGGAGCCGCGATGCAGGGCCAGCGCGGCGATCCCAACAGCATGGAATTCTCCAACTACCTGTTCTCCGCCGGCGGCAGCTATCTCAATGCCGACGGCAAGGCGGGCCTCGACACGGCAGAGGCCAAGAAGGCGCTCGATCTCTATGTCGACAACATCCAGCATGGCGCCCAGCAGGGTGCCGTGTCGGCGACGCTCGATGACACCATGCGCCTGATGTGCAGCGGTTCGGCCTTCAGCATGGTCACCTATTGGTGGATGCTGCCGCAGATGGACGATGCCGTGAAGTGTCCGACGGTCGCCGGCAAGGTCGGCCTGTCGGTGATGCCGGGTGGCCATGGCGAAAGCGGCGGTTGGGGCTGGGGCATTCCCAAGAACACGTCGCCGGAAGAGCAGGAAGCCGCCTGGACCTTCATCCAGTGGGTGCAGAGCAAGGAGGTTTCGGTGAAGCGCGCGCTCGAGGGCCACGCGCCCGTGCGCAGCGATGTCTATGCCGATGCGGCGGTGCTGGCGAAATATCCCTTCTACAAGACCGCCGAGGATGTGGTGGCGACCGGCAAGTCGTTCCCGATCTTCACCTATTCGGCGCAATACGAGGATCTGCTCGGTACCCAGCTCTCGCTGGCGGCTGGCGGCCAGGCGACTTCGGAGGCAGCGCTGAAGGCGGCTTCCGACGGCCTGCAGGGGCTTCTCGACAAGTAGCGGTCCGGCTCGGCAAGGAGATCCGGCGCGGCGGTGTCAGCCGCGCCGGATCTTGACCAGACCCGGATCTTGACGAGATCAGCAACCGACCAAGGCTCGGCTACGATGCACAATGCGATCAAAAAAGGATGGGCTGCCCGTGGCCGCGAGTGGCGGACCGGCTGGGCTTTTGCCTTGCCCGGCCTGCTGCTGCTGGCAATCGTGATGGGCTTTCCGCTGGCCTATGCCTGCATCCTCTCGATCTCCTCGATGACCTTGATCAAGCCGCAGCTTCTGCCGCTTGTCGGGTTCAAGAATTTCGCCTCGATGATCGGCGATGAGCTGTTCTGGAACGCGCTCTGGCTCACCGTGCGCTATTCGGCGGTGACGGTGGTCGGCGAATTCGTGATTGGTCTGGGCATCGCCCTGATGCTCAACCGGACGGTCCGGATGAAGCCGGTCTATTTCGCGGTTCTGACCATTCCCATGGCGATGTCGCCAATCAGCGTCGCCCTGATCTGGCGCATGCTGCTCCAGCCCAATCTCGGCATCGCCAATCATCTCATGGAAACATTCGGCCTGCCGCGCCTCGACTGGCTGGGCACGCCAGGCATGGCGCTCTGGACGATGGCGGCGATCGACATCTGGCAGCAAATGTCCTTCGTCGTGCTGATCCTGGCCGCGGGGCTCGCCGCTTTGCCGCGCGATCCCTATGAGGCGGCTGAAGTGGACGGCGCGCGCGGCTGGCAGCAATTCTTCTACATCACCCTGCCGATGCTTCGGCCGGTCGCGGCGATCACCATCATCATCCAGCTGATCAATGAGTTCCGGACCTACGATCTGCCCTATGTCCTGACCAAAGGCGGGCCGGGCAATGCGACCGAAGTGCTGAGCTTCTTTGCCTATCGCCGTGCCTTTCTCGGCCTTTCGCTCAACGAAGGCGCGGCAGCCGCGTTCGTGCTGCTGCTGATCGTCCTTCTGCTCACCGTGATCTTCTTCGCCGTCCTCGAACGCTCGCAATCGGGAGAGGGCCGGAAGTAGGGTTGTTAAGCCTTGAGCAATCTATGCGGTCTATCCTGGCTTGCAGATTGTCGAGGGAACATGAAACGCCAGCCGCTTCTGCTTTTCGCCTTTCCGTTTCTCATTCTGGCGGTCCTGGCAGGGGAGCGCCTGGCGACCTTGTTGCTGGGCGCCTATCCAGCCAGCCCCACCGCATGGTGGCTATGGCTTGAACTGCGCCCTCTGTCGACGGTGCTTTGGCAGCAGGTGGATGTCTGGCTGGGCGGTTCAATGGCTTTCGAAGCCGCCATCCTTGCCGCCGCATCGATCGTCTGCTGGATGTCGTGCCACACCAAGCGGTCGGCATTCTTCTTCCTCGCCAACCATATCGCCCTGATTTTCGCCGGGCTGATGATCGCGGTCGGCAGCCATTCGGAAACGGCGAGCACGATCGCCGTATTCACCTCGCCCAGCGGTTTTCCATTCGCGCTGACGGTTGATTTCACCTTGAAGAACAGCCTGGTGCTGCTTTTGGGCCTCGTGGCCTGTGCCTACTGCCACATCGCCTTCCTCACCGAGGTGCGGGAGCGGTCCGTCCGGGCCATTCGCATCCTGGCGCTGCAGCGCGATCTTTAGACTCGCCCAAGCGGCCTTCGTTCAGCCACGCCCGAAATCTAGTTGATCCGGCGGTAATAGACCTTGCCGTCGGGCTGCTGGATGCGCTGGTAGTTGGAGCTTGGAGCAGGGGGCGACGCCGATGCGATTCTCCTCCTGGGTGTGGGCGCCTCGATGACGCCGGGTTCGCTCGCGCTCTCTCCGTCGAGGGCTTCGGGCGCTTGCGCCAGCGTGCTGGTGGCGATCTCGGACGGTTCTTCCGCACCCGGCATAGCCTCGCCGCCGGCGACCGGCACATCCCGCCCCAGCCGGGCAATGCTGGCATCGATCTCGTTGAAGCTGCCTTGCAACTGGCTGTCCAGTTTCTCGAACCGGCTCTGAAAACCGTTGTTGACCGTGTCGAGCCGGGCCGCGATCCGCTGCTCGAACGCGCCGAGCTGCTCCAGCCGCGCCTCGACGAAACGCAGGTCGCTCATGCCCCGATAGAGATAGACCGCGGCCGCCATGTTGACCGCGGTGATCAGAAGCGCGCCACCGGCGACGATGACGCCGATCGTCTTTGCCTTGCTGGGTTTCCCGGTGGCAACCGGTTCGCGCTGTTCCTGGTTTCCGATATCGATCGCCGGCATGTCCGGTTCGCTGATCATCGTCATTGGACCACCACCTTTGCGCCGACCGCGACGCGTTTGAAGAGATCGATCACATCCGTGTTGGTGAGACGAAAACAGCCCGACGTCCCGTCGAAGCCGACACCCGACGGGTCGTTGGTGCCGTGTATGCGGTAGAGCGTGTCGCGCCCGTCCCGCGACAGGTAGAGCGCCCTTGCGCCGAGCGGGTTGTAGGGGCCGGCGGGCACCATTTTCGGCAGCTCCGGCTGGCGCGCGCGCATTTCCTGCGG
>NZ_RZQL01000197.1 GCF_003997935.1 Mesorhizobium sp. M7A.F.Ca.US.006.01.1.1
CGGTGGCGGTGGCGCGGCTTCGACCGACGAGGAGATCATTGGCGGAGGCAGCGAAGGCGAGACGTCCGTCGGCATCGGCGCGGCGATCGGCCTCGCCGCGGGTGGTGCCGGCAATGGCGGCACGGTCTCTGTTACCAACCGGAGCCTGATCGTGACCGACGGCGCCGATTCGTATGGTATCAGCGCCAACTCGATCGGCGGCGGCGGTGGTGTCGGCGGCTCGGCGACATCGGGCGTATTGGGTAAATATGCGATCGGTGGCGCGCTTGGCGGGGCAGGCGGCGGCGGTGGCAACGCTTTCCAGGTCGACGTCTTCAATCTCGCCACGGCCGGCATCTGGACCCAGCAGGAGCGTTCCATCGGCATCTTCGCACAGCCGGTGGGCGGCGGCGGCGGCGCCGGCGGCGCCGGCGAAAGCACCGGTCATACCGATGAATCGGAAGTCAGTGTCAACCTGTCACTGGGCGGGTCCGGCAACGTTGGCGGTAATGGCGGCAAGGTCAATGTCGAAAACAGCGGCTGGATCCAGACCGAGAAGGCCTATTCGCACGGCATACTGGCGCAGTCGATCGGCGGCAGCGGCGGCGTCGGCGGCGCTTCGGGCACCTCGGCCAAGGACTCCAATGTGGCCATAACCTTGAGCCTCGGCGGCGCCGGCGGCACCGGCGGCAAGAGCGGCGAAACCGTTCATGTGACTAATTTCGGGTCGGGCGAGATCCTGACCAAGGGCGATAATTCACACGGCATCTTCGCGCAATCGGTGGGCGGTGGCGGTGGCGCGGCGGGCGCCGGCTCGACCGAGACAGGCAGCGCGGAAACGTCGGTGACGCTGGCGATCGGCGGGCTGGGCGGTGGGGGCAGCAGCGGTGGCGACGTAAGCGTCGATAATCATGGCAAGATCACCACGCTCGGCTATCTTTCGCACGGCATTTTCGCGCAATCGGTAGGCGGTGGCGGCGGTGCTTCGGGTGCCGCGGCCAACGCTTCGGAGGCCGACATGACGATCGGCGGCGCGATTTCTCTGCCGAGCGGCGACGGCTCCAATGGCGGCCATGTCACGGTCAACAATGACGGCATCATCGAAACCTGGAAGGATGGGGCGCTCGGCATCTTCGCCCAGTCCGTCGGCGGCGGCGGAGGCTATGGCGGCGTGGTATCGGCCGACACGGCGGGAGACGAGTCGGTCGCGCTGCAACTTGGCGGCTTCGGCGGCAATGGCGGCAATGGTGGCAAGGTCGATGTCACGGTTTCCGGCACCATCATCACCCATGGCGAGCGCGCGCATGGCGTGGTCGCGCAATCGGTCGGCGGCGGTGGCGGCTATGGCGGCGACGCCAAGGGCAAGAGTTCGAATGCGTTGGCCATTGGCGGTCTCGGCGGCAATGGCGGCGATGGCGGCGATGTTACCGTCATCCGCACCGGCACGATCACGACGACGGCCAAGGATTCCATCGCCATCATCGCGCAGTCGGTCGGTGGCGGCGGCGGCATCGGTGGTGCCGGTTTCGGCCGCTTTGGCGCCGACGACGACGGCGGCGGGCCAAACGCCATCGGCTTCAACACGCCTGGTGGCACCAAGGGCACCGGCGGCAAGGTGACCATCATCCAGTCCGGCGCCATTGAGACCGATGGCGACCGTGGCCACGGCATCGTTGCCCAGGCGGTCGGCGGTGGCGGTGGCGCCGGCGGCATGGATTCGCTGGCCATGGGCCAGTCGGCGGCCGGCTCGCAAGGCGGTATCGGCGATGCCGCGGCGTCGGCCGCAAGCACGGACAGCCAAGTCTGGGTCAAAGGCGCAAGTTCGTATGCGATGTTCGGCCAGAGCGCCACTGGCGTCGGCAATGCCCATGCGGTCGATCTGACGGCAGGCGACAACCTCTTCGCGCAAGGTGCCGATTCCGTGGCTGTCTATGGCGAGAGCACGGCCAAGGGCGCCAAGGGCAACATCACCATCAACCTGAATGGCCAGTACACGATCGGCGGTACCGGAACCGGCGTGGCGGCGATGCTTGTCGGCGGTGCCGACAACAATCTGATCAACCACAGCCTGCTCTATGCAATGGGCGCAACGCCGAGCTTCACCATCCAGGCGTCGCAATTCCAGGCATTCCAAGCCTTCCTGTTGGCGCCCGGGCCCGTCGTGCCGACGAATGCGATCCTGGAATCGCTTCTGGACGATTTCAGCCCACTGGCTATCACCGGCACATCGGGCGACGACCATGTGGAGAATTCGAAGATTGCCAACACGCTCGGGCGGGTGATCGGCAACATCGATCTCGGCGGCGGCACGAACAGCTTCCACAATATCGCCGACGCCTCGATGGTCGGCCTCAAGACCATCGATCTCGGCGGCGGCAAGTTCACCAATGACGGGCTGTTTACCAACCAGGGCATCGGCGTCGTGGCCAAGGTGGATGTCACCGGCGGCTTCACGCAGATATTCTCGGGCGACTTCGTCACCGACGTCGATCTCAACAACCAGATCACGGATGCCCTGGCACTAACGGTGGCCGGCGACTTCGATGGCGAGGCGCCGTTGAACTTCCTGTCGATCGACAAGCTGTTCACCGAATATGTGCTGGCCACCGGATCGACGATGACCGATTCCGGCATCACGCCGACGACGCTGCATCCGGCGGTCGGCTTCAATTTCCTGACCAAGGTGGTCGGCGGAACGGATCTGGTTCTCTATGCCGACAATCCGACCTTCCTGGAGTTGGCACAGGATCCTAACTCCGGCACGACCGATCCCGGTGTCTTCCAGATGGCGCAGTATCTCGACGATGTCGAGGCCTCATCGAGCCCGGACAATCCGATGGCGCTGTTGATCAACATGCTGCGCTTCCTGCCCGATGAAACCGAGCTCGGCGCGGCCCTGACGCGGCTGACGCCGCACTATGCCGTGCACACATTCGAGATGATCAACCGCTCCACAGACGTCATGCTGGAGGCGGCGCGCGAATGCACCGGGGTTCCCGCCTACAAGAACCCCGACGGCCGCTGTGTCTGGGCATCGATCAGCCCGCAGGCCGAATACAGCCGCGACGCGGGTGCCGGAACCACCAGCCGAGACGACGTCATGAAGACGATGTCGCTTGGCGGCATTGGCGAGGTCAGTCAGCACTGGTCGCTTGGCGCAACCATAGGCCGGACCGAATTCGACTCGAAAATCGATTTCAACGGCGAGCTTCTGTCGGCGACGACAGGCGAATCCTGGCAGGCATATGCGCTGGCGAAATATGCCGACAAGAACTACTTCATCGATTTTGCGCTCGGCGGCGGCACCGGCTCCTTCAAGGGCGAGCGCGACACGCACCTCGATCAGGTGGCCTTCATTCCTGGCGAAACGCTGGTCGGCGACTATCTGCCGGAGGCATTGCTGCCTGGCATCGGCAACAGTGTCACCTACACGCAGAAAACCGCCCAGTTCGGGGGTTCGGCGCGGCTCGGCATAACGCAGGAGATGGGTGCTTTCTACCTGCAGCCGACCTTGCAGTTCGATGCGCGCTGGCTGCGTGTTTCCGGCAAGGAAGTCGGCTCGATTGCAGCCTTCAACTTCGACGGCAGCGCCAACATGTATTATTCGGCGACGCCGGCTTTTGAGATCGGTACCGACATTGCACTCAGCGACATTGCCAGCCTTCGCGTCTACGGCAAGGCTGGCGTGGAGTTTTCCAACAAGGAGTGGGAAATCGAAGGTCGCTTCGCGGCGGCGGAGAATCTGCCTGGCAACCCCGCATTGCACTTGACGGAGGCTGTCGATTCGCCGCTCTATCGGGTCGGCGCCGGCCTTGAGCTGAATGGCGTCAATGGCGTCGGCATGTCCGTCAGGTATAATGGCGCCTTCGGCGAAACGGTTAAACAGAACGCGATCAGCGCGTCTCTCAAGGTCAGCTTCTAGCTGGCCCGAGGCGGAGCCGGGCGGGAGGGGTCTTGATGAGGAAGTACGCGTATCTCATGGCGATGCTGGGCGTTGCCTGCGTCGTCGGTGTGCCGGCCGTGGCGGCCCAAACCAAGAGCGACAAGGTGGTCGTGGCGGTGCCCGCTGCCGATGCGCCGCAGCTGCCTGGTGGCGCGTCGGCACTGTCCGAAACCCATGGCGACTGGACGGTCAATTGCCAGATATCAGGCGCGACCAAGACCTGCAGCCTGTCGCATCAGCAATTCAACAAGCAAAACAATCAGCGCCTGCTGGCGATCGAGCTGTCGAGCAAGACCGGCGAGGATGCCACGGGAACGCTTGCGCTGCCGTTCGGCCTGGCGCTGGCCAAGGGGGTGAGCCTGACCATCGACGATCAGAAGCTGGACGGCAGCCTGGCGTTCAATACCTGCCAGGTCGTCGGCTGTCTGGTGCCGGTGGTGTTCGATGCGACTGTCGCGCCCATGCTGAAATCGGGCACCACACTGAAGATCGACGCTTTCGCGGCAGACACCGGACAAGCGGTGAGCTTTTCCATTCCGCTCAACGGCTTCGCCGGCGCGCTTGCCCGAACCGCCGAGCTTTTGACCAATTGATGTAGAGCCGCAGGACTTGAAGCGCGCCGCCTGAATGCCGTCTCGCGGCAGGGCGGTGCGTCACTGCAGCAGAACGTCTTTCAGCTCAAACGACGATCGTTTTAAGCCTTTCGGCGATCAGGGCGGCGAGCCGCGCCGCCACATCGTCCTTGCTCATCTCCGGCCATTCCTCGACGCCGGCCTTTGACACGATCCGCACCCGGTTGCGATCGCCGCCCATCACGCCCGAAGAACCGACGCCGCTTCCCTGCGACACGTCGTTGGCAACGATGAGATCGGCGCCTTTCTTCTTGAGCTTGGCCTCGGCATTGCGCAGGAGATCCTGTGTCTCGGCGGCGAAGCCGATAACCAGGCCGGGTCGCTGGCTGTGATGGCCGACGCCGGCAAGGATGTCGGGATTCTCGACCATGCGCAGCACCGGCGGCCCTTCGCCCGCGACCTTCTTGATCTTCTCACCGGCTGAATTCTCGGTTCGCCAGTCGGCCACGGCGGCGACGAACACCGCCGCATCGGCGGGCAGGAGCTGTTCCACCGCGTCGCGCATCTCTTGCGCCCGTTCGACATGGATGGTCTTCACGCCTGCCGGATCGGCGATGCCGACTGGGCCGGAGACGAGGTGCACATCGGCGCCGAGCCTGGCCAGTGCCGCAGCGATGGCGTGGCCCTGCTTGCCGGACGAACGGTTGGCGATGTAGCGCACCGGGTCGATCGGCTCATGCGTCGGGCCGGAGGTGACGATGATCTTGCGTCCCGACAGCGGCTTCGGGCCGACATCGAGCAGCGCCTCGATCGCGGCGACGATCTCCAGCGGCTCGGCCATGCGGCCTTCGCCGGCTTCATTGCTTTCGGCCATCTCGCCCCTGGCCGGACCGACGAAGGTGACGCCGTCCTTCTGCAGCGTCGCACGGTTGCGGCGGGTGGCCGGATGCGTCCACATTCTGGGGTTCATGGCCGGCGCCATCAGCACCGGCTTGTCGGTGGCGATGAGCACGGTGGAGGCCAGATCGTTGGCGTGGCCGTTTGCGAGCTTCGCCATCAGGTCGGCGGTGGCGGGCGCCACCACCAGCAGATCGGCCTCGCGCGACAGCCTGATGTGGCCGACATCGTGCTCGTCATTGCGGTCGAACAGCTCGGTAAAGACATGATCGGCGGAGAGCGCGCCGGCCGACAGCGTGGTGACGAATTCCTGCGCGGCCGATGTCATGACCACCCGAACCGCGGCCCCGCGCTCGCGCAGCCGGCGGATCAGATCCAGCGCCTTGTAGGCAGCTATGCCGCCGCCGATGATGAGCAGGATGCGCTTGCCGGAGAGGCCGCGTGGCGGGATTTTCCCCACGACTGCTGGGGTGGCCAGGGCGCGCGCGCTTGCCAGTTCGCGCAAGGTCTGTTCGATCTGGTCGATGCGGCCGGCCGAACCAAGCTGGCCTTCGACGGCAGCACGGATCATGACCCGCGCCTGTTCTTCCATGGAACGGTCGTTCTCTGCCGCCAGTCGGCGCAACAGCTCCTTGACCTCGTCGTCAAGGTTGCGGATGGTGATGCTGGCCATTTGATTGCACTCTGCTGCGACTGTTGATGGTAATGATAGCAATGCAATCAGAACGCTGCAAGTTTGCGGCTCCGGGGTCGAAGCAGCTCGGCGCTAGATGAGCGTCCAGGCGATATAAACCAGCGTCAGCGCAATCACCCAGAGTGCCCAGCGGCCGGAACGGCTGTAGCGCGCCTCGGCCTTGCCGATGGCGTGGGCGGTGGTCTCGTCGAAGCGCAGGCCGTGCTCGGCCATCAGGTCGATCTCGCGCGACAGCCGGTCGGTGCGCGCCGCAAGCTCGGGCACCTGGCGGGCCAGGGTGAGCAGCGCCCGGGCGCCATCGCGCGCGTCGATCATCATGCCACGCGGCCCAAGATTGCCTGATATCCAGTCGCCGACCACCGGCTCGGCCGTCTTCCACATGTTGAAGGCCGGGTCGAGCGTGCGCGCCACGCCCTCGACCACCACCATGGTCTTCTGCAGCAGGATCAATTCGGGCCGCGTCGCCATGTCGAAGAGCTCGGTGACCTCGAACAGCAGCGTCAGAAGCTTGGCCATCGAGATGGTCTCGGCCGGCTGGCCATGGATCGGCTCGCCGATCGCCCGGATCGCCTGCGCGAAGGCCGCGACATTGTGCTGGCGCGGCACATAGCCGGCCTCGAAATGCACCTCGGCGACGCGCAGATAGTCGCGCGTGATGAAGCCGTAGAGGATTTCGGCGAGGAAACGGCGTTCCTTCTTGCCGAGACGTCCGGCAATGCCGAGATCGACGGCGACGATGGTGCCGTTTGCCTCGACGAACAAATTGCCCGGATGCATGTCGGCGTGGAAGAAGCCGTCGCGCAGCGTGTGGCGCAGGAACGACTGTATGAGGTTGGCTGCGATCGCCTTCAGATCGTGGCCGGCGGCCTCCAGGCCGGCAATGTCGTTCATCTTGACGCCGTCGACCCATTCCATGGTCAACACGTCGCGGCCGGTGCGCTCCCAGTCGACGGACGGCACGCGAAAGCCCGGATCGTCCTTGGTGTTCTCGCCGAGTTCCGAGAGTGCCGCCGCCTCGAGGCGCAGGTCCATCTCGATCTTGGTGGTCTGCGCCAGCGTCTCGGTGACCTCGACCGGCCGCAGCCGGCGTGACGACGGGATGTATTTCTCCTGCAGGCGGGCGGCCAAGAAATAGCTTTCGAGATCCTGGAAGAAGCGGCGGCGCACGCCGGGCCGGATCACCTTGACCGCCACCTTGGTGGCAACGCCGTCATGCATGGCATCGGCGGCATGGACCTGGGCGATGGAGGCGGCTGCGACCGGATCGCCGAATTGCGCGTAGAGATCGCCGACCTTGCGCCCGAGCGAAGCCTCGATAGCCGCGATGGCCTCGGCCCTGGGGAAGGTGTGCATCTTGTCCTGCAACATGGCGAGATCGAGCGCCATGTCGTTACCGACGACATCGGGCCGCGTCGCCAGGAACTGGCCGAGCTTGACGTAGGATGGACCGAGCCGGACGACCGCCTTGGCCAGCCGGTCACTGCGCTCGTAGGCAAGGGCACGACGGCGGGTGAACAGCCGTGCCAGTCGCCAGCCGAACTTCGGCAGGCCGGACAGTTCCTCGCCCGGCAGAGCGGCGACCACACCCTCGCGGACCAGCACCCAGCCGGCCCTTACGAGCCGGAATCCTGCACTGACATTGCTCATGGCAGCGCCAATCCTGCCGGCTTTTTGAACCGGCACGGCACGCGTAGATTGTGAGAAATGCGGTCCGGCCTCAAAGCTTCCAGCCCGAATGAAGTGCTGCAATACCGCCGGAATAGTTGCGGAAGGAAACGCGGTCGAAGCCGGCGCGGGAAATCATCGTCGCGAAATTCTGCTGATTGGGAAACCTGGCGATCGATTCGACCAGATAGGAATAGGGTTCGCCGTCGCCAGTGACCATCTTGCCGATCTTGGGAATGGCATTGAACGACCAGGCTTCGTAGGCCTTGTCGAGCAGGGGCATCTCGACCTCGGAAAACTCCAGGCACAGGAAGCGCCCACCGGGCTTCAGCACGCGAAACGCTTCGCCCAAGGCCACCTCGATGCGCGGTACGTTGCGGATGCCGAAAGCGATGGTGTAGGCATCGAATGTGGCATCGGCGAAGGGCAGTTCCTCGGCATTGGCCTCGACGAAATCGGTGTTGCCGGATAGGCCTTTCTTTTCGGCCCGGTCGCGGCCGACAGCCAGCATCGAGCCGTTGATGTCGAGCACGGTGGCATGGGCATTGCCGTGGCTGGCATCGACGATGCGGAAGGCGATGTCTCCAGTGCCGCCGGCAACGTCCAGCACGCGCCAGCCGATCCTTTTGGGAGGATTGAGCCAGGAGACCATGGCGTCCTTCCACAGCCGGTGCAGGCCGGCCGACATCAGATCGTTCATCAGGTCGTAGCGGTTGGCGACCTTGTGGAAAACATCGTTGACCAGGGACTGCTTGTCGCCAGCCCCTACACGCTTGAAACCATAGGAGGTTTCCATGCCGCCCGCGGCCGTGGTTCTCTCAACTGACATTTTTTTGATCCGTCATAAAACCGGCGGGACCATAGCCGATCGATGGTGCGGGCGCTATTGTTTAAGGCGCGGTGTTCAGCCGCGCTTCCAGGTGGCGGGTTTTCGAGACCTGGACGGACCGACGGGATGATTGAATGCCTTTGAAAGCGGAACTGCATTGCCACATCGAAGGGGCAGCGGCGCCCGAACTCGTCATCCGCCAGGCGCAGAAATACGGCAAGGACACCTCGCCCTATATCCAGAACGGGTCCTTCGTCTGGCACGATTTCACGTCCTTTCTCGCGGCCTATGACTTCTCTTCCGATCTGTTTCGGACCGAGGAGGATTATGCGCGGCTGGCCGACCATTATCTGACCAGCCTGGCCCGCGACGGCGCCATCTATTCCGAGGTCTTCACTTCGCCGGACCATGCGACGAAAGCCGGGCTGTCACCCAAGGCCTATACCGACGCGCTCGGCGAAGGCATGCTCCGCGCCAAGGCCAAGACAGGCATCGAGGGCCGCATGATCGTCACCGGCGTGCGTCATGTCGGCGTGGAATCGATCGAGCGGGCGGCGCGCTTCGCGGCGCGCTGCGGGCATCCGCTGGTCACCGGCTTCGGTGTCGCCGGCGATGAGCGCATGGGCGACATGGAGGACTATGTCAGGGCTTTCGAGATCGCCCGCGAGGCCGGGCTCGGCATCACCGTCCATGCCGGCGAACTGACCGGCTGGGAGACTGTCCAGGCCGCGCTCGACCATATCCGTCCCTCGCGCATCGGCCATGGCGTGCGCGCCATCGAAAACCCGGATCTTGTCCGGCGCATCGCCGACGAAGGCGTCGTTCTGGAGTGCTGCCCCGGTTCCAACATCGCGCTCAAGGTGTTCGACAGTTTCGCCGATCATCCGTTTCCGGCCCTGCAGGCGGCCGGCTGCAAGGTGACGCTCAATTCCGACGATCCGCCCTATTTCTGGACCTCGCTGAAGCGCGAATACGACATTGCCGCCGAGCATTTCTCGATGAACGAAAAGGCGCTGGCCGCCGTCACCCGCACTGCCATCGAAGCCGCTTTCGTCGATAGAAAGACAAAGACGGCACTTCTTGCCCGGTTGAACGGCGCGGCACGCTGATTTTCCGCCGACAAAGCTGTGGTCGGTGCGGGCCAAGCGGTTCCTTGGCCGGCGCATTGCCGCTAGGGTTCGCCCAGGCAGCTTGAATCGCGGCGCGTCCGAAAGGGCTATGCGCGCATTTTGGGCGCAGGCATCAGGAGAACACCATGAAGGGCGTCACCGTCGTCGACCACCCGCTTGTCCAGCACAAGCTGACCATCATGCGCAAGAAGGAAACCTCGACGGCCGGCTTTCGCCGGCTGCTGCGCGAAATCTCGCTGCTGCTCGGCTACGAGGTCACCCGCAACCTCGAACTGACGACGACGACCATCGAAACGCCGATGGAAACCATGGAAGCGCCGACGCTTGAGGGCAAGAAACTGGTCTTCGCCTCGGTGCTGCGCGCCGGCAACGGCTTGCTGGAAGGCCTGCTCGACCTGGTGCCGGCGGCGCGCGTCGCCCATGTCGGTCTCTACCGCGATCACGAAACGCTGGAAGCGGTCGAATATTTCTTCAAGGCGCCGAGCGACCTCGCCGACCGGTTGGTGATCGTCGTCGATCCGATGCTGGCCACCGCCAATTCGGCGATCGCGGCGATCGACAAGCTGAAAGAGCGCGGCGCCACCAACATCCGTTTCCTTTGCCTGCTGGCGGCGCCTGAAGGCATCGAGCGCTTCATCAAGGCGCATCCGGACGTTCCCGTCTTCACCGCTTCGATCGACCGCCAGCTCAACGAGAAGGGCTACATCATGCCTGGCCTCGGCGACGCCGGCGACCGCATGTACGGGACCAAATAATTTACCAATTGTTTACGCAAAGGCGGGTTTCTGGCGCCCGTTAAACCGGCAAACATCATCAAGGCATAAGGATCGGCTGTCACAAAGGCCGATCCATGCTGCGCAAACTTCTGATCCTCGGCGTTTTCGCCGGTACATCGGCATCGATACCGATTGTGTATCAGTCGAATCCGCAATTCGTCGAAAACCTGCTGAGGTCGGCGGTGCCGGGCAAACAAGCGGCCGAGGCCCAACCGGACGTCAATCTGGCATCGGTGCCCAACAAGCCCGCGGCACCGCTGCCGATGGGCCGCAAGGTCGTCGTCGCGGCTGACGAGCGCGGACACTTTTCATCGGCCTTCAAGCTTAATGGACGTCAGGTCGACGGCATGATCGACACCGGCGCCACGCTGGTCGCCATCAACATTTCGACGGCGCGCAGGATCGGCCTGTCGCTGAACGCTTCCGACTTCAGCCGCGAGGTCAACACCGCCAACGGCACCATCAAGGCGGCCGTGGCCATGATCGACCGCCTGCAGATCGGCAACATCACGGTCAACGACGTCCAGACCATCGTCCTCGACGACAGGGCGCTGCGCACCAATCTGATCGGCATGAGCTTCCTCAACCGGCTCGACAAATACCAGGTCGAGAACGGCACGCTGCTGCTCGTTCAGTAAGGCTATTCGTTTTCCGCAATTCCCAAGGGAAAGCGCTATGCGCTTTTCCCGGGAAAACCGTTTCACGCTTTTCCTGGAATTGCTTTAGCCGCGCGGCAGAATCCGCCGGATGACCGACTTGTCGGCGGGCGGCTTCGAGGCGCCGACCGTATAGGCCGAATGCACGGTTGCCGCGGCGGCCTCGGCATCGGCCGATGAGCGGGCATGGACCAGCGCCAGCGGCTCGCCGATCCCCACTTCCGCACCGACCGGTAACAGCCTGCTGATGCCGACCGCGGGGTCGATCTGGTCGTCCGGTCGCGTGCGCCCACCTCCCAGGCCGACCACGGTGAGCCCGATATCGCGGGTGGCGATGCCGGTGACGAAGCCGTTCGCGGTCGCCTTGACGGCAAATTCGATCGCCGCCGCTGGCAGGTATTTTTCTGGTTTCTCGATGAAATCGGCGGGGCCGCCAAGCGCGGCCACCATGCGTGCGAAGGTGGCGGCGGCGCGGCCGCTGGCGAGCGTCTCGGTGGCGCGCCGCATGCCATCCTGGTTGGACGACACCAGCCCGGCCGACTGCAGCATTTCGGCGGCCAGTGCCAGCGTCACGTCCTCGAGCCTCCGGTCGCGAAACCGGCCGGTGAGGAAATCGACGGCGTTGCGCACCTCGACGGCGTTGCCGGCGGCCGACGCCAGCGGCTCGTTCATGCCGGTGATCAACGCCGAGGCCTTCAGTCCGGCGCCGTTGGCGATCTCAACCAGGCTGTTGGCGAGTGCGGTGGCGTCGCGCGATTTCTCCATGAAGGCGCCGTTGCCGACCTTGACGTCGAGCACCAGCGATTGCAGCCCGGCCGCCAGCTTCTTCGACAGGATCGAAGCGGTAATCAGCGGCACCGATTCGACCGTGCCGGACACGTCGCGGATCGCATAGAGCCGTCGATCGGCGGGCGCGAGGTCGGCGGTCTGGCCGATGATGGCACAGCCTGTTTCGAGCACCGCCTTGCGAAACAGCGCGACATCGGGCTGGCTGATGTAGCCGGGGATGGCATCCATCTTGTCCAGCGTACCGCCGGTGTGGCCAAGGCCACGGCCCGAGATCATCGGCACATAGGCGCCGCAGGCGGCGACGATCGGCGCCAGCATCAGCGAGACATTGTCGCCGACGCCGCCGGTCGAATGCTTGTCGGTGACCGGGCCGGGCAGGTCCGACCAGTCGAGCACATCGCCGGAATCGCGCATCGCCAGCGTCAGCGCCACGGCCTCGTCGCGGTTCATGCCGTTGAAGAACACCGCCATGGCGAAGGCGCCGGCCTGGCCATCGGTAACGGCGCCTGACGTCACGCCCGCGACGAAGCCGGTGATCTCCTCTTCCGACAGCCTGAGGCCATCGCGCTTGCGGCGGATGATTTCCTGGGGAAGCATCAGATCTCCAGCAGTCCGTCGCGGAACACGCGCTGCAGGATCGTCGCCAACCGCGCGCCGCCGACCGGCGCCATGTCCTTGGTCTCCTGGTGCGAAAGCTCGGCCCCGGTCATGCCGGCCGCCAAATTGGTGATGACCGAACAGGCGGCGACGCGCAGTCCGAGAAAGCGGGCGAGAATGACCTCCGGTACGGTCGACATGCCGACCGCATTGGCACCCATGATGCGCGCCATGCGGATTTCGGCCGGCGTTTCGAAGCATGGGCCGGAGAACCACATATAGACGCCCTTATGCAGTGTGGTGCCGGTCGCATTTGCCGCCCGTTCGATGGCCTGGCGGATGCCGGCATCATAGGCTTCGGTCAGGCCGACGAAACGCCGGTCGCTTGGTTCGCCGATCAGCGGGTTGGTGCCCGAGAAATTGATGTGGTCCGATATCAGCATCACGGAGCCAGGCGGCATGTCCGGATCGACCGAGCCGGCAGCATTGGTGAGGATCAGTTTCGTGATGCCGATGCCGGCAAGCACTTCCAGCACCGGCCGCATCGCCGCGGCGTTGCCGTGCTCGTAGTAATGGGCGCGGCCCGACAGCATCAGCACCGGCACGCCGGCAAACAGCCCTGCCACCACTTCGCCGGCGTGCCCGGTGACACCGCTTCTGGGAAAACCGGGCAGGTCGGCATAGGAGATGCGGATCGGGTCCTCGATCTGGTCGACCAGACCGCCGAGGCCCGAACCGAGCACCATTGCCGTGGCCGGCGCCAGGCCGTCCAGCCTTTCGACGAGGTGATCCAGGGCTTTTTCCGTCATCGCCGCCAGCTGTTCATTTGAGCCCGTTGTTCATTTCAAAATATCGCCGCGGAAGCCGTAAGGC
>NZ_RZQL01000198.1 GCF_003997935.1 Mesorhizobium sp. M7A.F.Ca.US.006.01.1.1
AGACAGGAATAGACATGGACTGAATGATCTTTCGCTGGAGTTGCGGGCGCGGGCAATCGACCGCTTGGTCGAGGCATGCCGGCCGATATCTTGATGGTGGGCCGCGCCGGTCTGCGGGCGGCGTCGAGCAATGCTTCGAAGCGGCTCATGTCGCGCTCCTTCTCTGCGGACGGAGCTGCTCGAAGGTCGAGTAACTGGCCGCGATGCCCACCAACATCATTATGCCGATCAGCGAGGACATGCCAAGCGCCTTGCCGGAATCACGCGATCTTGCGGTCATGATGCCCATGGTTGTCGAGCGGCTGCGAGATCGGAAGCGACAGCCGCCACGCGGCGAAGCTCAGGCGGATCGCGCCCTTCAGCGTGTCGACCGGCAGGGCCAGCGGCAGGCCGCGTCCGGACAGCGGAAGACCGCGTCCGGCATAGTCGAGTGACAATCTCTGGCTCGCGGACGCGAGCAGCCGCAGCAGTATTATGGCTTCCCACATTGTCGTGCTTCCGTTGATTTGAACTGGGCATGATTTGAAAACAGGGATGGCGAAGATACGCCCGCCATCCCTGAAAGAGACCGGCCGGCCCGAGAACGGGTTGGGTTCCGGGCCGGCCGGCGCAGCCGGTCAGAGTTCTCAGCCGTTCCCGGGCTGGGGCGGCGGACTGCCATCGTTGGGCAGACCTCGGGGGCCGGCTGCATCATCCGGCGGACCGCCCCAGGGACCGGGGGGGGGTCCATGGGGGCGTTCCGCCGAAGCGAGGAGTTCGAGTTGTTCGGGCGTCAGCTTGGCGCGCAGTTCAGCGATCGCGTCCTTCAGCTTGCCGGCCGAAACCGCGCGGGCCGTGACGTCGTCTGCCAGTTTTTCCTGGAAGGCGAAGGGATCGGGCTTGCCGTCCGGGCCGGCTGCGTCGGGGCCCTTCGCTTCGGAACCGCCGGGGCCATCAGGACCACCGGGCCGCCCATGATCGGGCCGTGGCGGCGTCAGCACGGCCTGCAGCGCGCTGGTGTAGTCGCGCCAGGCGTCGAGCTGTTCGGTGCGGATGCCGACGCGGGTCTCAAGCGCGGCCAGCCGGGCGGCCAGCATGAATTCCGGCGGCGGACCCATGCGACGGGGGCCAAAGCCTTCCGGTCCAAAACCTCGCGGGCCAAAGCCCTGCGGACCATGCCGCATCGGCTCGTGCGGGCCGGGTCCGGCCATCGGGCCATGGTCGGGTCTATCCTGCATTGCCCCATTCTGCTGGGCCATGACCGGTGGCGGTTCGCCGGGAGCGGCGCCCGGATCCTGCTGTGCCGCCAGCACGGGGTGAATTGCGGCGACGGAAAACAGGCCGAGCGCAAGAAGTCTGCTTCGCATGACGGTGTTCCTTTCTCTCATGCTTCGGACAAATGAGAGGATAGGAAGAGTGTTTGTCCGCTTCGCGTCGGCCTGTTGCCGAAGGTTTCCGCAAGAGGGCAATTTGTAACTGAATGTTTCCCACGGCCTGCCGGAAACATTCAGTTGCAATTTTCCGTGCCGCTTGGACGCGGCTCTCCCTATAATCGCGGCCAAGGCAAGGGCACGATTGATGCAGTCACAACCCCATATCCTAGTCGTCGACGACGACCGTGAGATCAGGACGCTTCTCCAGCGCTATCTCGACAGCCAGGGCTTTCGTGTCACGGCGGCGGCGGACCGGCGCGAATGCGAGCAGAGGCTGGGCGCGGGCCAGTTCGACCTGATCGTGCTCGACGTCATGCTGCCGGACGGCTCCGGCCTCGATATCTGCCGGGCCTTGCGCGACCGCAAACCGCATATCCCGGTCATCCTGCTGACGGCGCTGAAAGAAGATGTCGACCGCATCATCGGCCTGGAACTCGGCGCCGACGACTATCTCGGCAAGCCGTTCAACCCGCGCGAGCTCATCGCCCGCATCCGCGCCGTGCTCAGGCGCTCGACGCCCGAGGAGGCGCCCGCGCCGCCGCGCGCGCGCATCTACCGCTTTGCCAGCTACAGACTGGAGCCGGACACCCGCAAGGTGACGGACGCGCAAGGTATGGCCGTCGACCTCACCGGCGCAGAGTTCGACCTTTTGCAAGTGTTTCTCGACCGCCCTGGCCGGCTTTTGTCGCGTGACCAGCTTCTCGACCTGACGCAAGGCCGCGAGCGTGACCCGCTCGAGCGTTCGGTCGATGTGCTGGTGAGCCGGCTGCGCCGCAAATTTTCCGACACCGGCGACGGGCCGCTGTTCAAGACCGTGCGCAATGGCGGCTACCAGCTCACCGCGCGCGTCGAGACCGTGGAGAGCCACCCGTGAATTCGCTGCGCCGCCGTCTCATCCTGCTGCTGGTCGCCTCGATCGTCGGCGTCGTCGGCCTGGCGACCGCCGCCGTCATCAGCGTGCGCGGCGGCGGACCGCCACCGGAACTGACCGTGCCCTGGATTGCCCAACAGATGGAACTGGTGGTGCGGCTCTTGCCGGGGCCGATCCCCGACGTCCTGCGGGTGCAATTCGCCGACCATCCGGCGGGCGGCAAGGTGGCTCGTGCCGAAACGGCGATGCTCAACGATATCCTGCACCGCCGTGGCCTCGACTTTCCAGCGGTCGTCAACGAGAAGCCGGACGAACCCGGCCAGATCGCCTCGATGCAGCTGCCCGACAGCCGCTGGGCGATCATGGAGGTGCCGCACCTCAAGCCGCCGCGGCGCGAATGGCTGGTTCTGGCCGGCTGGATCTCGCTGATCGTCGCCGGCGCCACGGCGGTGTCGGTCTATTTCACCTCGGTGCTGATCCGCCCGCTTGAGATGCTGGAGGCCGCCGTCTCCAAGATCGGTTCGGATGGCGTTCTGGCGGCGGTGCCGGAAGTGGGTTCGGCCGAGGTCAAGGCCACCGCGCATGCGCTGAACCAGCTCTCGTCGCGGCTGCGGACAGCCATGGAAAGCCGCATGCGGCTGGTCGCCGCCGCCGGTCATGATCTGCGCACGCCGATGACGCGCATGCGGCTGCGCGCCGAATTCCTCGACGACGAACGCGACAAATGGCTTCACGACCTCGACGAGCTCGACCGCATCGCCGACAGCGCCATCCGCCTGGTGCGCGAAGAGGTGAACCAGGACGCCGTCGAAGCGGTCGACCTGGAAAAGACGGTGCGCGATATCGAAGCCGAGATGGTGTCGCTCGGCCATGCCGTCTCGATCGGGCACCTGGACAAGGTTTGCGTGCGGGCCGGCGCGCTCGGCCTGCGCCGAGCGCTGCGCAACCTGATCGTCAACGCCGCCACCCATGGCAAGGCGTGCCGCATCGACTTGGCCGCGGCCGACAATCGCGCCGTGCTGACCATATCGGACCATGGCCCGGGCATCCCCCCGGAACTCCTGAACAAGGCGTTCGAGCCCTTCTTCCGCGTCGACCCCGGCCGCCTGCAATCCATCCCCGGAGCGGGTCTTGGCCTCGCCATCGCCAAGGAAATCATCGAGCGCTATGGGGGGACGGTAACGCTGGAAAACCGCCGGGGCGGCGGGCTGGAACAGACGGTGGTGTTCGATGCAGTGTGACGGTTAGCGGTCAGCCGAGTAGCCGGCGTTGCGCGCGGCAGCCGAGGAAAAAACAGAGACGATGCTGCACCGCGCAAAGCCAATGGTTCCAAATCATATCTCCACGGAGCCAGGACCGAACCCATATAGCCAAAATATAGATCACAAAATTTCTTGTGATCTAACAAAGAACTAGGCTCTCAGGCCAGGAGCACTTCAATCAACCGAGGCGTGAACATCGAAACAACTTAAACCACAGCGTTTAAGTTCTGCGGAAAATCGCCAAAATTGGCGAAAACCGCCCGGTTTTGTCAATCTTTAGCGCTTGCTCACATAAGTATTTCAGCCGGGTAGATTTTTTGTGTTGCGCCGCACAATGCCGTAGCCGAACGATCTCCTGGGGGACTCGTTTGCGACTGGACATATGCCGTGGAGGATCCCGCCAGGTTGACCAGCTTGAGCTGTCCGTCCGTCGATTTCGGGCCCGACCCGATCGGACTCGCCCAAATCGGACTCGCAAAGCGCGCGTTTGCCGGCGCCCTGGCGGATCTCGTCCGCCTTGGCCTGCTGCCCGAAACGACCGGCTGGCGGATACGTCGCGGACATCAATGCCGCGGAAGCCGCTGATGGGAAGCGCCCGCGACAGCCAACTTGATGCGTTGAGAGCCATCGCCGTGACGATGGTGTTGTACTCCCATTTCTTCGCCGCTGGAGGATCTTCATTCTGGGGCCATATCGGCGTGCGGCTGTTCTTCGTGCTGAGCGGCTTCCTCATCACGCGCCTGCTCCTGGAAGCGCGTTCGGCCGCCGAATTCGAGACCGGCCCCGCGCTGCGATCTTTTTACATCAGGCGGGCGCTGCGGATATTCCCGCCCTATTTCGCCGTCCTGGGTTTCGTCTGGCTGGTCGACCTGGACCAATCCAGGGGATCGCTGGTCTGGCATGCGCTTTACCTGTCGAATTTCTGGTATGCGCTGCGCAATGACTGGAACCCTTGGGTGCTGTGCCATTTCTGGAGCCTGAGCATCGAGGAGCAGTTCTATCTTGCCTGGCCGCTGGTCGTCCTTTTGGTCCCGCGCCGCCGCTTCGAACAGATCTGCATCGGCGTCATCGCACTGTCGCTGGCCTATCGCTTCTATTGGCCGATCACCGCCACGCCGGCGCTGGCGCGCGACCTGCTGCCGCCGGCATCCATGGATGCGCTGGCGACGGGCGCGCTGCTTGCCTGCTGGCGGTCCAGGGGGGCGGCCCTGCCGCACTGGATGCAATTCAGCTGGCCTGCCTTCGCGGCCGCATTCCTTGTCATCGAATGGTTTGGGCCGCCGCCTGCCGATCCGATGCTCGAATGGGCCCATTGGCTGGTGCGGCAAGTCCTGCCCCTGGTGCCGCTGATGGCCATCGTCGCCGCCTGTTCGCGCGGCCTTGGCGGCACAATCGGCAAGCTTCTTGACCTGCCGCCGCTGCTTGGCCTCGGCCGCATCAGCTACGGCGTCTATCTCTATCATCCGATATTGCTGTCGCTCGCCGTCAAGGCGCAGCCCTGGATTCCGCTCAACGTCTCGGAGCAAGGGCCGGGGCGATTCCTGATTGCGGGCGCCGCCACCATTGTCGCGGCCTCGATTTCCTGGGTGGTTTTCGAAAGGCCGCTCAACAGCCTGAAGCGCCACTTCCCCTATGTCGCGCGCACCCGTGCCGCGCAGGTCGGCCATGGCGGCTGGCTCGCGACGGCGGCCGGCGGATCGCCCGATGGCCCCACACCGGCGCTCGAGCTCCAGCGCACGGACGCAAGACGATGACCGCCGCGCCGCTCGTCTCCGTCCTGTTGCCGGTCTACAATGCCGGTCCCTATCTCGCCGCCGCGCTGGGAAGCATCCTGCGGCAGGACTACGGTCGCCTGGAGGTCATCGCGATCGATGACGGCTCGACCGACAATTCGCTCGAGATACTCGAGCGACACCAAAAGGCCGACAGCCGCATCTCGATCATCTCGCGCGAAAACCGTGGCCTCGTCGCGACGCTCAACGAAGGGCTGGCGGTCGCCCGGGGCGAACTGGTCGCGCGGATGGACGCCGACGACGTCGCCTATCCCTGGCGTTTGTCGCGCCAGGTGGCGCTATTCGAGCGGCGGCCTGAACTGGGCTTCTGCGGCGCCGGCGTCGACATGTTGATCCGCGGCCGCATCGCCAGGGGCAGGCCCGATCCGGTGTTCCAGTTCGGCCGCATCCCCATACTGGCGATGTTCTTCACGATCTTCATGCACCCGACGGTCGTCTACAACAGGAAGGTCATCGACGACGGCGTTCTCCACTACGACCAGACCTACAGGCACGCCGAGGATTTCGATCTTTTCGGGCGGCTGACCGGCCGTTACCCGGCAGCCATGATGCCCGAAAACCTGGTCGTCTACCGCGTCCATCAGGCAAGCGTGACCAGCCGGCACGCCAAGGAGATGCGCAGGACGCATTTGCGGATCGTGGCCGAGAACCTCGAGCGCGAGGGCCTGGCGCAGGCCACGCGGGACCTGCGCGACATTGGCGATGCGGTCAGCCACGATACCCTCGCCCGTGCGGCCAGCTTCATCGTCGCGCTGGAGGAGGAGATCCGCTCGCTGCCGGCGGCGACGCGGCCGAGCTTCGAGGCCGGCGCGCTGAACCTGTTCTATTTCCTCTACCAGCTCGTGGCTGACGAAAAGCAGCCCGCGCTGACGCATGAATTGCTGACGCGGACCACGAAATGGAACGCCATCCGGCGCCGCGAACAATATGCGCTGCGGCCCGGCGCCTGGGCGCCCTGGCTCAGCCGCGCCTCGCTGTCGGCCGCCAGGCAAGCCGATGCCGTGGCTTACTTCTTCAAATCCGCGCCCGCCGCGGCGGTTCTGGCACCTTATCAGGCGGGCTGAGGATGATCGTCAAAGCCAACCAACCTCTGCAGCGCGATCGTTCGACGGCGCTTGGCCCTGCCCCGGCCGGTCCCCGCCCGGAACGATCGGCGCCGGAAGTCTCCTTCATCATCTGCACGCGCAACCGCGTCGCCGTGCTCGATGCCTGCATCAAGTCGGTGCAGGCCGCGTGCCGCGCCCATGCCGGCTTCGCCGCCGAACTCGTGGTCGTCGACAATGGTTCGAGCGATCGGACGGCCGAACGCCTGGCCAGCATCGCCGCTACATCCGACATTCCATTCACGCCCATTTGCGAGCCGCGCCCCGGGCTGGCGGCTGCGCGCAACGCGGGCTTAAGGCGCGCGCGCGGCCGTGTGCTGGTCTTCGTGGACGATGACTGCGCGGTCCATTGCGACTATTTGCGCGATCTGGAGCGACACTATGCGTCGGGGGAACGATGGCTCATCCGGGGCGGACGTGTCGAGCTTGGCGATGCCAGGGATCTGCCGTTCACCATCAAGCGGTCGTGGGCGCGCGAGCGGCTGACGCCAGATGTTCATCCCGGCGGTTTCGTGCTGGGCTGCAACATGACGATGCACCGCGATGTCGCGGCCCGCATCGGCTATTTCGACGAACGCTTCGGCGCCGGCGGGCCATTGCGGTCGGCCGAGGATACCGATTACCTCGTGCGCGCGATGCTGCTCGGCATCGCGGTCGAGTATGTGCCTGACATGACGATATTCCATCATCACGGCCGGCGGGATCGCAACGCCATCGAAAAGCTGCACCGCGACTACAGCCTGGGCAATGGCGGGCTCTGCCTGAAGCATGTTCGCCACGCGCCCTGGCTGCTTCGCCATTTCTACTGGGCCGCAAGAGGAGCTTTCCGGGAATTGGCGGGGGGGCCTGCGTTCGATCGTGAACTCAACCTGCCGCACTGGCCGATCGTCGCCATGAATTTGCTCGGCGCTGCCAGGTTCGCGGTTCTCCTGCTGGCCAGACGGCCGCGGGCCGAGCCGGTGCGGCAAGATCAACAAGCCAATGCCCAGGCGAGGTGAAACGCTGTAATGCCAATGCTGCCGCCAAACCTGCCGATGCTGTTCCGGGCGTTCGGAAAGCGGCAACTGCGCCTGCTTCCGGCGGTGGTGGTTCTCGGCCTGGTCAGCGCCGTCCTCGAAGGGTTCGGCATCGGCCTGATCATCCCGTTGCTGGGCATCATCATGGGACATGGGGATGCAGCCGGAATGGCCGGTTTCTCCGCTGTCCTACAGCACGTCGGATCGGGCTTGAGCGAGCGCGACCGGCTTGTCGTCATTTCGGCCGCCATCCTCGGCTCGATCATCCTGAAGAACGTTTTCGCCTTCGCCAACACGCTGCTGACGACCTTCATCTCCGGCAAGGCAAGTCACTCGATCCGCAGCGCCTTGTCGGAGCAGCTGTTGCGGGTCGGCTACCCGTTCTTTCTGCGGCAGAGCCCTGGACGCCTGCTCAACATCATCTCCAACGAATCCTGGCGGGCCTCCGACGCGATCCAGATCATGCTGTCGGCCATCGTCAGCGCATCGGCCGCCATCATCCTCCTGGCTTTCCTGCTGCTGCTGTCGTGGCGCATGACGCTTTTGGTCACGCTCGGACTGGCGCTCGTCCAGATCGCGCACGCCGTCCTCTCGGCCAATCTGAAGGAGCCCAGCCGCAGCGTCGCTTCGCGCAACGGCCACCTCGCCTCGCAGATGCTTCACCTTGTGCATGCCGGACGGCTGATCCGCATCTTCGGACAGGAGAACCGGGAGAAGGCGATATTCGACACGGCGTCCGATGCGGTTCGCCGCGCCTCCTTCGCGCTGCTCGTGCGCCAGGGAGCGCTGCCGCCGCTGACGGAGGTTCTCCACGCCATGCTGTTCCTGGCGGTGGTGATCGGCGCCTGGCTGGCGCAGGTGAGTTTCCCGCTGATCATCGCCTTCGTCATCCTGCTCTACAGGCTGCAGCCGCATATGCGGGCCCTGCAGGGGTCGTGGAGCCAGCTGCAAGGCCTGAGCGGATCGCTAGAAGAGGTGACTTGGCTGCTGGATCCCACAGGCAAGCCGCAACCGCCGCAAGGCGACGGGCCATTCCACGGCCTGCGCCAGGGCATCAGGTTCGACGATGTGACATTCACCTATTCCGGCACGGACCGGCGCGAGGTGGTGCTGCATGCGGCGGCATTCGAAATCCGCGGTGGCCGCTCGACGGCGCTGATCGGCCGCTCGGGCGCCGGCAAGACGACGATCGTCAATCTCCTGTGCCGCTTCGTCGAACCGGATACCGGCAGCATCCTCGTCGATGGATCGCCGCTCGACGGGATCGACGCCAGCCAGTGGCGACGGCACATCGCCCTGGCCAGCCAGGAACTGGAACTGGTCGACGGCAGCATCTTTGAAAACATAACCTACGGGCAGGATGCGGCGACTGCCGGCGATGCCGAGGCCGCCGCAAGACTGGCCGAAGCCCACGAATTCATCGAAAGGCTGCCTCAGGGCTACGAGACCCTGGTTGGCTACAGGGGCATCAATCTGTCGGCGGGACAGAGGCAGCGGATCGCCTTGGCCAGAGCTCTTGTCCGCGATCCTGATCTCCTCATACTGGACGAAGCCACCAATGCGGTGGACGGGCTGTCGGAAGCGGCCATCGTCGAGACCCTGAAGTCGAGAGCCGGCCGCCGCACCACCATCGTCATCAGCCACCACCACAGCACCATCTCGTTCTGCGACGACGTGGTGATCCTGAGCGGCGGCCGCGTGAAAAGGCAGGCCCCTTTCGGCGCCCTGGCCTCGCTCAGCATGGACGAGCTCTACCAGCACGAACCGCTCGACTGAGAAGGCACCGGGCCGGCCCGCGACCGCTTCGCGGGCGTGTCTGCGGACTCCGGCCGGCGGGTCGTCGAAGCGTTCGAATCAGAAGCCCGGGCAAGTGCCGCTGGCACCTTCCGTGATCGCACCAATGCCGTGCGGAGCCGAGGCGCGCTACCTTGTCTGTGCGGCGGACCTGTCGATCCGCCTGGCCGGTGCCCCATTGGGCTTACTCTCCGGGTGAGGTGCCGGCCTCCCATGCACAAAAACAAAAGCCTGAAGCGGGTCGCCTGCCCCCTTTCAGGCGCGACACGCTTCAGGTGGCGGCGCCGACATTCCTGCGCATGCGCCGCCTGCCCGTCGTCCGTGCTTTCTTCGCCATCGCCCCGGCCATCTCGACCACGCCGTCCTCGCGCGGCCTGCCATTGGTGGCCTTGTGGAGCCGCTCATAGGGCAGCAGTTCCTTGATCCGGGCATTGAGCGATGCGATCTCGGCTTTGAGATCCTCGCACTCCTGCCTCTGCACGTCGAACTGTATCTGTTCGGACGCCTGTTGCAGCGTCAGCTGAGAAAGGTTGGCGTTCACCTTGGAAAGACTCATCTTGTCGCTTTCGCTCTCCTGGCTCAGCGCGGACAATCTTTCATCGGCGATCTTCTTTTCGGCCAGGGCATCGTTGAGTTCGCTCTTGAGCCTGGCGATCTCTCCGGCGGCTTCGCTGTTTTCGCTCGACACCTGCTCCAGCCGCGATTGCAGGTTCTGGATCTCCGAGCTCAGCCCGCGCATTTCCGCCTGGCCGCGAGCCAGCTCGGCTTCCTTGTCGCCTTCCATCATGCGGGCCGCTTCGGTCGTTTCCGAGAGTTTCGCCTGTGCGGCCTCGAGCGACTTCTGCAGCCGCATCTCCTCCTTCTCGCTCTTGCCGAGCGCCGCCAGCAGCTCCGCCAGCCGCGCTGCTTCGCTGACATGGACCGCCGACAGCTCGTCGAGCCTGTGGCGCGCCTGCGATTCCCGCTTCAGCGCCTTGTCGAGTTCGATCGACAGGTTGACGTGCTTTTCGCGCAGCATCTTGCTCTCGCGCAAGCGCCTGTTGGCCTCGACCGTCCTGGCGGTCAGCCGCTTGGCGATGTCGCCGAACTCCGCTTCGCGTTTGGCGCTCGCATTGGCTGTCTCCACGAGTTCCAGCCTTACCGCGGCAAGTGCCGCACGAAGCGTCTCCCGGTCCTGAACCAGGCTTGTCTCGCGCTGCTGCAGCGCTTCGAAAGCGCCGTCACGCTCGCGCAGTTTTTTCACCGCGTCGTGCAGCTTCTCCGACAGCGCCCGCTGTTCGGCGGCCAGGGCGGCATTGGCAACCTCCAGCTCGTTGGCGCGCAGGATGTCGCTGTGCAGGATGTTGAGGAATTCACGCGTCAGATGGTGTGAGGTGCCGATCTCCGACAGCTTGTCGTTGATCTCCTCCAGATAGTCCCTGGCGTCGTGGAAGAGCCCCTCAAAGGCGCTCAATGCAGCCAGCCGGGTCTGTGTATGGGCCGTCAGCCGTGGCGCGGTTTCGGAACTGTCCGCAGCGCCCGCATCGTCGGCATTCCCTGCATTGTCGTCATTTGCCGCATCGGCCTGGGGTGGCCCGTCATCGGGTGCCGCCTGGGCATCCGGCACATCGTCGCTCTCTGGCGGCGCAAGGTCGTCGGCATCGAGACTTGCATCCAGCGCGTCCGCCAAATCGATCTGCAGGTCCTGGATCGCTTTATCCACGTCTTCAGCACGCTTGATCAGGCCTCTGAAGTTCATCACCAAACTCCCCTTACGCATACCTCGCTTCGAACTTAACAAATTGCTAATATATCTTTACATCCGCTGCTCGCGCAGGGGAAGCCCCGTCGGCACAAAGGTAAATTTGGGACATTTTAGGGGTTTGGATGACGCGAGCGACGTGCGCGGCCTGGTTCCTCGCCCCCACGAAGTGGGGGAGAGGTGGCTTGGGCGAAGCCGAGACGGAGCGGGGGAATGGCTCGGCCTCAATGAATTCAGAAGGAACACGCCAGCGTCGCGCTGCCCCCTCTCCGCCTCGCTACGCGAGGCACCTCTCCCCCGCTTCGCGGGGGCGAGGAAAAGAGCAACGACGCCTCACCCCGCCATGGCCAGCGGCACGGCGCTCTTGTTGGGGATCTGGATGTCGATTTCCAGTGTCGACATGGTCTCGCCGCGGTCCATCGAGACCTGCAGGTAATCCTGGTCGATCTGCACATGCTTGGCGATGACGGCCATGATCTCCTCGCGCAGGATGGAGACGAGGTCTGGCTGGCTGCGGTTGCGGCGCTCATAGGCGAGCAGCACTTGCAGCCGCTCGCGCGCCACCGGCGCGCTGGAGCGCCGCTTGAAGATGTCGAGCAGGTTCATGCCGCCCTCCTTCCCAAAAGACGATCGAGGAAGCCCTTGCGTTCGAAGGGCACGATGACGGGCAATTCCTCGCCCTCCAGCCGCCTGGCGGCGTCGATATAGGCGCGTGCCGCGGAATTGAGCGGCTCCGACAGCGTCACCGGCGAGCCGAGGTTGGAGGCGCGCAGCACATCCTGGCTTTCTGGAATGATGCCGAGCAGCGGCACCGACAGGATTTCCAGCACGTCGTCGATGGACAGCATCTCGCCGCGCGACGCACGCGCCGCATCGTAGCGCGTCACCAGCACATGCTTGGCGATCTGCTCGCCCTGCTCGGCCCGCAAGGTGCGGGCATCGAGCAGGCCGATGATGCGGTCGGAATCGCGCACCGACGACACTTCCGGATTGGTGACGATGACCGCCTCGTCGGCAAAGCGCATGGCGAGCTGCGCGCCGCGCTCGATGCCGGCCGGGCTGTCGCAGAACACGTAGTCGAACACCGAGCGCAGCTTGTCGATGACTTCGCCGACGCCCTCCTCGGTCAGCGCATCCTTGTCGCGCGTCTGCGAAGCCGGCAGCAGGAACAGCGTCTCGACCCGCTTGTCGCGGATCAGCGCCTGCGAGAGCTTCGCCTGGCCCTGGATGACGTTGACGAGGTCGAACACCACGCGCCGCTCGGCGCCCATGATCAGGTCGAGGTTGCGCAGGCCGACGTCAAAGTCGACCAAGGCCACCTTCTTGCCGGTCTTGGCCACGGCCGCCCCGAGGGCCGCCGTCGAGGTCGTCTTGCCGACGCCCCCCTTGCCCGAGGTGACCACCACTACCTTGCCCATTGAAAAGCCTCCGTTGTTGTTTTCTTGGTCGAGCGGCCAGGCCGCCCCAATATCGAAACGAATGTCAGCTCAGCGTCGAAACCCGCAAGGCGTCGCCGTCGAGAAACGCCTGCACCGGCTTGCCGCGCGAAACGCCTTCCATCTCCTCGGCGGTGACGTACCAGCCGTCGACCGCCAGAAGCTCGGCCTCGTTCTTGCGGCAGAAGATGCGCGCGCCCCTGTTGCCCAGCGCACCCGCCGAAGCGCGCCCGCGCAGCGTGCCGTAGACATGGATCGAGCCCGCCGCGATGATCTCCGAGCCGGACGCGACCGAGCCGAGCACGATGACATCGCCATGCGGATGCACGATCGCCTGGCCGGAACGGATCGGCGCCTTGATCATCAGCGTGCCCGAAGCTTCCTGCGCGGCCTCGCTATCGCCCGCCTTGCTTGCGTCAACCTTGCCGCCGTCGGCCTTGTCCGCGCTGTCCGCATCGGCGTGCTGTTCAGGCGCCTTGCCCTCGGCCTTGTCGAAACCCTCCGCCCGCGCCTCGCGGGGCAGCAACCCATCCGTCGTCGCCTCCTTGGCGCCGACCAGCACCGGCGGCAGGTTGGGCTCGAGTGCGGTGTGGCCGTCGAGCTCGATGGCGTAGATGCGGATGCCGCGATGGCCAAGCACGCCGACCAGCGATTCGATCGCGGCGACATCGGGCTTCAAGGTGTTGAGATCAAGCACCACCGGCCGCCCGGCAAAATAACCGGGCGAGTTGCCGATCCAGTGGTCGAGCCCCTCAAGCCACACGTCCAAAGGCGCCTCCGGCGTCAGCGTGAAAGCGACGAAAGAGCGTGCGCGAAAACGAATGGATTTGGCCTCGAGGGGGGCGGCAAAGGTCACGGCTGGCGAATCCTTACTGAGAGGTAAACGCTAGCGAGGGAATGGTTAACGAATGGTTAATGGGGTGGGAGTGGCG
>NZ_RZQL01000199.1 GCF_003997935.1 Mesorhizobium sp. M7A.F.Ca.US.006.01.1.1
GTCCGGATGGAGCATCGCCGACTTGCGTCCCATATGCAAAAGGCCGGCCTTGATGTCGGCATTGAACTCGCCCATCACCCCGGTCGTGCTGCCGTCCGCACGCACAACATGGACCGTGTGGATAACCAGCCCGCCGGCCTTGCGCACCGCGTCGGCCAACGCATTGATGCGCGGAATGATTTCCTTGCCTTTCGGGGCAGCGACCGCCGAATCCTGCACGAAGCAGTTCTGTATATCGACGTTTATGAGGGCGGTTCTCTTTGGATCAATCTTGAAATTTGTCATAGGTGCTCCGTGTCTGGCCGCGGCATCACGACCGATTGAGATTTAAATGACCCCACTATGTGGGACGAACGACATTTTCCTCTTTTTGCCGGGAGGCCCGCTCCGACCAGAAAACTCTCGACGACAAAGCTAGCATGCCCGACGAATGCATATGAATTCTGCATTCAATCTTGGACCTTGCTTTCTGTCAACTCGCCCATATCTTTCGCAGGCTGACTCATCCCTGGTTCGGTCTTTCATAAGGCGACAGCTCGACTGCCACCCGCTTTCTTGTTTATCGCTTCCACGACCCGTCGCGGCGTGATTGGTGTCTGAAGGATTTCCACCCCTAGTCCCTTAAGCGCATCGTTGACCGCATTGGCAATCGCGCCGGCGGACCCGATCGCGCCTCCTTCGCCTACGCCCTTGATCCCGAATTCGGTATGAGGAGAAGGCGTTTCCATGTGGAGGATTTTTATGTTGGGCACGTCCGGGCAGCCGGGCAACAGATAGTCGGCAAGGGTAGAGGCAAGAGGTTGCCCCTGTCTGTCAAACGGCATTTCCTCGAACAGAGCGGTACCTATTCCCTGTGCCGCACCGCCATAGATCTGGCCCTCCACTATCATAGGATTGACCAGCGTACCGGCGTCTTCCGAAATCGCATAGTCGAGAATTTCGACCGACCCCGTTTCAATGTCGACCGCGACAACCACCACGTGCGCCGAGCCCGAATGCATGCCAGTAAGTTTTGTCGGAGCAAAACCGCCTGTGACTTCAAGCCCATGCGCATCGGTATCCTTCGGCAGGTTTTCGGGCCAAAGATAGTAGGCGCTCGCAATTTCCCGGATCGAAATATGGCCACCAGACGCGCTGACCATGCCGTCGTGGAGAGTCACCGAGTCGATATCGGTCTGGAGCATGGATGCGCCGATTTTCTTCACCCGCTCCGCCAGTTCCTTGCAGGCCCTCGCGGTTGCGCCGCCTGCCCAGATCATGCCGCGCGATCCCCAGGCGCCGCTCGAATAGGGCGATATTTCCGTGTCGCCGAGTTTGACCTGGATGTCGGCGAAATCTATCGTCAGACATTCGGCGCCGATCTGTGCCAGCGTGGTCTCGAGACCCTGACCGATGCTGTGGATGCCGCAGCGGATTTCCAGACGACCGTCGGGAGTGATGCGTGCAAAGGCTTGTTCATGCAGCACGCGAACCTTGCCCTCTTGCGTCATCGCGTGGCCGGTTTGCTCTGAAAAGATCGACATTCCGACGCCTACAAGACGACCATCGGCGCGCTTTTCTTTCTGTCGTTGGCGCACACCGTCGAAATCAATCTCGTCCATCGCCATTTTTAGCAATTGCGGATAGTCGCCGCTGTCGAACACCTTGTCGGTGATGTTGCTGTAGGGCATCTGTTCCGGCTTCACGAGGTTGACGGCGCGCACCTCGTGCGGCTCTCGGCCGACTTCGCGGGCGACTGCGTCGATCATGACCTCCATCGCGTAGCACACGCCGGGGCGGGCAACACCTCGATACGGAAGTTGCGGTGCCTTGTTGGTAGCCACTGCCGCGATGGCGCAGCGATAGACCGGGATATCATAGGGCCCAGGCAAGATCGTGGCCGCCTGGGCGGCCTCAACGGCCGACGTAAAGGGATAAGAGGAATATGCGCCGCTATCGACGGCACCGTCGGCCTCAAAGGCAAGGATCTTCCCCTTTTCGTCGGTGTAGGCGGTCATCTTGTAATAATGTTCGCGACAATTCGCGTTGGCCACGAGCATCTCTCTGCGGTCTTCGATCCAGCGGAGAGGATAGTCGACGCGCATGGCGAGCCAGGACAGACACAATTCCTCCCCTGCAAGGATGGCCTTATAGCCGAAGCCTCCACCCACGTCCGGCGCTACGACACGGATCTGCAATTCTGGAATTTGAAGATGCTTCGCCAGCCCGCTACGGACCACATGGGGGAATTGCGTTGCGCCGTGAACGATCAATTGACTGAGACGGGGATCCCACTGGGTAATAAAACCACGACATTCAATGGGCGACATCACCTGCCGGGCCGTACGGACCTCGCGCGTCACTTTGAACGGCGCCGACTTGGCGACCGACTCGATGTCTGCGTGGTAATCGATGCTGCAATAAAGATTGCCTGCCACGCTGTCATGTACAAGCGGCGCTCCAGGTTTGAGCGCTTCCAGCATATCGACCACCGCAGGGAGTTCCTCATATTCGATCGTGATCTGAGCGGCGATGTCTTCCGCTTCCGCACGGGTCGCGGCCACGCACATGGCAATGAGCTCTCCGACTTGTCGAATTTTATCCGTTGCCAGGGGAGATTGCTCGGACGCTTGGAAGCCGGGCAGGGGCGAGACCGCCCGCATGGGCAGCATATCGGTCAAGTCCCCGGCAATGATGACAGAGTCGCGCAAATGAGGAGGGATGTTCACCTTCTTGAGATAGGCGTGGGCCACCGGGCTACGCACAAATGCGACATCCCGCATTCGTGCCAGACGTAAATCGCCGATATATTGGCCGCGTCCCAGCAGAAAGCGCTCATCCTCCTTGCGCCGTGCCCTAGCGCCTACGCCATCCTTGACCAACGGAGACCTCACAAGATTGCATTTGGAATTTTGTATTCACTTCAGTCTCCCACCCAATCACGCTTGTGTCAATAAATATCGGTCGCCTATTGGTCATTCGACAGCGATGCGCCCGCGCGCCGAAATTTTTCTCCGAAGACGCAAAACTCGCACTTGATCGCCCCCCTGCCTCTGTGCAAATGTATTCATAATTCAAAATTCGCATTTCCATTCTTGGCTGTGAGGAGGACGTTCATTGAAGTTGTCGGAGACGCATCATGGTCAAAGTCGCCACGCCCGGTCGATCGGATCGCCTTGCCGGCTTCGCTATGTTCTGAACGAAGTGGACTCAGGCGCGTGAAATCCGCAGCATTCGAATATCGGCGGGCGGCCTCAATCGAGGAGGCGATGACGTTGCTCGGCGAAGAGGGGGTTTTCGCCAAGCCTCTAGCTGGTAGCCAGTCGCTTGGGCCGATGTTGAACCTTCGCATCGCGCAGCCTGACCGGCTTGTGGATATAACTTCGATTTCTGAACTGAACTCGGTTTCGGACAATCGTGATTTCGTCGACATTGGAGCATGTGTGACGCATGCGGACGTTGAGGACGGGCGCATAGTCGATGCATCCATGGGCCTACTCGCATTCGTTGCACGCAAGATCGCTTATCGTGCCGTTCGCAACCGCGGGACAATTGGCGGCAGCCTGGCGCATTCGGATCCGGCCGCCGATTGGGTGTCCGCGTTGCCGCTTTTGGGCGCCAAGGCACTCGTCGTTTCGCCAAAAGGAGAGCGTGTTCTCCCTGTCAAATCCCTGATGGTGTCCTCTTTCGTTACGGCGTTGGAGCGGGACGAGATCATCCGTGCGGTCCGCGTGCCGAAGGCGTCGCCCTCGGCGCGCTGGGGATTCACCAAGTTCAATCGCAAGGCCGGCGAATTTGCTCATGCCATTGCCGGCGTGTTCCATGATCCCGAAACAGCCGACTTCAGGGTGGTGATTGGGGCTATCGAAACGGCGCCGATCGTTGTCGAAGATGCAAGCTTCCTGTTTGGAGGCCGTTTTGACTCGGACATGCATGAGCGGCTCGATGACAACGCAGTTCTTATGCTTCTCAAGGAAAAGAACGTCGACGATGTCTACGTCCAGCAACTGGCTATCACCGCGCTCAGGCGTGCGGCAAAGCAGGCAGGTATGAAATGACCGAGATCCGCTTGGAAATTAACAGTCGGCAGGTTTCCGCCGAAGTCGCTTCACGCACCCATCTGGCGGACTTTCTGCGCGAAGAGCAACATCTGACGGGAACGCATGTTGGCTGCGAGCATGGCGTGTGCGGCGCCTGCACCGTTTTGATCGACGGCGAACCAGCGCGCTCGTGCATCACGTTTGCAGTCGCCTGCGACGGCGCCAAGGTTACCACGATCGAAGGTTTGCGCGACGATCCAGTCATGAGTGAATTGCGGGAGGCATTTTCGGTAAACCATGGCCTTCAATGCGGTTTTTGCACGCCAGGCATGCTTATCTCCTGTCGCGATATCCTCACTCGTCTCCCGGGTATCGACGAAGCGCGGATCCGCCTTGAATTGTCGGGCAATCTCTGCCGCTGCACAGGCTATGGCGGCATTGTTGCGGCGATCACGTCTGTCCAGGCCAGGCGCGAGGCGGCGGGCGAAAAGGCGCGCGAACCAAGGAGCGCCCTTGGACCAGTTGGTGCTCACAAAGCCAGTTCGGTATCGGCGAAAACGCCGGAAAAGGCGCAGCCCGCCGTGTCGCGGGCGGCAGGAGCGGCCGAACTCACCACAGTTGAGCAATGGCGCGCCGTTCAGGTGGAGGGAATTGAACTCAAGCAGTCCTTTGAGGTGGCGTTTCCGCGCGAGCATGTGTGGAAGATATTCGGCGATCTCGATCTCGTCGCGCGCTGCATGCCCGGTGCGCGTTTAACCCGGCAGCCCGTTGACAATCGTGCCGAGGGCGAGGTGAGCGTCAGCCTTGGGCCGATCGTGAGCAATTTCGCCGGCGTCGTGGAAATAGACCGCGATAACGCCAGACATACCGGCCTCGTGCGCGGTGCAGGGCGCGACGCCAAAGGCGGTTCAAGCGGCCGCGCCGTCATCACCTACGAGATGACGGAAAGAGGCGAGCGGGCGACGCGCGTCGACATTTCGGTGAGATTTCTCCTCTCGGGTCCGTTGGCGCAATTCGGGCGATCCGGGCTTGTCAGGGATGTCGCCGATCATCTCACCCGGCTGTTCGCCGCCAATCTTGAAAAGGCGCTTTCCGGTGAGGGGATCTCCGAGAGCGCCGCAAGCACCCTCAGTGCCGGCGGCTTGGCCAAGTCGCTGGCTTTCAGCTGGTTCCGGCGCGTGTTTGGCAGGTCCGGGTCAAGGTAGTCGCTAGGCGCTCGTCAGGAGCTGGCTGTCACGTTGCATCAAGCCGGCCGCGAGGCTGCGACTGCACTTGCAGGAAGATCGTCGAGAGGGCGCTTGAGTCTTCATTCGCAACGCCCGGTTTCCGGGCATCAAGGAGATTGAAATCAATGAAGAACCTGCAAGAGGTGATCGACTCGAAACATAATCTCGTAGACTATTTCTACAACGACAGTATCGCCCAGTATCACAAATCAAGAACCGGCCTGTTTGCCAGATTCATCCCTCCGGAACAGTCTAACTGGCGCGAGGAGCAGCGGGCGTGGCGCGAGACGGCTGCTCTTTTTGACCAGTCGCATCATATGCCCGTCCTCTATGTAAAAGGCCCCGATGCAAGGAAGATGCTCAGCTATTTGACCCCATGCAGCTTTTCAAACCTCTCAGCCACGCGCGGCAAACAATTCATCGCCTGCAGCCCAAGCGGCAATCACATCGGCGATTGTATGCTTTATTACTACGACGAAGACGAAAGCTTTGAACTCATAAGTGGCATGTTCGTGTTGAACTGGGTTCGCTTCCACGGGGAGACGGGAGGATACGATGTCGAAATGAAGTTCGACGCGACTTCGCCGTACAATCCGGAAGGGAGGCGGACAAAGTATCGCTTTCAGGTTGAGGGGCCGAATGCGCGCGCTATTCTTGAGCAAGCATGTGACGGCGAATGGCCGGAGTTGAAGTTCTTTCATAGGACATATGTGTCCATCGCGGGCTGCAAAGTCCAGGTGTTGCGTCACGGTATGGCCGGCCACGCCGGCGCTGAAATTTCCGGTCCCTTCGAAGAGATGGACCGCGTCCGCAATGCCATTCTCGAGGCCGGTAAAGGGCACGGACTGGTTCCGGCTGGAACCAGCAGCTATTTCAGCGCGTCACTTGAAGATGGCTGGATGCCCAACCCTTGCCCCGCGATCTATACTGGCGAGCAGCTCCGCACCTATCGTGAGTGGTTACCCGCTGATGGCTGGGAAGCGAATCTGCAGTTCGGCGGAAGTTTATACTCCAACAATATCGAAGACTACTACTCCACACCGTGGTCGTTGGGCTATGGGCATCTGGTCAAGTTCGACCATGATTTCATCGGACGCGCAGCTTTGGAGCAGTCCCAGAATGGCAAACGTCGGGTGAAGAGGTCCCTCCTGTGGGATAAGGACGATGTCATCAAGGTCTACGCATCGCAACTGACAGAAGGTCCCCTCTACAAGTCTATTGAGATGCCTATCGCTTATTTTGGCTTTCCCCAGGCAGACGAGGTGCGCTCCGAAGATGGCAGACTCGTCGGGATGTCGCAGATTTGCGGATATAACAACGTAAACGATCGATCCGTGATCTCGCTGGTTTCGATCGATGAGGACTTTGCGGAGCCGGGAACCCAGGTCATATTGACTTGGGGCGAACCGAACGGAGGTTCGCGAAAGCCGCATGTCGAGCGCCACGAGCAAACGACCATTCGCGCAACAGTCTCACCCGCCCCCTTCTCCAAAGTGACCCGGGACAAGCTGAAGGCTGCAATATAGCCAACGCTTGGATCTGGGCGGATGAATTTGGTTGACCCGGGCCTCAGGCTAAGCGCGCCCTCGTAGAGCGGGACGGACAGATGCATCCGCCTCAACCGGCTGCCGGGCGCGATGTTCATCGATAGCGCCCGGCCTCGGTGCACGAGATGAATGTGCGTTCGTTGCGGCTGACGCCAGTCTTGCCGAATACGCCCGCCCGAGCCGTTTGCAGACTGACTACCAATGCGAGGTCAGAAGGCAGATCGCAGGCTCCAGTACAGTGTTCTCGTGAGCGTCTTAGGCCGCTGGGGAAGGTGGTAGGCCCGCACCATGCCCGATCAACATCAATGGGATAAATCGTCAATGTCCGCAAAAATGCCAATGGTCACGCAGGCGACGAAGGTCGCCCGCGGCGAGCCGAAGAGCGAGTACAAGCCGGTCCATGTCAGTCCGTCGCGCCGTCAACGGAAAAGCTACACAATCCGCCTGTGGGCCGTCCGCCATTCGCTTTTCCTCGAGTGGTTCTATGCCCGCTTCGCCGACCTGTTCCTGATGCTTCATCCCCTCTGGCATCTATTTGGATACGAACGCGTAGAGGCACCGGTGACATCCATCGAGCGCGGCGTGAAAGGACTGCTTTTCGATTGCCGCATGTGTGGGCAATGCATCCTGTCTTCCACAGGCATGAGTTGTCCGATGAATTGCCCGAAGCAGTTGCGCAACGGTCCCTGCGGAGGCGTGCGCGCCAACGGCAATTGCGAGGTCGAGCCGGAGATGCCGTGCGTCTGGGTCCAAGCTTGGAAGGGTGCCAGCCAGATGCGGCGGGGAAAAGATTCCATTCTGAATATACAAAAACCCGTGGACCAGTCGCTGCGTGAGACTTCGGCTTGGCTTCGCGTCACGGCACTGGCTGCCGCCGCAAAACAGAAGGCGAAAGAAGAGTCGTCATGAATACGGCCCAAAGCGATGAGAATCTCGACGGTTTCCATCTTCCGCCTGAACTTCTTCCCGGGCACTCTTCGCAAGGGAGATTGGAGCGCGTGCTCAGGCGCGGTGAATTTGCGGTTACTGCCGAACTCAATCCGCCTGACAGCGCTAATCCCAAGGACGTGTATGAACGCGCGGCCGTCTTCGACGGCTGGGTTGACGGCATAAACGCGGTCGATGCTTCCGGCGCCAACTGTCACATGTCGTCGGTCGGCATTTGCGCTCTGCTGACGCGGATGGGCTACGCGCCGATCATGCAAATCGCGTGTCGCGACAGGAACCGTATCGCCATTCAGGGCGACGTACTCGGAGGCGCGGCTATGGGGGTGGCAAACATATTATGCTTGACTGGCGACGGCGTGCAGGCTGGCGATCAGCCAGGTGCCAAGCCGGTCTTCGACCTAGACTCGATATCGCTGCTGCAAACCATCCGCATCATGCGCGATAACGGGAAGTTTCTGTCAGGTCGCAAGCTGACCACGCCGCCGCAGCTGTTCCTCGGTGCTGCCGTGAACCCCTTCGCTCCTCCATACGACTTCCGTCCGATCCACCTTGGCAAAAAGATCGCAGCAGGCGCCCAATTCGTTCAGACGCAGTATTGTTTTGACGTCCCTATGTTCAGAACCTTCATGCAGACCGCGCGCGACCTCGGGCTCACGGAGAAGGTCTTCATCCTCGTTGGCGTCGGACCTCTCGCCTCGGCTAGGACTGCGAAATGGATACGCTCCAACGTGCCGGGTATCCACATTCCCGACGTTGTCATCGAACGCCTGGAACGCGCTCAGGACCAGAAGGCCGAAGGCAAGCGCCTGTGCATCGATATCATTAACGAGGTGAAGGAAATCCCAGGTGTGGCTGGAATCCATGTGATGGCCTACCGCCAGGAGGAGTATGTCGCCGAGATCGTCGACGAATCAGGCGTGCTGAAGGGGCGGCGGCCCTGGAAGCGCGAGCAGTCGGCCGACGCTATTCTTATTGGCGAGCGGATAAATCAACTTCTGGACGCTGAACAGAGACGTTGACCAAGTTGGGTCGAATCTCCGCGCAAACATTTCGAAAGTGCGGATCTCCAGGGGCTTGGAACCACGCGGCCCGCGAACCCGAAATATGAATTCATAAAACATAATGCAGATTTTTATTGCGGCTATCGACCAGCGTGTTATTGTATCATTGCGCGAGGGAGAGACCGGCAACACGCCGGCGCCGAAGGAGCAACCGCCCCGGAAACTCTCAGGCAAATGAACCTGCGCATAACGACATCTGGAAAGAGGCCGCCACTGCGGTCCGCCGAAGGAGCAAATCTCTCAGGCAAATATACAGATGGGGCGACGTCAAACCGGTGTGCCGGATTAATATGAGGTCGCTTATGGCTATCGCGCGAAAAGATTCGCAAAGCTCACCTGTACTTATGCCGGTCACGACCGGCGTCTTCGATATGTTCAAAATCGGAATCGGACCGTCCTCTTCGCATACGATGGGCCCGATGAACGCAGCGCGCGCTTTCGCTGAGCGGTTACTTGCGGTCGGAACGGCTCCTGCAAAACTCCGTGCTGCTGCGATGGGGTCACTGGCCTGGACTGGTGTCGGCCATCGCACGGACAAAGCCATTCTGCTTGGTCTTTCGGGCTTTCGACCCGACAATTTCGATGCGGAACAAGCAACGAGTAGACTCGCCGCGATCGACGAAACGATGACGCTTTGTCTCGCCGGCGTTCTGGATATTCCGTTCGATCCCCTGCGGGACCTGGTCTTGGACAAAAAGACGCGCGCGGCCGTGCATCCCAATACCATGCGCTTCGAAGCACGTGATGAAGCGGGCGCACTTGTCCTAGCCGAGGACTGGATTTCGCCGGGCGGCGGCTTCGTACGATGCCTTTCAGATCACCACACTGAGGCCGGTCAGGCGCCGCTTCGACACAGCTTTTCAGGCGGCGCCGACCTGCTCGCGCTGGCGCGGGCCGAAAGCAAGTCCTTTGCCGAGATCGCCCGCGAGAATGAACTCGCTCGCATTGACGAGCGAGCCTTAAACAGAGGAATCGATCGTATCATTGAAACCATGTTCGCCTGCATCGAAGAGGGGCTTGAAGCCGAAGGCACGCTCCCTGGCGGCTTGAACGTTAGACGCCGCGCCAGATCGCTGTTTACCGATTTGGAAGCCAAAGACCGGATGAACCAGGCTACGCCGACACGCTACCTCGATTACGTCGCCGCGTTCGCCATGGCAGTCAACGAGGTCAACGCGTCGGGAGGCCGGGTTGTGACCGCTCCGACCAATGGCGCTGCGGGCGTCGTGCCCGCCACCTTGCGATATTACCGTGATTTCTGTTCGGGTTCAGATCAGGCCGGACTCCAGACCTTCCTTTTGACCTCCGCGGTCATCGGCACGCTTATCAAGCACCGGGCGTCGATTTCGGGCGCCGAAGTCGGTTGCCAGGGTGAAGTCGGCTCGGCCTCAGCTATGGCGGCAGCGGGGCTATGCGCGGCGCTCGGCGGCAGCAACGAGCAGGTCGAAAACGCTGCCGAAATCGCACTCGAGCATCATCTCGGCATGACGTGCGATCCGATCGGCGGCTTGGTGCAAATTCCTTGCATCGAACGCAATGCGTTTGGGGCGTCCAAGGCAATAGCCGCAGCCTCCCTGGCGCTACGCGGCGATGGATGCCACAGCGTCAGCTTCGACCAGGTCGTTGAGACTATGCGCCAAACCGGGCTCGATATGCATTCAAAATATAAGGAGACTTCAAGGGGAGGCCTAGCAGCCAATGTGCCGGAATGCTGATGGTGCTGCGATTGCAGGAGTGTGTTCGGTGACTCGAACTGGTGCTCCTGGCAACTGCCATAGGCCGAAATCTCGGCGGCTCCCCCGCGCCTTATAATCCATCCAGGCCGCCCGCGCGGTTGGGTCCGATGGGCATTTGACCGAAGATAACTGAGCGGCTGGTCGACCAGCGAAGGAGAATAGCATGTCGAATTTTCAATGCGCGCCGGGCGGAGATCCGGTCTTCGCGTCTATTGCCCGTGAGTTGCATAGGCAACAAAACCAGATTGAGTTGATTGCCTCTGAAAACATCGTTTCGGACGATGTGCTTCGTGCCTTGGGTAGCGTTTTCACAAACAAATATGCGGAGGGTTATCCAGGCCGGCGCTATTATGGCGGGTGCGAATTTGCTGATGAGGTGGAAAGCCTTGCCATCGAAAGGGCAAAAAAGCTTTTCGGGTGTGCGTTTGCGAATGTGCAACCCCACTCCGGCGCGCAAGCCAACACCGCAGTGTTCATGGCGCTGCTTAAGCCTGGCGACCGGTTTCTGGGCCTTTCGCTCAGCCACGGCGGCCACTTGACCCATGGGTCGAAAGTGACGCTATCGGGCAAGTGGTTCGAGGCGCATTCCTATGAAGTACGTCAGCAGGATTGCCAGATCGACTACGACGCTCTCCGCGACCGGGCGCGTGAAGTCCAGCCAAAGCTTATCATCGCCGGGGGATCGGCCTATCCGCGCTTTATTGATTTTGAGGCGTTCCGAACAATTGCGGATGAAGTTGGCGCATACCTGATGGTGGATATGGCACATTTCGCGGGCTTGGTCGCCGGCGAAGTCCACCCATCTCCCATTCCCTATGCCGACGTCGTTACGACCACAACACACAAGACGCTACGAGGGCCCCGCGGCGGCATGATTTTGACGAACGACGAGGCGCTTGCAAAGAAGCTCAACTCTGCCGTCTTTCCTGGGATACAGGGTGGACCGCTCATGCATGTCATTGCAGCCAAAGCCGTAGCGTTCGGAGAAGCTTTGGCTCCTGAGTTCAAGATCTATGCGCATAATATTGTCAGGAACGCGCAGGGCTTGGCAGACATGCTGGTTCAACATGGCTTCGACATCGTCTCGAACGGGACCGATACCCACCTTCTGCTTGTGGATTTGCGCAACAAGGGAGTCAACGGGCGGGACGCGGAAGTGGCGTTGGAAACCGCCGGTCTCACCTGCAACAAAAACGGCATTCCGTTTGACCCGGAAAAACCCGCAGTGACCTCGGGCATCCGTCTCGGATCGCCGGCCGGTACAACCCGTGGTTTCGGCTCTGAGGAATTCGGCCAGATCGGTCATTGGATTTCCGAGGTTGTCGAAGCGATGGGAAGCGGACCGGATGCGCTGGGGAAGGTACAGAAAAGAGTGCTAGCCGAAGTCGAGGCACTCTGTTCTCATTTCCCGCTTTATCCGCAGAGCAAGAGTGGCACAGCTCCGTCGATCTCCACGTCGAGATAAGGCATCCCTTTTAAATGAGCCGCCGGGAGAGACGCGCGTATTTGAGATACATGGAGCTGGATCGCCCGCCGGCGCTTGACAACGGTCTCGTCATCTCTATTTTGAATTCAAAATTAAAGATGCAGAATTCGAAACTGCGCTAATCTCTCGGCAAAGGGGAACTATGATGCACACATTAAAGATGCCCACGTTGTGGGCAGCGTTGACCTCTGTTCTGATGCTCACGTCGGCGGCCCATTCCCAGCAGACCATCAAGATCGGTGTTAACGAGCCGGTGACCGGTGTGTTCGCCGCGGGCGGCGCGGACACCATCCACGGTGCCCAGATCGCGGCAGACGAGATCAACGCCAAAGGCGGGGTGCTGGGCTTTCCAATTGAACTCGTCATCGAAGACAACAAGAGCACGCCCACTGACTCGGCCGCCGCCGCCGAGAAGCTGATCGTGCGCGACAAAGTTCCGGTACTGATGGGCTCCTACACCTCGACGCAGACTTTGGCCGTTCTTCCGAAGCTAATGGAATATCAGGTGCCAATGGTGGTCGAGACTGCATCGTCGAGCAAAGTGACTACACAAGGCAACCCCTGGGTGTTCCGGATTTCTCCCACGATCGCGATCGAGGCCGAGAACTTCGTCAAGGAGGCGGTGAAGCTCAATATAAAAAAGGTGAACTTCCTGCTGGCGACCAATGACTTCGGTATCGACGGCTCCGCGCGCTTCCGCGAACACTTCGAAAGGGCAGGCATCTCGGTCGGAGTCGAAGAGAGAATGGATCCCACAGCGCAGGACCTTAGCGCCCAGCTCTCCAACATCAAGGCGAGCCCCGCGGATGCGGTCATCGTGTTCAGTTTCGCCGACCAGGTAGCGTTAGTCCTGCGCCAAGCTCATACAATAGGCCTCAAGCAGACCGTTATGGTTCCCGGAGGATCCGCGCAGCCCGATCTTCTGATCGAGTTGACCGGTGCGGCGGCCGAGGGCAGCTTCTACTCTGCCTTTTTCAATCAGTGGACGCCCGAAGCCGCGCAGAACTCTGATGTAGCCGGCGCTCTCACTCAGGAGTGGCAGAGGCGGGG
>NZ_RZQL01000200.1 GCF_003997935.1 Mesorhizobium sp. M7A.F.Ca.US.006.01.1.1
GTTCGAAAGCGGCCTCCAACGGGCCATGTTGGCGCCGCCATTGACGATAACCATCGGCGTCATCACGGTTGCCATGAGATGTGCGGTGCCGCCTTCGGCGCCGATGTAAAGATCGGCAAACTCGCCGATCGCCAGCAAGATGTCACCGGTATCGACACCCTCGATCGCGGCGGGATCGACAAGCCGCAGCTTCGGCACGCGTTGAGCCAGTTCAGCCATATCGGGACCATCGCCGGGTGTTTTCACATAGAGAACGTCCGCCCCGTCGGCGATCAGGCTGTCGGCGATCGCGGCAACCTGATCCGCCGACATGCGCTTGCTGGCGCTGCCGTGCGCCGCGATAATGATCAGAGGAGCAGGCTTGCCGTCCGCAAGGCTCCTGGCCGCCGCGCGCGCGGCCGGGCCAGGCTCCAGCCGGTGATCGAAAGGCAGCCGCTTGCCGGCAAGGCGTTCGATGAGGCGGTGGTAGCGCCAGGCATTGTGCCCGGGTCGTGCTTCAGGCTTTTGGCCCAGGCGCCAGGAAAGGGCGAAAGCCGGAAAGTTTGCCTCATAGGCGATGCCGCGGCCGAGCAGTGATGCCGAGGCTTGAAGCAGCCAACGCGCCGAGATGCGGAAATCGACAACGGCCAATCGCCCCTTGCCCTTGCGGTGATCGGCGATCAGGCGCGCCAGCGGCGTCCGCACTTTGATCGCATCGACCAAACGGCCGGCATGGCGATTGAGGCTATGTTCAAGGGACGACGACCGGGTGGTCCCGTAAACGATGAAACTATCGGGGAATGCCGTTCTGGCGGCGCGCAAAGCCGGAATCCGGATCAGTCCGTCGCCGAACGCGTCATTGCGGGAATACAAGATAATCGTCTCGTACCGCCCTGATGGCATGGCTCGCTCCCCCAGGAGCCTGGTGGTGATGGCGCCTGCTGCGCCGGCCGCCTTCGAGGTGCTTTAGGATTTCACCTCGTGCCTGTCAACGGAGCTTTGCCCCTGGATCCGGGCTGCTTCGGCTGCGAAGCCAGCAGCTTCGTGGGCGCGCTGCCTCAGCCGGAGAAGCGCGGCGCCAGTTCCTCGATGCGACGGATCATCGCCTGAAATTCCTCCGAGATGCGCTGGTGCAGCTTGACCGCGATCTCGGGATATTCCTCCAGGATGCGGCGGAACATCTTGCGGCTGAGCCGCATCACTTCCGAATCGATCTCGGCCGAGGCGCTGGTCAGCCGGTTGGTGTCGGCGATCAATGCCAGCTCGCTCAGGATCGTGCCGGGGCCTGCCGTGCCAATCGGGATGCGTTCACCGCCCTGCTCCCGGTAGAGCACGATGCGCCCGCTGACAACGATATAGGCGGAATCGGCCTCGTCGTCCTCGCGATAGAGCTTGTGGTTGGCAATCAGCCTGGTGTTCTCGGCGCCAAAGGCGAGCAGGCGCAGTTGTTCCTGCGTGAAGCCCTCGAAGAGCCTCACGGCGGACAGGACGCGGATGTCGTCATCCAGCGCCATCTAGCTATGTCCCCGAACCGACAGTCCGACTCCTCCTCTGCGAGTTCGATCCAAACCACCCTCCAACTGGATCGTACCCGAAAGCGGCCCCGCCCGGCCGCTCATTGGATAATGAAATGTTTAAGGAACCAGCTTGTAGCCGCCGCTTTCTGTCACAAGAATTTCCGCATTGGAAGGATCGCGCTCGATCTTCTGGCGCAGCCGGTAGACATGGGTTTCCAGCGTGTGCGTGGTGACGCCGGAATTGTAGCCCCAGACTTCCTCGAGCAGCACGTCGCGCGTCACCACCTTCTGGTCGGCGCGATAGAGATATTTGATGATCGAGGCCTCCTTCTCCGTCAGCCGCACCTTGCCGCCGCGCGGGTCGAGCAGCAGTTTCTGGCTGGGCTTGAAAGTATAGGGCCCGACCGAGAAGGTGGCATCCTCGCTCTGCTCATGCTGGCGCAACTGCGCCCGAATGCGTGCCAGCAGCACGGCAAAGCGGAACGGCTTCGTAACATAGTCGTTGGCGCCGGCCTCGAGACCAAGAATCGTATCCGAATCCGTGTCGTGGCCGGTCAGCATGATGATGGGCGCCTTGTAGCCGCCCTTGCGCAGGATCTTCACCGCTTCGCGGCCATCCATGTCGGGCAGCCCGACGTCCATGATGAGCAGATCGATGAGGCCGCCGCGCGCTGCGGCGACACCTTTTGCCGCAGTCGATTCCTGCAACACGTCGAATTCCTCGTAAAGGGATAATTGCTCGACCAGTGTGCCGCGCAGGTCGTCATCGTCGTCGACGATCAGTATGGTGCGTGAAGTCATGGATCAATCCGTTGTTTTGAAAAGAAAATTCAGTTGACCGCTGCCTGTTTATGCGGAAGCTGACCGGCGCAACAGCCGTTCACAGTGATTTGTTCCGTGGCACGATCATACAAGAAAAAACACGATCGCAATGCAGCCGGCGCAATTTTGCGAAAAGGGCTGCGTGTGCTGACCGTGCGGGCCAGGCCCGGCCATCCAAGTCAGGGCCTGCTGCAGGCCGGGAAAACGGTGTTTGCCTGTGCGCTGGGGCGCGGCGGCATCTCGGCGGGCAAGCGCGAAGGCGATGGCGCCACGCCGCTGGCCGCGATGCGGATCCTGTCGGGATATTTCCGGGGGGATCAGTTCTCCAATGGCCGCAGGACCCGGCTGGCGATGACGCCGATCGGGCCCGATCTGGGCTGGTGCGAAGTGCCCGACGACCGCAACTACAACAGGCCGGTCAAGATTCCCTACGGCGCCAGCCACGAACGCATGCGGCGCGACGACCGGCTCTACGACGCCTGTCTTGTGCTCGACTGGAACCTGTCGCCGCGCCGGCGCGGGCGCGGCAGCGCCATCTTCTTCCATCTGGCGCGCCCCGGCTTCACGCCTACGCAAGGCTGTGTGGCTGTCACGGCTCGTACGATGGCGCGACTGCTGCCACTGCTGTCGGATCGGACGGTGGTGAGGGTGGTAAGATAGTAGGGGAGTAGGGACAAGCTCGGCGCAGCCTTGGTTTTTCTTATTCCCCTATTCCCCTATTCCCTTACGGCCAGGTCTCTGCCAGCCGATGTCGAGCAGGCCCAGCCGGCCAAGTTCTCTGTCCATTGCGCGAGCGACGTCACGGCGCGCGCCGCCGATATCGCGCAGTTGGCGGTCGGAGAGATCCTCGACGTTCTGGTAGTCAATGTCGCGGCGCGCGAGGCGTATCGCGACCCGGGCGTGACGCAACCAGTCGAGGGTCTCGGCCAGCCAGTTCGGACGGGGTGTCGATGAGTTCAAAACGATGATGGACATGGTGTGCTCCGCTCTCCCCGGATATCAAATCCGGCTTGATGATGTTTCGATGAACAGATCATGCCAGATTGAAATCCCTGCGAGAAACGAGTAGTTTTCTCCAGATCATCAAGTTTTCTTTGAGGATAGGATGGCTCGCCTTCTGCCCGGGACTCGTGCCTTGAGGACACTGGAAGCAGCGGCCCGGCACCTCAATTTCACCCGTGCCGCCGACGAGCTCGGCTTGACGCCGGCCGCCGTCAGCCATCAGATCAAGGAAATCGAGGATCAGCTCGGGCTGGTGCTGTTCACGCGCACCAGCCGCACCATCCGGCTCACCGAGGCGGGGACGGTGCTGTTCGACGCCTCGGCAGACGCGCTCGACCTGCTGGGCCGGGCTGTTTCGCGGGCGCAAAAGCTGACGCGCGGCACGGCGCTGCTGAAAGTGACGCTGGATGCGCAGTTCGCGTCAAAATGGCTGATGCGGCGCGTCGACGATTTTCGCAAGCGTCACCCCGATATCGAGTTGCGATTCGACATTGCCTATGAAGTGCGGGATTTCGAACTCGATGACATCGATGTCGGCATCCGTTTTGGCGCCGGCAAATATCCGGGCCTTCGCGCCCACCGGCTGTTCGACAACATCCTCATTCCGGTGTGCAGCCTGAGCCTCTTGACGTCCGGTCCGCCGCTGCGCGAGCCCCGCGACCTCTTCAACCATACGCTTGCCCATATCGAATGGTCGCGGCAAGGCGTGACATGGCCGAACTGGCGGATGTGGATGGCGGCGGCCGGCATCACTGATTTCGACGACAGCCGGACCGTCGTCTTCGGAAATTCCACGGATGCCGTCCAGGCAGCGCTCGACGGCAATGCCGTTGCGCTCGCCGATTTCGCCATGGTGGCGAACGACCTTTCCCAGGGCAGGCTGGTGCAGCCTTTCGAACTCGGCCTGCGGGTGGCGCCCGAGTTCGCCTATTTCCTGGTCTATCCCGAAAATGCCGCCAACGATCCGCGCATCGTCGCCTTTCGCGAATGGATACTCGAGGAAGTCGCCAAGACGCGGACCACGGACAAAGGGCAGTAGGGCAGTAGGCAGTAGGCATAGCAGTCGGTGCCGTTTGCCCCTATTTCCCTACTGCCCTACTCCCTTCTTGATCAGGTTGCCGCCGCGCCGAACCAGCCGATCACGGCGCCGATGATCAGCAGCACGCCGAGCCAGTGGCCGCCGTCGATGAGGGTCAGGTCCCAGTCGAAATTCTCGTAGCGATGGTTGACCGAGAGCGTCGTGGCGACAAAACCCAGCCAGAGCACGAAGCCGAAGACAAGTCCGGCAATCCATGTCGGCTCGCCGCCGGTCATCGCGCCGACGACCAGCGCCATGACGGTGGCCATGACCAGTTCGGCGATGAAGCTGATGACGAAGGGCAGCGGCGATTTCTTCATCGTCGCCGGATCGAGCTTGGCGGCCTTCAGCCACGGCTTGCTCAGGCTCATGTACCAGGCGGCGCCGAACAGCCATGCGACGATCGCGGCGGCGACCACCGCCAGCCAGTTCACTGCTGAAAAATCCATGATTTCCCCCTCCGAATACCAATGTGATGGAACGCCTGTTCGGCGATCGCGTCAAGCGAACCGCCAGACGGTCGTGCGCTTGACCAGCGCATCCTCCAGCGCCCGCGTGACAGCCACTTCATAGACGGCAAGCGGCTCCAGCCCTTTCTTCGGCAGATACGACCGTCCGGGATCGCCGACGAGGATTTCGGCGCCGCGCGCCTTCAGCGTTGCGAACCATGGCATCAGCCGGTCGGCGAAGGATTTGTCGTAGAAAACATCACCGGCCAGAACCACATCCCAACCTGCATCGGTGCCGATGCAATCCGTGCCGAGGAATTCGGTCCCGACACCATTGATATCGCCGTTGAGCCGGATCGCGGTGGCGCAGAACGGATCGATGTCGGAGGCGATCACCTTGGCGGCACCTGCCTTGGCGGCGGCGATGGCGACAAGGCCGGAGCCGGAAGCGAAGTCGAGCACGCGCTTGCCACGCACCGTGCCGGGATTGTCCAGGACATGGCGGGCAAGGCCCTGGCCGCCGGCCCAGGCGAAAGCCCAGAAAGGCGGCGGCAGGCCGATCTCGACCAGCTCATCCTCGGTCCGCTGCCACAAATCATGCGCTTCGTCGGCAAGATGAAGCAGGATCTCCGGCACGTGTGGCGGCGCCATCAGCGCCGTGTTGTCGAGAATGAATTGTTTGGCGCTGTTCGGCGTCAGCGCCGTCACGGAGCCGGCGTCAAGCCGCCCATGCGGCAGACTTCCTTCCATTCGGCCGGCGTCACCGGCTGCACGGAAAGCCGCCCGAGCCGCACCAGCGCCATGTCGGCAAGCCTGGGATTGGCCTTGACCTGTTCCAGCGTCGGCGGGTTCGGCACATCCCTTACGGCGCGGATGTCAACGCATTCCCAGCGCGGATCGTCCGAGGTGGTGTCGGGATGGGCAAGCGCGCAGACTTCGGCGATGCCGACCACGTTCAGCCCCTCGTTGGAATGATAGAAGAAGCCGAGATCGCCGATCTGCATCGCCTTCATGTTGTTGCGCGCGGCGTAGTTGCGCACGCCGTCCCATTGCGTGCCGGCCTTGCCCTTGGCCTTCAGCATCTCGAAGGAGAACTTGAACGGCTCGGATTTGAACAGCCAGTAGTTCATGTCTTTTGCTCCTCCTTTGCGGGTCATCCGCCAGCGACCGGAATTTAACTAGCCGCGGGCTTGTTGAACGTCCAGTTCCACGGGCGGATTTCGACGCTTTCGAACAGGCCGGCCTTGGCGTAAGGGTCGGCGGCCGACAGAGCTTGGGCGCCAGCCAAGTCGGGCGCTTCGACGACCACGAGGCTGCCATTGGGCTTGCCTTCGGTGTCGAGGAACGGACCGGCGAATGCCAGCTTCTTGTCGCCGTTCAACCCCTCGAGAAAGGCAATATGCTCGGGCCGCGTGTCGAGGCGCACCTGCAGGCTTCCGGGCTTGTCCTTGCAAATCACAGCAAACAGCATCTTTTTCTCCTGATCGTTCAAAGTCGTGGGGGATCAATCGTTGGTTTCGGTCTTCAGCGGCCGGGTCATTAACGCCGTCACAGCCTGCCGGACGGTGATGGTGCCATCCAGTATGGCGGCGACGGCGGCAATGATCGGCGCGTCGATGTTGCGCTCGGTGGCGATGCGGGCAGCGATCGCCGCGGTCGGCACGCCTTCGGCCAGCGGCAATCCGGCAAGCGGCTTGCCTTGGCCGAGCGCCAGGCCATAGGCGAAATTGCGCGACTGGGTGGACGAGCAGGTCAGCAGCAGGTCGCCAAGGCCGGAAAGCCCCATCAGCGTTTCGGGCCTGGCGCCGAAGGCAGCACCGATGCGGCGCAGTTCGACAAAGCCGCGCGTCACCATGGCGGCCTGGGCGCTGGCGCCGAGACCCGCGCCAGTGACAGCACCTGCGGCAATGGCGAAGACGTTCTTCAAGGCGCCGCCGATCTCGACGCCGATCAGGTCGTCGTTCGAATAGCAGCGCAGGTTTTCAGCGGAAAAGCGGGCGGCGAGATCGGCGGCCAATGCCTCGTCGCGGGCAGCGACCACAACGGCCGTCGGCAGGCCGCGGGCGACGTCGGTGGCGAAGCTAGGACCCGACAAAGCGGCAACCGGATTGAGCGGCAGGATTTCTTCGACAATTGCCGACAGCAAGGCGCCGGTGTCGCGCTCGATGCCCTTGGCACACAGAACCAGCGGGATACCGGCCGGCATTTGGTCCTTCGCGGCCGCCAGCGTAGCCCGCAGCGACTGCGCCGGCGTCACTGCCAGCACGCAGTCGGCACCGTCGAGCGCGGCTTGGACGTTGCTGGTCGCCACGATGCCGGGCTGGAGCGTAATGCCCGGCAGATAGCGTGGATTTTCGCCACGGTCGATCGCGGCGACGGTCTCCGGGTCGCGCGCGTAAAGGCGGACGAAATGGCCGGCGCGCAGCATGGCCAAGGCCAAGGCAGTGCCCCAGGCCCCGCCGCCGAGCACGGCAACGCGCCAGCCGGTTGGCGCGGTTTCGTTGCCGCTCATTGCCCGCTCGTTCATGCCTTGGCTCCGCGCCGGCCGGAGCCGACCATCGGCGCCGAGATGCTGTCCAGCGGCCAGCGCGAGCGCGGTACGAAATCGAAACCGTTCTCCTGCGCCATGCCGGCGCGCAGCCGCTCGATGCCGGCCCAGGCGATCATAGCCGCATTGTCGGTGCAGAGCTTTAGCGGTGGTGCAATGAAGGTGAAGCCGGTCTCGGCACAGAGCCGCTCCAGCATGATCTTGATCGTGCGGTTGGCGGCGACACCACCGGCAACGACGAGGGCCGGGTTTTTGGTGCCGGGAAATGTCTCGCGAAAGCGCGTCAGCGCGCGGGAGACGCGGTCGGCCAGCGCATCGGCCACCGCTGCCTGGAACGAAGCGCAGATGTCGGCGACGTCCTGATCGCTCAGCGGCGCAATGGCGCTCGCCGCCTGGCGCACGGCGGTCTTGAGGCCGGAGAAGGAGAAGTCGGGCTGGGCCGAGCCCTTCATCGGACGCGGGAAGGCAAAGCGCGAGGCATTGCCGGCCTGTGCCGCCTTCTCGACATTCGGTCCGCCGGGATAGGGCAGGCCGAGCATCTTGGCCGTCTTGTCGAAGGCTTCGCCGAGCGCGTCGTCGATGGTCGTTGCCCAGCGCTGATAGTCGCCGACGCCGCGCACGGCGACGATTTGCGTATGGCCGCCGGAGACCAGCAGCAAGAGATAGGGAAAGTCGAGCCCGTCGGTCAGCCTTGCGGTCAGCGCATGGCCTTCGAGGTGGTTGATGGCGATCAGCGGCTTGTTCGCCGCCGCAGCGATTGCCTTGGCGGTCATCAGCCCGACGATCAGCCCGCCGACAAGGCCGGGGCCGGCGGTGGCGGCAATCGCGTCGATATCGGCGAGTGCTGTGCCCGAATCGGCAAGCGCCGCCTCGATGATGCCGTCCAGCGCCTCGACATGGGCGCGCGCGGCGATTTCCGGCACGACACCGCCGAACGCGGCATGCTCCTCGATCTGGCTGAGCACGATGTTGGACAGGATTTTCGGCGCGGCGTCGCCGTCGATGGCCACCACGCTGGCGGCGGTCTCGTCACAACTCGTCTCTATGCCCAGCACGCGGATCAATTCGTCGCTGTCCCTAAAGATTGTATCATGGGGCTTTCCCCGTTAGGAGAACCCCGGAAAAGCCTCGCTTGCCGGGGGGTTATCACGGACTGCGCGCCATGCAAACTATCTTGAGAATCGGAACACGCGGCAGCCCGCTGGCGCTGGCGCAGGCGCATGAAACGCAGGCGCGGCTGATGGCTGCGCATGGCATGCCGGCGGAGGCTTTCGAGGTAGTCGTCATCTCGACCAGCGGCGACCGCATCCAGGACCGGCCGCTGTCGGAAGCCGGCGGCAAAGGCCTGTTCACCAAGGAGATCGAGGAGGCGCTGCTGGCGGGCCGGATCGACATCGCCGTGCATTCGTCGAAAGACATGCCGACGCAACTGCCCGACGGTCTCGAACTCTCGGCCTTCCTGCCGCGCGAGGATGCACGCGACGCCTTTGTCGGCAAGGCGGCGAAGACGATCGCCGAACTGCCGCGCGGGGCGAAAGTCGGCTCGTCGTCGCTGCGGCGGCAAGCGCTGATCCGCCGGATGCGGCCGGATCTCGACGTGGTGATGTTCCGCGGCAATGTGCAAACGCGGCTGCGCAAGCTTGAAGAAGGCGTCGCCGCCGGCACGATCCTGGCCTATGCCGGACTGAAGCGGCTGGGGCTCGAGCATGTCGTCACCGACCTGATACCGCTCGATGTCTTCCCGCCGGCGCCGGGGCAAGGCGCGATCGGCATCGAAACCCGTATCGGCGACCGCGATGTCGAAAAGATGCTGGCAGCCGTCCATGATGTGCCGACCGGCCAGGCGCTGGCCTGCGAGCGTGCCTTCCTGGCGGCGCTGGATGGCTCCTGCCGCACGCCGATCGCCGGCTATGCGGCGATCGAGGCCGGAAAACTGTCTTTTGCCGGGCTGATCATCTCGCCCGACGGCACGCAGTCGCACACGGTCGAGCTGCAGGGACCGGCGCAGGACGCCGCCCGCATCGGTGGTGAAGCGGCCCGGAGCGTGCGTGCCAAGGCCGGCGAAAAGTTCTTCGACGGCTGGCTCTGAAATGCTTCGCGTCCTGGTGACCAGGCCGGAACCGGGTGCTTCGCGCACTGCGCATCGGCTTGAGGAGACGGGCTTTCAGCCGGTTCTTTTGCCCCTGACCGAAACAAAGGCGTTGCCCGTCGCCGCCGGACTGATCCCGGACGATGCAGTCGCGGTGGCCGTCACCAGCGCCAATGCCATGCGCCATGCGCCGGAAGAAATCATCGCGACGCTTGCCGCCTTGCCTTGTCATGCGGTCGGCAAAAGGACGGCGGAAGCTGCGCGCAAAGCGGGGATTTTGTCGGTCAGTGAAGGCCCGGGCGATGCAGAAGCGCTGGCCGACAGTCTCGCTGCCGATTTTTCCGGAAAGACGATTGTCTACCTCTGCGGGCGCGTGCGTTTTCCGGCGTTCGAACAGAGGCTCGGGACAGCGGGCGTTCGGGTCCACGCCGTCGAGACCTATGACACGCTGGCAGTGGGCTATCCGGACGAAGTCATCCTCGAACACCTGTCCGGGCAACCTGCCGACGCGGTATTGCTCTATTCAGCCAAGGCGGCGGCGGCGATGCAGACCTTGGCAAGACGGCCCGCTCTGCGCGGTCTCTTCGAAAAAACATGGGTTTTTGCGCTTTCCACGCGCATCGCCGCAGCCTTCGACGGTGCCGCCGGCGAAAGAATCCGCGTCGCCGCGCAGCCCGACGAGGAGGCACTGCTGGCGCTTTTGCAAGTGCCGCGCTGAGCCGCGTCATCACACCGCCCCTTTTCACCGCTTGGTGATGTGCTAGACCCTTTCTGAACCATCATGCGCCGCCAGGCGTTGAGACGAAGCGAATTGTGCGGAGCCCAGGCATGGTCAAGACGCCGAAGATGCGACACTCGAAAAGCCGCCGCGAGCCGGTGACCATCGATCTCGAGCCGGGCGCCGTCTCACGCATCGCCGACGAGGACGCCGCGACGCAGGAGGCGCAGACAGACGAGGCGAAGGCGGAGGAGGCAGCGAACGCTTCGCAGCCCGCGGTTCCCGAAGAGCCGGTTCATGCCGACCAGACCGATCTCGAGCCCTGGGAGCATACCGATGCCGCTGCGGAGGCGCAAGCGCCGGCGGATGGCGGAGCCAAGGCCGCCGAGCCGGAGCTCCCTTATCCCGGTTCGGATGCGCCGCCCAACCGCGCCAAAACCTTTGACTACAGTTTCGAGGACGCATCGGCGAAGGGCACGCAGCCCGACAGCAACAAAGCAAAAACCGAGACACGGGACGAGAAAATGGCGCCAGCCCTTGAAAAGCGTGGCGGCCTCAACGGTATCGCCGCCGGCATCATCGGCGGCGTCATCGCGCTGGTCGGCGCCGGCGGGCTGCAATTTGCCGGCCTGCTCGGCGCGCCGGGGTCCGGCGCCAGCGTCTCGCTCGATGGCGTCAATGGCGACATCGCCTCGCTGAAGAGCGAAATCGCCGGCTTGAAGGACACCGGCGGCAACGGCGATGCAGCGGCGAAGATGGTCGGGCTGTCCTCGGGCCTGGAGCAGGTCAAGGCCGATGTGGCGGCGCTGAAATCGGCTGTCGAGAAAGGTGGAGCAGGCGATGCGGCCGGGGTCGCCGCACTGGGCGACAAGGTCGCGCAGATCGAGACGGCGGTCGCCGCCCTCGGCAAGGCCGGCAGCTCGGCGCCGGTCGATCTCGGTCCGCTCAACGAAAAACTGGCCGGCCTCGACGCGCAGGTGAAGTCGGCCGGCGAGGCGACGACCGCGCAGGATGGCCGGCTGAAAGCGCTGGAACAGTCTGTGTCGCAGCTGTCAGGCAAGGTCGAGGCGGCGGCGGGGCAGCCGAAGATCGCGCTTGCCATCGCGGCATCGGCCTTGAAGGCGGCGCTGGAGCGTGGCGGGCCGTTTTCGGCCGAACTCGAAACCCTCGCCGCGATTTCGCCTGATGCGCCGCAGCTAGCGGCACTGCGCCCCTATGCCGGAAAGGGCGTTCCAACCCGCGCCGAGATCACATCGCAGGCTGATGCCGCTGCCAATGCCATGATCACAGCCGCGACGCCTGTCGATGAGAATGCCGGCTTCGTTCAGAGCCTTCTGTCGAGCGCGCAATCGCTGGTCAAGGTCAGGCCGATCGGCGCCGTCGAAGGCGCCGGCGCACCGGAAACCGTCGCGCGCATGGAGGCGGCGGTCAACCAGGGCGACTACGCCAAGGCACTCAGCGAGTATGAAACGCTGCCCGAGGCCGCCAAGGCCGCTGGCGCCGACTTTGCCGGAAAACTGAAGGCACGCATCGAGGTCGAAACCCAGGTCGATGCGCTGATCTCGGGCGCGATGAAGGCATGAGGGCAACACAATGATCCGCCTGCTCGCCTTCCTCATCGTCGTTTTCGCGCTCGGGCTGGGCTTTGCCTGGCTGGCCGACCGGCCGGGCGACATGGTCGTCACTTTCAGCGGCTATCAATACCAGGTCAGCCTGATGGTGGCGGCGGTGGCTGTCGTTGCCGTGGTCGCCGCGGTGATGATCCTGTGGTGGCTGCTCAAGTCGCTGTGGAACAGCCCTTACACCATCTCGCGCTATTTCCGTGTCCGCCGCCGCGATCGTGGCTATCAGGCGCTGTCGACCGGCATGATTGCCGCCGGCGCCGGTGATGGCGCACTGGCCCGCAAGAAGACCAAGGAAGCCGCCAAGCTGATCCGTTCCGATCAGGAGCCGCTGATCCATCTGCTCGAAGCGCAGGCGTCGCTGCTCGAAGGCGATCATGAAGGCGCGCGGCAGAAATTCGAGAGCATGCTCGACGATCCGGAAATGCGGCTGCTGGGTTTGCGCGGGCTTTATCTGGAAGCCGAAAGGCTTGGCGACCGCAACGCCGCCCGGCATTATGCCGGCCGCGCCGCCGCCGTGGCGCCGCAGCTGGCCTGGGCGGCGGAATCGACGCTGGAAGAGCTGACCGCGCGCGGCGACTGGAACGGCGCCCTGAAACTGGTCGACGCGCAGAAATCGACACGGCAGATAGAACGCGATGCCGCCAGCCGCCGCCGTGCCGTGCTGTTGACCGCCAAGGCGCAGGCGCTTGCCGACAGCGATCCCGCCGCCGCCCGGACGGCGGCGATCGAGGCCAACAAGCTTAGGCCCGACTTCGCCCCCGCCGCCGTTGCCGCCGCGGCCGCATTGTTCAAGCAGAACGATGTGCGCAAGGGCTCGAAGATCCTCGAGGCGGCGTGGAAGGCGGAGCCGCATCCGGAAGTTGCCGAGCTCTATACCCATGCAAGGCCGGGCGACGCCGTGCTCGACCGCCTCAACCGGGCGAAGAAGCTGCAGGAAATGAAGAAGAACCACGCCGAGTCCTCGATGACGGTGGCGCGCGCCGCGCTCGACGCGCAGGATTATTCGACAGCCCGCCGCGAGGCCGAGGCGGCGATCCGGATGGACCGCCGCGAGGGCGCCTATCTGCTGCTCGCCGACATCGAGGAGGCCGAGACCGGCGATCAGGGCAAGGTGCGGCAGCTGCTGTCGAGGGCGGTGCGGGCGCCGCGCGATCCGGCCTGGGTCGCAGACGGCGTGGTGTCGGAACGCTGGGCGCCGCTATCGCCGATCACCGGCCGGCTCGACGC
>NZ_RZQL01000019.1 GCF_003997935.1 Mesorhizobium sp. M7A.F.Ca.US.006.01.1.1
CCTTCATCAACGATCCGAAAATCCGGGGCATATTCTTCCAGGTGCTGGTCGTCGTGCTGCTGGTGGCGGGCGTCTGGTGGATTGCCCACAACGTCATCGACAACCTGACGCGGCTGCGCATCGCTTCAGGCTTCGGCTTCCTCAAGGGCCGCGCCGGCTTCGACATCAGCGAGAGCGCGATCGCCTATTCGTCGGATTCGACCTACGGCCGCGCCATTCTGGTCGGCCTCCTCAACACGGTCATCGTCGCCATCGTCGGCATCATCACCGCGACAATCATCGGCTTCGTCATCGGCATCGGCCGGCTCTCGAAGAACTGGCTGATCAGGAAGATCTGCACCGTCTATGTCGAGGTCTTCCGCAACATCCCGCCGCTGCTGGTCATCTTCTTCTGGTATTCCGGCGTGCTGGCCGTGCTGCCGGCGCCACGCGACAGCATCAATTTGCCTTTCGGCTCCTTTCTCAACCAGCGCGGTTTCTATTTTCCACGCGCCGTATGGGGCGACGGCTCATGGCTGATCTTCGTCGCCCTGCTCGTCGGCATCGCCATGGCGTGGTTCGTCGCGCGCAAGGCGCGCCAACGGCAGATGGCGACCGGCCAGCAATTTCCGGTGTTCTGGACGTCCGCGGCGCTGATCGTCGGGCTGCCGCTGCTCGCCTATGCGCTGAGCGGCTTTCCCCTGAGTTTCGACTACCCGAAGCAGTCGACTTTCAACCTGACCGGCGGTTTTCAGGTCCGGCCGGAGTTCCTGTCGCTTTATCTGGCGCTGTCCTGCTATACCGCCGCCTTCATCGCCGAGATCGTGCGCGCCGGCATCAGGGGTGTCAGCGCGGGCCAGACGGAAGCTGCCGGTGCGTTGGGGCTGCGGTCCGGATCGATCCTGCGGCACGACGACCAGCCGCAGGCCATGCGCATCGTCATTCCGCCGCTGACCAGCCAGTATCTCAACCTGACCAAGAACTCGTCGCTGGCTATCGCCATCGGCTATCCGGACTTGACGGCGACCGCCGGGACAGTGCTGAACCAGACCGGCCAGGCCGTCGAGGGCGTGGTGATCATGATGGTGATCTACCTTGCTATCAGCCTCCTGACCTCGCTTGTGATGAACTGGTTCAACGCCAAGATGGCACTGGTGGAGAGGTGAGGTAAGGACATGCAAGAACATGATATGTCCTGGGTGCGCACCGAAATGGTGCTGGCGCAGCCGGCGCCCGCCAGCGTCACCGGCCTCGGTGCGTGGGTGCGCAAGAACCTGATCGCGTCTACCGGCGACACCATTTTGACAATCGTCGGCATCGCCCTGGTGGCGATGATCCTGCCGCAAATCATCAATTGGGCGTTCATCAACGCCGTGTGGACGGGACCGGACCGGACCGTATGCGCCACGGTGGCGCAAGGTGGCATCCAGCCGGATGGCTGGACCGGCGCCTGCTGGGCTTTCGTCAACGCCAAATTCGGCCAGTTCATGCTCGGCCGCTATCCCATCGAGGAGCGCTGGCGGCCGATCCTGGTCGCTCTCCTGTTCGTGGCGCTGCTGGTGCCGATGCTCATCCCGAAGGTGCCGCGCAAAGGGCTGAATGCTGTCCTGCTGTTCTTCGTGCTGCCGATCGTTGCGTTCGTCCTGCTGGTCGGCGGCATGTTCGGCCTGCCGCATGTCGAGACCTCGCTGTGGGGCGGGCTCTTGGTAACGCTCAGCCTGTCTTTCGTCGGCATTGCCGTGTCGCTGCCGCTCGGCATCGTGCTGGCGCTCGGCCGCCGTTCCAAGATGCCGATCATCAAGACGCTGTGCGTCGTCTTCATCGAGACGGTGCGCGGCATCCCGCTGATCACCGTGCTGTTCTTCGCCAGCGTCATGCTGCCGCTGTTCCTGCCGGAGGGTGTCTCGTTCGACAAGTTCCTGCGCGCTTTGATCGGCGTGTCGCTGTTTGCCGCCGCCTATATGGCCGAAGTGGTGCGCGGCGGCCTGCAGGCGATCCCCAAGGGCCAGTATGAAGGTGCCGATTCGCTCGGCCTCGGCTATTGGCAGAAGATGTATTTCATCGTCATGCCGCAGGCGCTGAAACTGGTCATCCCTGGCATCGTCAACACCTTCATCGGCATGTTCAAGGACACCAGCCTGGTCATCATCATCTCGATGTTCGACCTGCTCGGCATCGTCAAACAGAATTTTTCCGATGCAAACTGGGCAACCGCGCAGACGGCGAGGTCCGGCCTGATCTTCGCCGCCTTCGTCTTCTGGCTGTTCTGCTTCGGCATGTCGCGCTATTCAATGTACACCGAACGCCGGCTCGACACCGGCCACAAACGCTAAACATAAACAAAAGAACAAGGGGATCCCTCTCATGGCCACCGAAAATGCCGTCAGCGCCGAAGAGATCAAGGTCAACGCCGCCAAGATGCAGATTTCGACGACCGATGTCGCCATCGACATCATCGCCATGCACAAATGGTATGGCGAGTTCCATGTGCTGAAGGACATCAATCTGAAAGTGATGCGCGGCGAGCGCATCGTCATCTGCGGCCCCTCCGGCTCTGGCAAATCGACCATGATCCGCTGCATCAACCGTCTGGAAGAGCACCAGAAGGGCAAGATCATCGTCGACGGCAAGGAATTGACCAACGATCTCAAGAAGATCGATGAGGTGCGCCGCGAGGTCGGCATGGTGTTCCAGCACTTCAACCTGTTCCCGCATCTGACCATCCTGGAGAACTGCACGCTGGCGCCGATCTGGGTGCGCAAGACGCCGAAGAAGCAGGCCGAGGAAATCGCCATGCATTTCCTCAAGCGCGTCAAGATCCCGGAACAGGCCAACAAATATCCCGGCCAGTTGTCCGGCGGCCAGCAGCAGCGCGTGGCGATCGCCCGCTCGCTGTGCATGAACCCGCGCATCATGCTGTTCGACGAGCCGACCTCCGCGCTCGATCCGGAGATGATCAAGGAAGTGCTGGAGACCATGGTTGGCCTTGCCGAGGAAGGCATGACAATGCTGTGCGTCACCCACGAGATGGGCTTCGCCCGCAAGGTCGCCAACCGTGTGATCTTCATGGACCAGGGCCAGATCGTCGAGCAGAACACGCCGGCCGAGTTCTTCGACCACCCGCGCCACGAGCGCACGAAGCTGTTCCTGTCGCAGATCCTGCACTAAGGCCTCGACGGCCACGAAGAGCCCGGCTGAAACACTGCCGGGCTCTTTTGCGTATGGGATAACAGGCGGGCGTTCGTGTCGCGCCGGAGCGCGTTTGCAGAGCCGCCTTTCATGAAAAGACTGGGACGTTTTCTGGGTCTTCTGTTGATTGTCGTCGCACTTGCCGTGACGACGGGCACCCTCGTGCCGCGGCCGCTGTGGCCCGCAGCCGCCGCCATGCCGGCTACGACGCGCCACATCCTGGTGCTCAACAATCCGATCCACACCGACATCGCCATCCCGGTCGACGACGCGGTGCGCCGGCGTTTCCATTTCCTGGTCGACGCGGGCATACCAGCCGACAGGCCGGAGGTCCGCTACATCGTCTTCGGCTGGGGCGGCCGCGCCTTCTACCTGGAGACGCCGACATGGTCTGAGCTGAAGGCGGTGCCGGTGATGAAGGCACTGACCCTCGACGCGTCGGTCATGCATGTCGATATCGCCGGTGACATCGCCGAACTGCGTCCCGATGTCGCGGGGTTCGACATCGACGAGGACCGGTTCGCGGCGTTGCTCGATTTCATCGATGCCAGTTTCCAGCGGGGACCGAAAGGCCCGATCCTTGTTCCGGACGCGGCCTATTCCAGGTTCGACGGCTTCTACGAAGCCAACGGCCATTTCAACGCACTGGTCGGCTGCAACACCTGGACGGCGGCCGCCTTGCGCACCGCCGGCCTGCGCACCGGCTGGTGGAACCCGCTGCCTGTATCGCTCGGGCTATCGATGCGGCTGTATAATTAGCTGTCTCGTCTTGTCGCGTTTCGCCAATGCGAGACGCCTCATTCCTTCGCGCCCCCCTCTGTCCTGCCGGACATCTCCCCCACGAGGGGGAGATTGGCAGTTTCGGCGCCCCGCTCTTTCCTGCGGCCCTGCAACGTTCGAGATTGGTGAAATCGGCGGTGCCGACCGGTCTTTCCCCTTGCGGGGGAGATGTCCGGCAGGACAGAGGGGGGTGCTGTCCCGCCGTCCTATCAACGCCTGACAGCAGCCTCCGTTGCCCGCCAGCCATAGAGCCAGTCCAGATCCGCGGCGAGCTTTTCCGGCGGGCGCACCTTCAGGAACACATTGCGCGCAATCGCCACTGGACCCGAGGCATGCCAGGCCAGCCGGTTGACAGCGCCGCGTCGGGTGACCTGCGCGACACGCGGCCGCCGTGACTGCTCCCAAACCGCAAGTGCGGCCAGGGGGTCAGCGGGGGAGGCGTAAACGGCGTCGGCAAGCGTCGCCGCATCCTCGATCGCCATGGCCGCACCTTGCGCCGCGAATGGGGTCATCGCATGCGCGGCGTCGCCGATCAGCGCAACGCCGTTCGATGTTGTCCAGGGCTGTTGCGGGTCAACAGTGTGGATCGGCCATGCGGTCCACGGGCCGGCCTGCTCGACCAGACGGGCAAGTTCTGCCGCGGTGCCGCGCAGGGCTCGGGTCAGGATCCCGGCGCCGGCGTTGCCGGACCAGCCCTCGGCAATGCGTTCGCCCCTGGTGAAGGCCGCGAGATTGAAGGCCGCACCCTTGCTGACGGGATAGGCCACCATATGGAAGCCGGGATGCAGGAAGGTGGTGACGCAGTCCCTGGCGCCGATGGCGGCAAAGCTCTGACCGGCGGCGCTCTCGGCCGCGACGGTGGCGCGCCAGGCCAGTTCGCCGGAGAAGTGGTTTCTTGGCGAAGCCGACCCCTTGGCCGAATCGACGAGTGCGCGCACCGACGACCAGACGCCATCGGCGCCGACCAGCAGGAAGCCTTCAGCCTTGATGGTCTTGCCGTCGATCTCGACTGTCGCTGTGATGCCATGGCTGTCGGTGGCAACACCGCTGACGCGCCCGCTGGTGGTGAGATGGATATCCGGCATCTCGGCAACGCGCGCGGTCAGTGCGCTCTGCAGATCGGCCCTGTGCGCGACGAGATAGGGTGCCTGCCAGCGCGTTTCGGCGGCTTGCCCCAGCGGCACGCGCGCCAGTTCGCGCAAGGTCGCGGCCTCCTTCAACACCACGGCTTCGGGCCGCACCGCCGCCGGCAGCAGCCGGTCGAGCACGCCAAGCTGGCGAAGGATACGGGTCGCGTTTGGAGAGAGCTGAATGCCTGCGCCGGCAGCCTCCAGGCGCTGCGCCTGTTCGAACATCCGAACAGGGTAGCCGCGTTCGGCGAACGCAAGGGCTGCGGTTAATCCGGCGACACCCGCCCCGGCGATGACAATTTGCCGGGATCGCGTGTCGTTCATCGGGCTGGTCGAAGGACTCAGGCGGCCTGGTCGATGTAGATGCAGCCGGCCGGCAGCGTTTCGGTCGCCTTCAGCTTCGGCGAATAGCGGTAGAGCGTCGAGCAATAGGGACAGACTTTTTCATTGTCGTCGCCCATGTCCAGAAACACATGCGGGTGGTCGAACGGCGGATTGGCGCCCGTGCACATGAATTCCTTCACGCCGATGTCGATTGCCTGATAGCCCGCATCGTTCTGAAAATGGGGAATGGAACCGCCTGCCATCGTCGTCTCCTTAACGCAGTCTCGTCTGCATCTGGATCATATCAGGCCTCTTTGCAAGTTCGATGAAATGAAACTGTCGCAAAAGCCTGTCAGAGGATAAGTTAAGCCGGTTAACCCATGACCCGAAAACCGATTTCGGTTTTCGGGAGGGAACGTCGCTATAGAGACTGGCTAACCGGCCGACGGTACGGGAAGAGCGGGAACCATGAACGAATTGAAGCCGGTGCAGAACGAATTCGTGGATGTCGAGGTGGCTCGCCCGGAGGGTGGCAACCCGGATCGCTTCGTCAATCGCGAGTTTTCCTGGCTGCAATTCAACCGGCGCGTTCTCGAGGAATCGCTGAACCTCAATCATCCGCTGCTGGAGCGCGTCCGCTTCCTGTCGATCTCGGCCGCCAATCTCGACGAATTCTTCATGGTCCGCGTCGCTGGCCTTGCCGGCCAGGTGCGCGAGGGCATCACACTCAAAAGCCCTGACGGGCGCACCCCCGAACAGCAGCTCGAACAGCTGCTGCGTGAGGTCGAGCGGCTGCAGGAAGACCAGCAGAAGAGCCTTTCGGCGCTCACCGTGCTGCTCAACAAGGAAGGCATCGAGAGCATCACCCGCGATGCGCTGACCAAGGACGAGAAAATCTGGCTGGAAGACCATTTCCAGGGGCAGGTGTTCCCGGTGCTCACCCCGCTGTCGATCGACCCAGCGCATCCGTTCCCGTTCATCCCCAATCTCGGTTTCTCGATGGCCCTGCAATTGCGCCATCGCAAGAACGGCGAGGAGATGAGCGCGCTGCTGCGCCTGCCGGTGGCGCTGAAGCGCTTCATCCGTCTGCCGGACCGCAAGCATCATGTCCGCTTCATCCCGCTGGAAGAGGCGGTCGGCCTCTATATCGGCAAGCTCTTCCCCGGCTATGAGGTCAAGGGCTCCGGCACGTTCCGCATCATTCGTGACAGCGATATCGAGGTCGAGGAGGAGTCCGAGGACCTGGTTCGCCTGTTCGAAACGGCGCTGAAGCGGCGGCGACGCGGTTCGGTGATCCGCATCGAATTCGACAGGCTGATGCCTGGCGAATTGCGCGACTTCGTGGCAGGCGAGCTTGGCGTGTCGTCGAGCCGCATCAGCGTGCTCACCGGGCCGCTGGCGCTCAGCCAGATTTCCGAGATCGTGGCCGTCCCTCGCGACGACCTGAAATTCATGCCCTACAATCCGCGTTTTCCCGAACGCATCCGCGAGCATGGCGGCGATTGTTTCGCCGCCATCCGCGAGAAGGACATCGTCGTCCATCACCCCTATGAATCGTTTGACGTCGTGGTGCAGTTCCTGCGCCAGGCGATGGCCGATCCGGAAGTGGTGGCGATCAAGCAGACGCTTTACCGCACCTCCAATGACAGCCCGATCGTGCGTGCGCTGGTCGACGCGGCCGAGGCCGGCAAGTCGGTCACCGCGCTTGTAGAGCTCAAGGCGCGCTTCGACGAAGAAGCCAACATCCGCTGGGCGCGCGACCTGGAGCGTGCCGGCGTGCAGGTCGTGTTCGGCTTTCTCGAGCTGAAAACCCATTCGAAAATGTCGCTGGTGGTGCGGCGCGAGGACGGCAAGCTGCGCAACTACGTGCACCTCGGCACCGGCAACTACCATCCGGTAACGGCGCGCATCTACACCGACCTGTCCTTCTTCACCACCGATCCGACGATTGCCCGCGATGTCGCCCAGCTGTTCAATTTCATCACCGGCTATGCCGAGCCGACGGACGAAATGCGGCTGGCGATCTCGCCGTTCACGCTGAGAAGCCGCATCCTGAAGCACATTGCCGACGAGATTGCCTACGCGGTGCAGGGGAAACCGGCGCGCATCTGGATGAAGATGAACGCACTCGTCGATCCGATCATCATCGACGCGCTCTACGATGCCAGTCGCGCCGGCGTCGAGATCGACCTTGTCGTGCGCGGCATCTGCTGCCTGCGGCCGCAGGTTCCGGGCCTGTCGGAAAACATCCGCGTAAAATCGATCGTCGGCCGTTTTCTCGAACACAGCCGCATTTACTGTTTCGGCAATGGTTACGGCCTGCCGTCGGACGAGGCGATCGTCTACATCTCTTCGGCCGACCTGATGCCGCGCAATCTCGACCGCCGCGTCGAAACCATGGTGCCGATCACCAATCCAACTGTGCATGAACAGATCCTTGGCCAGATCATGCTGGGCAACATCATGGACAATCAGCAAAGTTTCGACGTATTGGCTGATGGAACCTCCCGGCGCGTCGTGCTGGAGGAGGGCGAGGAACCGTTCAACGCGCAGGAATATTTCATGACCAATCCGAGCCTGTCGGGACGGGGTGACGCGCTGAAGTCGCATGCGCCCAAGCGCATCGCGCAGTTCAAGCGCCGCAAGAAGAACGCCGCAGCGTCCGGCTGATGCTGTCTGATTCCCAGGGGCGGCTGCAGGACCGCCGACCGCTGTCCATCATCGACATCGGATCGAACTCGATCCGTCTCGTCGTCTATGAGGGACTGGCGCGCTCGCCGACCATGCTGTTCAACGAAAAGATGCTGGCCGGTCTCGGCCGCGGCATCGTTTCGACCGGCAAGCTCGACCCCGAGGCGGTGACGCGCTCGATGGAAGAGTTCCGCCGCTTTCGCGCGCTTTCCGACCAGGCCGGCGCCGAGCATATGTATGTGCTGGCCACCGCCGCGGCCCGCGAGGCGGTCAACGGCCCTGATTTCATTCACCGCGCCGAGGAGGTGCTGAAGACCGAGATCCGTGTCATCAGCGGCCGTCAGGAAGCGTATTATTCGGCGCTCGGCGTCATTTCCGGCTTCCATCCGGCCGACGGCATCGCCGGCGATCTGGGCGGCGGCAGCCTCGAACTGGTCGACGTCGCCGGCGAAGCGATCGGCGACGGCATCACGCTGCCGCTGGGCGGTCTGCGCCTGCAGGACATGGCGAAGAACTCGCTGGCTCAGGCGGCCAAGATCACGCGGGACGAACTGGCGAAGGCCAAGCTGTTGAAAGGCGGGCAGGGCAGGCCCTTCTACGCCGTCGGCGGCACCTGGCGAAATCTCGCCCGGCTGCACATGGAGATGACCAACTATCCGCTTGGCGTCATGCACCATTACGAGATCTCGGCCGAAAGCGCGGCGAACTTCCTCAAGCAGGTGGCCAAGGCCGAGATCGAGAAGGTCAAGGGCATCGAAGGCGTTTCCAAGAACCGCCGTTCGCTGCTGCCCTATGGCGCCATCGTGCTGCAGGAGATCATGGCGGCGATGCAGCCGTCGAAGATCATCGTCTCGGCTCTGGGCGTACGCGAAGGCTTTCTCTATTCGCTGCTCGACGAGGCCGAGCAGAAGGCCGATCCGCTGATTTCGGCCTCGGAGGAACTCGCCCGCCTGCGCTCGCGCTCCGTCGCCCATGCGCATGAACTTGTCGACTGGACCGCCAAGACCTTTGCCGCTTTCGGCATCGACGAGACCGAGGACGAGGCGCGCTACCGCCACGCGGCCGCATTGCTGGCCGATATCGGCTGGCGCGCGCACCCCGAATATCGCGGCAAGCAATCGCTCAACATCATTGCGCACGCCTCTTTCTTCGGCGTCGACCATCCCGGCCGTGCTTTCCTGGCCATGGCCAACGCCTATCGTCACGACGGCATCTTCAACGAAGCCATCGCCCCCGAGATCAAGGCGCTGGCGCCGCCGCGTTATCTGGAGCGCGCCCGCGTGCTCGCCGCGATGATGCGCGTCGTCTACCTGCTGACGGCGTCGATGCCCGGCATCATGCCCAGGCTGAAATGGGAACAACGCGCCAACGGCGTGCTGGCGCTGGTCTTGCCGGCATCGCTGGCCGATCTCTATGGCGAGCGGCCGGCCGGGCGCCTGGCACAGCTGGCAAGGATAACCAACCGCCGCCTGGTGCTGGCTGTTGAGGGCGGGCCTAGCCTTTCAGTAAAATGAACACGGCCTACCAGAGCGTGATTTATCTGACCCACGCGGATATTGGATCAACTCAATCGCGCCACTCGCCGGTGGCATCGCGTTTGTAGACCGGCTTCCCCCAATCCGTCGCTGCTTCGCAGCGCCACCTTTCCCCCCTCCGGAGGGAAAGGAAGGGAGCCTAGCGTGGGGAGCGTTGGCTAGAATAAGTTCGCGCCCTTCCTCTACCCCGTCGATCGGGGGAGAGGTGGCTCGGCGAAGCCGAGACGGAGTGGGGGTCGACCAGGACGCATCTACGAAGATATCAAACCGCACCGCGCCCGTCGACCGACCACGCTCCCGCGCCGGCCATCGCCAACGCAACAAACCCGCCTGATATCGCAATGTCCTTCATCAGCATCTGCTGGTGCAGGAAGGCGAGCATCGCGTCGCCGCCGCCCTGGCCGTAATGGCCGATGAACCCCGCGGCAATGCAGAAGGCAGCGAGCAGCAGCGCCGCGATCCGGGTCTGGAAACCGACCAGGATGAGCAGCCCGGCGATAAGTTCGAACAGTCCCGTGCCCCAGGCGGCAAGCGTCGGCAGCGGCAGGCCGAGGCTGGCGAAATAGCCTGTGGTGCCCGCAATGTCGCTCAATGCATGGAAACCGGAAGGCACGAACAGGGCGGCGAACAGCAGCCGGGAGAGCAGGAGCAGCGCGTTGCGGGGCATGGTCACCTCCGTTATCGGTCGCCGGCCGGCCTCGTCCCGATAGCCCCGATCCTATCAGAAAACTCCGGCCGATAGATCGGTGGGCATGTACCAACAACGAAAAAGCGGCGCGGAAAATTCCGCGCCGCTTTTTTGTTCGGCTATTGCCGGTTTTTGGATCAGCCGCGCTTGGCGTCGATCGAATAGGCGCCGGCGCCCGAGGAAGCCAGCAAGAGGAAGCCGCCCGCAATCGCGAGGTTCTTGAGAAACTGGATCATCTGCATCTGGTCGGCCCAACCGGTATGGGCGACCAAACCGGTAGCGACGGTGAAGATCGCCAGCACCCAGGCGACAATCCGGGTCTTGAAGCCGACGAGGATGGCGAGGCCGCCGAGAAGCTCGATCAGGCCGACGACAATGGCCGTTACGGTCGGCAAGGGCAGGCCGAGGGCACCGAAATAGCCGGCCGTGCCGGTGATGGCGGTCAGCTTGCCGAAGCCTGAAAGCAGGAAGATGACGGCAAGCAGGACGCGGCCGAGGAGGATGGTGGTCGAGGCGTTGGATGCGCCGGAACCGGCGACTGAAGTGTTGGTGGACATGGTGGCTCTCCGGAATGGTTGATACCGGGGAGATAGAGCAAGCCGACTGTTCACCAAAGCCACCAGGTTGGCGACACATTGTTCACAGTACTTACGTTTCCGTGATCGGGCGGCCTGCGCAAAATTCGCTTCGGGTCAGGTCGTGACGGGAGTAAATTCTCCCACTATGAAATACCGGGCTTTTGGTTGCGCAATTCCGGACCGAAAACCGCAAGACACTTTCCTGGAATTGCCTACCCCGGATGCGTCATATCCTCCGGCCGCACCAGCCGGTCGTAGTCGGCCTCGCTGACCAGCCCGGTGGCGAGCGCTTCCTCGCGCAAAGTGGTGCCCTTCTTGTGCGCGGTCTTGGCTATCTTGGCGGCATTGTCGTAGCCGATGGTCGGCGCCAGCGCCGTCACCAGCATCAGCGAGCGGTCGAGTGCCGCCTTGATGTTGTCTTCGCGCGCCTCGATGCCGACGACGCAATTGTCGGTGAAGGAAACCGAGGCGTCGGAGAGCAGCTGCACCGACTGCAGGAAATTGTAGGCCATCAGCGGGTTGTAGACGTTGAGTTCGAAATGACCTTGGCTGCCGGCGAAGGTGAGCGCCGCATTGTTGCCGAACACCTGCACGCAGACCTGCGTCATCGCCTCGCACTGGGTCGGGTTGACCTTGCCCGGCATGATCGACGAGCCCGGTTCGTTTTCCGGCAGCGACAGTTCGCCGAGGCCCGAACGCGGGCCGGAACCGAGGAACCGGATGTCGTTGGCGATCTTGAACAGTGCGGCGGCCGCCGCATTGATGGCGCCGTGCGAAAACACCATGGAATCATGGGCCGCCAGCGCCTCGAACTTGTTCGGCGCGGTGACGAAGGCAATGCCGGTGATGGAGGCGATGCGATCCGCCACCCGTTCGGCGAAGCCGACCGGCGCGTTGAGGCCGGTGCCGACGGCGGTGCCGCCCTGCGCCAGTTCCTGCAGGCCGGGCAGCGTCAGCTCGATGCGCTTGATCGACGAGGCGACCTGCGCGGCATAGCCCGAAAATTCCTGGCCAAGCGTGAGGGGGGTGGCATCCTGCGTGTGCGTGCGGCCGATCTTGATGATGTGATTGAACTCTCTGCTCTTGGCGGCGAGCGCCTTGTGCAGGTGCTTCAGCGCCGGCAACAGATCGTGCACGATGCGTTCGGCGCAGGCGATGTGCATGGCCGTCGGATAGGTGTCGTTCGACGACTGGCTCATATTGACGTGGTCGTTGGGATGCACCGGCTTCTTGGAGCCCATGACGCCGCCCAGCATCTCGATCGCCCGGTTGGAGATCACCTCGTTGGCGTTCATGTTGGACTGTGTGCCCGAGCCGGTCTGCCAGACCACCAGCGGGAAATGGTCATCGAGCTTGCCGTCGATGACCTCTTGCGCCGCCGCGACAATCGTCTTGCCGATCGCAGGATCAAGCCGCTTGAGCTCCATGTTGGCTTCGGCTGCCGCCCGCTTGACGATGCCCAGCGCGCGCACGATCGACGCCGGCTGCTTCTCCCAGCCGATCTTGAAATTGCCGAGCGAACGCTGCGCCTGCGCGCCCCAGTACCGGTCGGCGGCGACTTCGATGGGACCGAACGTGTCGGTTTCGGTTCTGGTCTTTGCAGCGGTCACAGGTCTCTCCTTGTCGAAGTCGGCAACGGCGTATCGCGTTGCACAAACGGCTTCAAGCGGAGATTGCGGGCGGCGAGGATGCGAATCGGTTGAAGGTGATCTCCCCCCTCGAGGGGGAGATGTCGCCGAAGGCGACAGAGGGGGTCGGTTCGACCGGGCGCGACCTCCTGTCGCCGCCGGAAGAGGCTGGCGCTCCACGCGAGGCGACTCCCTCTGGCCTGCCGGCCATCTCCCCCTCAAGGAGGGAGAAAACCAGCTCACCCCGCCGTGTATCCCCCGTCGATGGCGAAGACCCCGCCACTGGTCCAGGCTGCCTCTTCGCTGGCCAGATAGACCGCGATGCCGGCCAGGTCGTCGGGGCGGCCGATTCTGCCGAGCGGGTAGCTGCGCTCGACATAGGCTTTCAGCTCGGCCTTTGCCTCGGCCGGCAAATTGTCGACGGTCTTGCGCCGCATGGCGGTGTCGACGGTGCCGGGCGCGATGGCGTTGACGCGGATGCCGCGCGGGCCGAGTTCGAAGGCGAGCGACTTGGTCAGCGAGTTCAACGCGCCCTTCGACAGGGAATAGAGGCTCGACGGCCGCTTCGGGATCATCTTGTTGGCGAAATAGGACGAGATGTTGATCACCGATGCGCCGACCGCCAGATGCGGCAGCAGGCCCTGCGTGAGGAAGAACACCGCCGCCACATTGAGCGCGAAGGATTCCTGGAACTGCGCCTCAGTGACGGTCTCGAACGACACCAGGAAAGCCACTCCGGCATTGTTGACGAGGATATCGAGCGGCCTGCCGGATTTTTTCACCTCCTCGACGACGGCCGCGATGCCGGCCGATGTGGCAAGATCGGCCGACAGCGTCTCGATAGTGCCGCCGAGCTGCTTGCGGGCGGCGTCGAGCTTCTTGGTGTCGCGGCCGACGATCAGGACGTCCGCGCCCTCGTGCGAAAAGGCCTCGGCGATCGCCAGGCCGATACCGTCCGACCCGCCGGTGACCAGCGCGCGCCTGTTGTGAAGTCTCATGGGATGCTCCGAGATTTCTGCGTCGTCGAGAGCGCCGTACATTGGCGGCCAAGGTCAAGCCGTCAGCCTATCCCACGGTATGAACTTCGACGGCTGCCATCCGGCAGGCCGAGGCTGGTCTAAGCGCCGGCGGTCGCAAGCTCCCGCAGGGCCAGCCGCCCCGCGACATAATTCTTGACCTGGCGGACCGCTTGTTCGCGCGAGACGCTGCCCGGCTGCAGGCCAAGCCGCAGCCAAAGCCCGTCGATCAGCGCGGTGACGCCAAGCGCGATGTCGTCGGCATCTCCAGGCGAGGCGAGGCCGCGCAGGCCCGACAACAGGTTCGAGCGCATGCGCGCATGGATCACCCGCTGGATACGGGCCATCTTCTCGTCGCGCGGCACCTCGGCGCAGAGCGACAGCCAGGCATGGCAGAGAGGCGGCTGGAACAGATGCTCCTCGAAATTGCCCTCGATCACGGCATCCATGCGCTCCATCGGCGTCTGCGCCCGGCGAAGCCGCGCGATCACCGCTTGGCACAGGACGGCATTGGCCTCGCGCATGGCGTGCTCGAACAATTCCTGCTTGTTGCGGAAATAGTGCAGCACGATGCCCTTGGAGGCGCCAGCCTGGGCGGCCACCTTTTCCAGCGTCGCGCCGGCAATGCCTTCGCGCTCCAGCACCGCGAAGGCCGCCTGCCGCAACTCCTTGCGGCGTATCTCACTGAGACGCTTGAGTTTCACGGGATCGGTCCATGCATTTCGAATCCACGTTGACATTTTCGTCCGCTCAGATCAAGAATTGACCCATGGGACAATAAAAAGACCAATTGGTCAATTTCGAATGAGGAGAACCGAAATGTTGCGCATCCTTGCAAATGGCGTCTGCCTTGCCGCCCTCATGGTGGCCACTCATGCGGCCCAGGCGGCCGAGGCCGAAGAGTGCAGGACGGTCCGCATGGCCGAACCCGGCTGGAACGACCTTGCCTTCACCACGGGAGTCGCCAACGTCTTGTTGGAAGCGCTCGGCTATCAGCCGCAAAGCCAGGTTCTCGGCATCAACGTCATCTACGAGGGCATGAAAAACAGGGACCTCGACCTGTTCCTTGGCTACTGGGACCCGGCCATGGTCACCTATTACGAGCCCTACAAGAAGGACGGCTCTGTCGAGAATGTGCGCGTCAATCTCGTAGGCGCCAAATACACCTTCGCCGTCCCGACTTACGCTTGGGATGCCGGCGTCAAGGACATTTCCGACCTGCACAAATTCGCCGACAAGTTCGGCAAGAAAATGTACGGTATCGAGCCCGGTTCAAACCAGTTGATGATGGACGCCATCGCCGATCCGGCCTTTGGCCTGGACGGCTGGCAGGTGGTCGAGTCGAGCGAAGCCGGCATGCTCTCCGAGGTCGGCTACGAGATCAAGGAAAAGCAGTTCATCGTCTTCCAGGGCTGGGCGCCGCATCCGATGAACACGATGTACGACTTCAAGTACCTGACCGGCGGCGACAAGTTCTTCGGCCCGAATTTCGGTGCCGCGACGGTGACGACGCAGGTGCGCAAGGGCTATCTGCAGCAATGCCCGAACGTCGCGAAATTCCTCGGGAATCTCGCCTTCGACATCGATTTCGAGAATGTCGGCATGGGTTATCTGATCAATGACGGCATGAAGCCGGAGGACGGCGCGCTGAAGGCAATCACGGCCAACAAGAGCCGTCTCGATGCCTGGCTCGCCGGTGTCACCACTTTTGACGGCCAACCCGGCCTTGCCGCGGTCAAGGAAAAGCTCGGCCTGTGAGGGCGGCGGTGCTGAATGCCTGCGCGGACCAGGACGCTTGGGCCGGCCGCAAGCAGTTCGTCACTGTCGGCGATATCGACATCGCCTATGTCGAGATATCAGGCGCCGAGCCGGCACTGCTGTTCGTGCACGGCTTCACCGACACCAGCCGAAGCTTTTCGCTTCTGGCGCCATATCTGGCCGGCCGCCGGCTGATCATGCCGGATCTGCGCGGCCATGGCGCCTCGCAAGCGGGCAAGGGCTGCGGCATCGCCGACTTCGCCGACGATATTGCCGGGCTGATCGTGAGTCTGCAGCTCGACCGGCCGGTCGTCGTCGGCCATTCGCTGGGCGCCATGGTGGCTATCGCCTTGGCTGGGCGACACAGGGACCTGATCGGCGGACTGGTGGCCTTGGCCGGCACGTTGAAGCCTGATTTCGCGCCGGATCATCCGCTGGTCGCGGTCGTCGAGGCGCTGCGCGATCCGATCTCGCCGGCCGATCCGTTCTATGCCTGGTGGCATGCCTGCAGTCCCGACGTGCCAGCAGCCTTTCTCGCCGGCCTGGCGCAAGAGGCCTCGGCGATGCCGGTGCCGCGCTGGCGCGCGATTCTCGGGGAAATCCGCCGCGCTGATCTGACCGACGCGGCACGAGCCGTGCAGGCCCGGACGCTGATCATCGCCGGCGCGTGCGACCCGCTGTTCGGCGAGGCGCACCAGCAGGCGTTGCAATCCGATCTTGCCGGAGCCGTCTTCGTCCGGGCCGAGAGCTGTGGTCACAACCCGCATTGGGAAGATCCAGGCCTCGTCGCGAAGGCCATCATCGAGGCGTTTGAAGTCTGATGCATGTCGTCCAAAAGTGCCCCCGGTTTTGGGAGAACGACATGCGCAAAAAAGGCCTATTCCTAAAGCGCGTCGACGCGCTTTAGGAATAGCGCCCGACCAGTGATTGCGAAGTGGGCGACAGCCGCAAGGTTTCCGTTGATTTGGTCAGGCCGAGCTGCGCGGCCTGCCAAAAATCCTGCCATGCCGGCGAGGCGGCAAGCGCAGCCTTGTGGCGGGCATGCGCTTCGGCGCTGGCAAAACCCATGACGCTGATGAAGACGTTTTCATCAGCCCGTACCGGCAGGCGCGGAAAACTGTTTTCGGCATGCTCCGTAACGAAAGCGGCGAGCAGGCGTGCGTCGGCCGTCATCAGGCACGCCGTCTCAATCTCGAAGCGATTGGCGAAATCAGCCTCTGTGCCGGGCTGCAAATGATGAATCTCGATGATAACGATGCCAGTCAGCGGCTTGTTTTGAATTGGCTTTTCGTTGGTGGCCGGACCTGGCCGCTGCGCGCCCGCGAGGTCGAAGCCGGCGCCTGGCCATGCCGGCTTGAGCAGCAGCACGTCGTCGGAATCGATCATCGTCGCATTGGCCGCAGGGCCGTGCGCGGCCCAGACCGGCCCGCCATAGAAACCGGCGAGAGCATTTTTCCGCGCATTCATGCTGTCGAAGCCGCGCATCCAGACGAACATGTCTGGGCGGTCGAGGTCCCGGAACTGGCCGATGATGGTCATGCCGGCGTCCTCCTGGCCCTCGATCAATCTGCTGTCGAAGATATCAATGAGCGTATCGCGCCGGCCGGGCTTCAATGTGTATTGCCGAAGCTCGACCACAGGCGAGGCGAGCACAGCGGGTTTCGGCGCGACGTTCTGGGGCAGGTTCATCCGGCACTCTCCTTAAAACAGGGTGATCGTCCTGTTTTCAAACAGACCGGTTGTCCTGTTTTGTCAATATGCTAATGTCCGGCAATGTCAGCAGAGATGATCGCTCAACCAAAACCGCGCCCGGGAAAACGCATCAACGACCCTGAAGGCATGCGCAAAAAAGTGCTCGATGTCGCCGAGGACGCGTTCCAGGCGCGCGGCTATCACGCCTCCAGCATCGGCGACCTGATGGCGGCGGCGGGCGTCAGCGGCGGCGCGCTGCATCACCATTTCCCGACCAAGAAGGCGCTGGCGCTGGCGGTGATCGACGAGCGTGTGGCGGCAGCGGTCGAAGAGACGTGGATCGCGCCGGTGCTGGCGGCGGCGTCGGCCCGCGAAGGCGTGCGCGCGGTGTTCGAGGCCGTGGCGGCGGAGCTGGAGCAGCAGGGTTTCGTCCGCGGCTGTCCGCTCAACAATCTGGCGCACGAACTGTCGCTTGCCGATCCGGATTTCCGCATTGCCCTGGCCGGTATTTTTGCCGGGTGGCGGCGCGCGATTGCCGACAAGCTGCGTGCCGACCAGCAGGCGGGCAGGGACGAGGGCACGCACCCCGAACGCTTTGCCGCGCTGGCGGTCGCCGCCTATTCCGGGGCGATGTCGATGGCCAAGACGGCGCAGGATGCCGGTGTGCTGCGGGATTGTCTGGCGGGGCTGGAGCGCAGCGCGCCGTCGCTATCGCAGGGCGGATTGGCAGCCAGGCGACGCAACAGGATACTGCCACGGCCGAGAACCTCTTGACTTTGCGGCGCTGCGTTCTTCATCCGATGCTGGGCGAGGTGGGGAACGCCGGGCTCTGGTTCAGCTACTCGGCCAGCGGCTTGATCGTCTCGTAGCCGTTGACGGATTCCGAACTGGTGCCTTCATCGTAACGCCGCGCGAGCGCTGCCTGCAGATCGGGCGCATAGAGGGCGGTGAATGAATCCAGCGTTTCGCCAGCGCCGTTCTTGAAGGTCTCCTTGACCGCCAGGACATTGTATTTGCACGCGCCCAGGCTGAACGTCTCCTTGCCCTTGACGACCAGGCTCAGCGTCTTGGTGGCCTTCGGCGGCTTGTTCGGCGACAGCTCGACGAACTCTATCGCGGCCTTTGCCCCCGCCTTCAGCGGGAACAGTTTTCGCAGATCGGAAAACGGGATCATCGCCTGGCGACCGGTGTCGCTGTCGCGAAACACCTCGATCAGGCCGGCGAACAAATATTGGGTTTGCGGTGATTGCGATTCGTAGGTGTTGATAACCGACATCATCCCGCCAGCCACGGGCCGAAATTCGCTCTGGATGCCGGGTCTCGCCAGAACGAAACCCTTCCTGGCGGACTTGGCGTCGACGCAACCGGCGGCATGCGCGGTGCTCGCGCACAACATCGCGGCCAGAATCATGCAGCTAGGTGCGGCTTTCATTTTTCGTCCTCCTCCGCTCGCGCAAGGGGAGACATGCCAGACCCGTGGCGTCATGTCGATGATGGCGGGGCGCAGAGACGCTGGACGACCGGCCGCTGTCCATGCTGAATCAGCGTATGATGAATCGCCGTTCGACTGGATCGCTTTCCCGACGCAACTTCCTGGCGCAGGCTGCGGGATTTGCTGCGGCCGGCGCCTTGTCGCGCCCGGCCTTCGGCCAGACCGGGCAACGCGTCCAGTCGATCGACGCCACCTTCCTGTTCATCGCCGATGTCCATGCCTGCCGCATGGCGAGCGGCTTGAGCCCCAACTGCCTGCAGGAAGGCAAGACCGACGCCGCGCTGCTGCGCAACGTGGCGGTGCTGAATGCGCTTGGCGACAAGGACTGGCCGGCCGACATCAATGGCGTCGCCACCGGCCTGCGTTCGGCCGGCAGGATAGGCACGCCGCTCGGCCTTGTCGTCGGCGGCGACATCACCGACGATGGCGGCGGCCAGATCACGCAGCCAAGCGAGGGCACCCAACTGCTCCAGTTCAGCCAGCGCTACCAGCAAGGCGTCGGTCCGGATCGCGTGCACGTGCCGGTTTATATCGGGCTCGGCAACCATGATCTCGACCAGAACGGGCCACCGCACCATGTCGACTGGTACCGGCGCGAACTGCGCGACTACGTCGAGGTCAATCATCGCGCCGGCGTGTTCTTCAAGCCGCCGGTGCCGGCCACCGACTATGGTGTCGATACCGACTGCTACTCCTGGGACTGGGGCGGCCTGCATCTGATCCAGACGCATCGTTTCGCCGGCGATACCGGCCACGGCGCCGAGAGCAGCCTGCCATGGCTGAAGCAGGACCTGGCGACCTATGCGGCGGACGGCCGTCCGGTCATCCTGTTCCAGCATTATGGCTGGGACACTTTCTCGGTGGAACGCTGGGATGCCGCCAAGCGGCACTTCGATGATGACGGCAGTGGTGCGCCGCATTGGTGGAGCGAGGCCGACCGGCAGGCGTTGCTGGCGGCGCTGAAGGGCTACAATGTCGTCGGCATTTTCCATGGCCACCAACACGAAATGCCGCTGATCTATCGCAGGGACGGGATCGACCTGTTCAAGCCGAAGGCTGCCTATATGGGCGGTTTCGCGCTGGCCAGGGTGACCAGCGACGGCATGGACGTGGTGCTGGGCGAGGCGACCGGCGATCATGGCGAGGTCGCCTTCACCAACGCTTTCAGCAAGGGTTGGAGCACCTGAAAAAGGCGGCCTTCGCGACCGCCTTTCCCTCGATGAAGCGCGTTTCTCGATGTTGGATCAGAGCGCCTTCTTGACCTTGTCCTTGACGTCGCCATAGGCCTTCTGCACCTTGCCGGCGATCCGGTCGCCCGTGCCTTCGGCCTGGGTCTGCCTGTTGCCGGTTGCCTTGCCCGCGGCTTCCTTGACCGAGCCCTTGACCTGCTTGGCCACGCCCGCAACCTGATCCTTGTTCACCATTTTTGCGCATCTCCTGGGATTCTGAATTCGGGGGAATTCATTTGCGGGTAGCTAACGAGCCGGCGTCGGTTAGGTTCCAGGCGTCGCCCGGACGGCAGATCAGGTCGCGCGGCCGCCGCCCTGGGGCAAGGCTGGTGGGCTAGGCTGTGAACACACGCCGACCATGGATTTTGGATGGCCGAGCGTGCGGGGAGAAAAATGGCTGAATTCACGCTCTTCATCGGCAACAAATGCTTCTCCTCATGGTCGCTGCGGCCATGGCTGGCAATGAGGCATCTGGAGATCCCGTTCGAGGAAGGTTTCGTGCGGCTGCGTACGCCCGAAACCTTTGCCAATCTGGCGAAAGTGTCGCCGACCGGTCAGGTGCCGGTGTTGAATCACAATGGCAGGATCATCTGGGAAACCCTTGCCATCCTTGAATATCTCGCCGACCTGTTTCCGCAGAAAAAGCTCTGGCCCGCCGATATCGACGCCCGTGCGCTGGCGCGCTCGGCCGCGACCGAGATGCATTCCGGCTTTCGCGAGGTCCGCTATGGCTGGCCGATGAATTTGCGCCGGCCGAAGGGCCACAAGCCGCTCGACGCCGAAGGCGAGGCGCAACGCGACCGCATCGAGGCGCTATGGCGCGAGTGCCGGGAAAAATACGGCAAGGGCGGCCCGTTCCTGTTTGGCCATTTCACCGCGGCCGACGCCATGTATGCGCCTGTCGTCACCCGTTTCGACACCTATGGCGGCACGCTGGCGCCGGATACGCGCGCCTATGTCGACGCCGTGCTGGCAACGCCGGCGATGCGGCACTGGTATGCCGAAGCGGCCAGGGAGACGTGGCCGGAGCCCGGCCCGGACGAATAGGAATGCAAAGGAAAACGCCCCTCGCACCTTTTATCGTGCGGGGGGCGTCTTTGCCATCAACTGTTATTCGATTGCTCTCATGAACTGCTGATGACACGGAATAAATGCGCCTCTGCGCAGATGGTTCCTGAGATGCCGCGAAAATTTTTTCAAGGTGGCGCAAGTGCGCTGTTTGGCGCCCGATTTGCCGTCATGCCAGGTGTTTTGGCCAGGTGTTTTGGGAGAATTCCGCAGCTGTGGCTTAATGCAAATTTGACAGCGCGCCAAAAGAAGCCTACAAGCAAATCGTCGATATTTGTTTGACTGACTTTTGTTATCCGCGCTTTCGAGCGCGCCTTTGACGAACTTCCCACATCAAAAATCGGGACAAACGACGTTGTGCATCCGCATGGCGTCGAACGAATATTTGCCATGGAAAGGGTTCGTCATGAGCACCGGCACAGTTAAATGGTTCAACGCCACCAAAGGTTTTGGTTTTATTCAGCCTGACGACGGCTCGGCCGACGTTTTTGTCCACATCTCGGCCGTAGAGCGCGCCGGCATGCGTGACATCGTCGAGGGCCAGAAGCTCGGCTACGAGATGGTCCGCGACAACAAGTCGGGCAAGATGTCCGCCGACCAGTTGAAGGCGGCCTGAAAAACGAATTCAGCTCTCCCGGTGACCACGGATGTACTGGCACCGGTGAGTGGCGAATTCGGGCGCATGGCCGCGGAGACTTGAGTTTCCACGGCATATCATGTGCATAAGCAGGGCGTTCCCGTGCATCCCCCGTGCATCCTTTTGGATGTCATCTGGTTGCGCGACGCTCTCATGGAAGGTCAGGCGGTGCCTGGCCTTTTTCATTTTGCGCGCCTTGCCGCCGAAAGTGCGCTGCGCGCCGGCCTGGACGTGCTAAGGGACGCTCCAGCAATTTGAATTCGCCGCGCGTATTGCTTTGTGCGTGATCCTGACCGAAGACCCGGTCTCGCTCCATCGGCACAGGCTCCTGACAGGAGAAAGATTTGACCACCAGTTCAAAGACAACCGTCGATCAGGCCGTGTCCCTGTTCAGCAAGACGCAAACCCAGTCGATGTCGCTCAACCGCATCAATTCCGAGCGCGACGCCGTCAGCGAGGCACGCGAAGCCAAGACCGCGCGTCTGCGCGAATTGCGGCTGGAGAAGGAGGCCGACGAGATGGCCGCCGCCGCCGCGCTAGCCGCTTTGCAGAAGCGGGCCGGAAGACGCTGATGGCCACCAAACGCGTACCGCCAACACCGATCGCCGCCGACGCAACCATTGCCGATATGGTCGAAGGCCTCGACAAGCCGGTCGAATTCGTCCGGCGTGTGCTGGAAAAGCTCGAACGGTGCAAGCGCGCCCACGGTGATGCCCAGGTGCGCGTCGGCGTGCGCGGCCGCGCTGAATGCCCGAACTACCTGATCGAATATGTCCGCGAAGACGCCAAGACCCATGAGCGGGTGACGTATCAGGACGCCGCCTACAGCGGCAGCACGCATCGCGAGCTGGCGGCCCATCACATCGAGGCGGTGAAGAACTGGTCGCCCGAGGAAATGAACATTACGGCCGTTTCGGCGCTGATCGGCCGCCTGCGCAACCCGCGCGCCCCATCATCGCGCTTCGCCGACGAGGACTGACATGGCCATAAAATTCTCCTCCAAGGATCAGCCGGCAGCCTCGGGTGCCGCGGCAAAACCGGCCAAGCCGGTTGCCGCGCCGAAAGCCGGCGACGCCACCGAGGCCGCGACCGATCTGTTCAAGTCGCCGGCGGATTCGCCGAAGGGCAAGACGGCCAAGAAGAAATAGTGCCTTGCCGCAAGACGCCGATCGCAACCCCGCCGCGCCAGGGCTGTCCGCCCTGGTGGCCGCAGCAAGCGTTTTGTCGTCGCAACAGGCCACCTTCGATTGCCAAAGCTGCGGTGCCTGCTGTTCCTATTCGGCCGAGTGGCCGCGCTTTTCCACCGAGGATGACGCACAGCTCGACCGTATCCCGGAAAAATATGTCGCATCTGACCTCTCAGGCATGCGTTGCGAGGGCGTGCGCTGCTCGGCGCTGTCCGGCGAGATCGGCAAGTCAACCGCTTGCGGCATCTACGACGTTCGGCCGGACGTCTGTCGCGCCTGCATGCCCGGCGACGAGGAGTGTCTGATGGCACGCCAGGCGCTCGGATTGCCGGTGTAGCCAATCTCCCCCCTCGTGGGGGAGATGGCCGGCAGGGCAGAGGGGGCGCTGTCCCGCCGGCTTCTCAGTCGAGTTTTAATTGTTCGCCTAAGTAAATTTCGGCGCGAACGGACGGGGACGCAGGCGATCCTTCGCGCCCCCCTCTGGCCTGCCGGCCATCTCACCCACAAGTGGGGAGACTATGCCAATCGCCCCCGCTTGTGCGCCGACCCGCGGCTCGATAACCTTCGGCGCCGGGCAGGGCAGCGGAGGATCTTATGAGCATCGAATTTCTGTTGACGTCCCTGATTGTCGTGGCTTCGCCCGGTACCGGCGTTCTCTACACGCTGAGCGCCGGCCTCTCGCGCGGTGCGCGGGCCAGCGTCATCGCCGCCTTCGGCTGCACGCTCGGCATCATCCCGCATATGGCCGCCGCGATCACCGGCCTGGCGGCGCTGCTGCACACCAGTGCGCTCGCCTTCGAGACGCTGAAATATCTCGGCGTCGCCTACCTGCTCTACATGGCCTGGAACACGCTGAAGGAAAAGGGCGGCCTCAGCGTCGAGCAGGACGTGACGCCACGCTCGGCCGGCAAGGTGATTGCCACCGGTATCCTCGTCAACGTGCTCAATCCGAAACTGTCGATCTTCTTCTTCGCCTTCCTGCCGCAGTTCGTCAGCACCACGGAGCCCAATGCGCTGTCGAAGATGCTGCAACTGAGTTCCGTCTTCATGCTTTTGACCTTTGTGGTTTTCATCGGCTACGGCATCTTCGCCGCCTCGATCCGCAGCCATGTCGTCTCCCGGCCAATGGTGTTGACCTGGATGCGCCGGACCTTCGCCGGCGCCTTCGTCATGCTTGGCGCGAAGCTGGCGCTGGCCGATCGGTAGCGCCACGAGGAGCGGTTCAGTCTCGCTGATCCGCTCCTCTTTGTTGCGCTATTCCGGGCGAAAGCCGTTATGCCCTTTCGGGGCATTGCTTGGGCCACTACCCCTTTACATAGCCCATCGCTTCGACGATCCGCCCGTCGGCCACGCGCATGAGGTTGACGCCGCGCAGCGAATTGCCGTCGGTCATGAAATAGCGCCAGCGGATCGTTGCCCGGTCACCGGCAACGAAGGTTTCCTCGATATCGAAGCGCGTGCCGGCCTGGGTCGCGATCGCCGTCCAAAGCCCGACGCACGCCGCTTGACCGGCATAACGGGCGCCGTCCGGCGCCGGCACGGTGTTCTCGATCACGCAATCCTCAGCCACCAGCTCGGCGAGTGCCGAAGGATCATGGCGTTGGAATACGTCGTTGTAGCGCCGCACGATCTCGGCCGTCTGCTGGGACAGATCGTACGCGGTTGCGTCCATGACAAGCTCCTGTGTCATCTTCTTTCTCCTGGCTTCATTGGCCTTTGGTGGCTTCGACGAGCGTTGCCTTGAGGGTGATCTGAGGCACGCCGGCAAGGGCCCGCGAGACGAGGCAGCCTGTCTTGGCGGACTGTGCAAGACGCTCGAATTCATCTTCGGCAAGTCCCGCGACCTCTGCCTCGGTTTCGAGCTCGATGCGGGTGATCGTCGGACCGGCAGCGGTTGCGCCAAGATGCACCTTGGCGACGGTGCTGATGCTTGTCGGGACATGATCGGCGTTGCCCAGTACGGCGCTCAGCGCCATCGAGAAGCAGCCTGCATGAGCCGCGGCGATCAGCTCCTCCGGATTGGTGCCCGGCCCGTTCTCGAAACGCGACGGAAAGGAATAGGCGCCTTCGAATACGCCGCTGCCGAGCCGCAGCCGGCCCGAACCTTCCTTCAGCGTGCCTTGCCATTTGGCCGAGGCTTCACGAATTGTCATTGTCGTTCTCCCTTGGTTTGAGGACTTGATGGTCAGGCGCCGTCGATGATCACCTTCCCGAAGACGTCGCCCTGCTGGAAATAGCTGTAGGCATCGCCGGCCTCGGTGAAGGCGAAGACCTTGTCGATGACGGGCCGCAGGCGGTGCTGCGAGACGGCGCGCAGCATGGCTTCGAGATTGGTCCGGTTGCCGACGAACAGGCGGCTGATGGTGGCGAGGCTGCGCTGGTAGAGTGCCGCCGGCAGCTGGATCGATCCGCCTTTGGCATCCTGCAGCGTCAAGAGCACGATGTGCCCGTAAAGCGTGCTGGCGATCAGCGACTGGGCGAAGGTCGCCGGGCCACCGGTCTCGACGACGAGATCGATGCCGCCGGTCTGGTCGCGGACGGCCGCGCCCCATTGCGGCATATCCGATGTCGAGATCACCAGATCGGCGCCCAGCGCCCGCAGTCTGTCGGCTTTCTCGCCGCGCGAGGTGACGGCGACGACACGGCAGCCGAGCAGCTTGGCGAACTGCAGTGCAAACAGCGAGACGCCGCCCGAGCCGATGACCAGAACCCATTGGCCGGGCTTCGGAATTCCGGCGCCCATCACCGCGTTCCAGGCGGTCAGGCCAGCGCAGGTCAGCGTCGCCGCCTCTTGCCAGTCGAGATGATCGGGCAGCCCCACCGCCCATTGTTCGTCGAGAACCGCGTATTCGATCAGCATGCCGTCCAGCGTGCAGCCGAGCTGGTCGATGAGTCCGGCATGGATGCGGCCGTCGATCCACGGCGCGAAATAGCTGCCGGTCACGCGGTCGCCGATGGCAAAGCGGGTGACGGCATCGCCGATGGCGACCACTTCCCCGGCCCCGTCGCTCAGCGGAACGACGCCATGGCGCGGCGGCAGAGGATAGGTGCCGTTGAGGATCATCGTATCGCGCCGGTTGAGCGAAGTGGCGCGGACGCGCACCGCGATCTCATGCGGTTTCGGCTCCGGCTGCGCCGCATCGCGCATCACCAGGGATTCGGTCCCGGATCCTTCGAGGCGGTAGCTGCGCATGTCGTTCTCCTCCAGGAATATATAGACTGATCTACATATTATGTAGACCGATTGTCATATTCTGCGCAAGGCCTATAATGGTTCCTCCTGACAGAGGTTGACATGGCCAACGACACCCGCACCCGCATACTCGAGACGACTGGGCTGCTGCTCAGGCAGCGCGGCTATCACGGCACCTCGCTCAACGACATATTGAGCGCCAGCGGCGCACCGCGGGGCTCGCTCTATTTTCATTTTCCCGGCGGCAAGGACCAACTGGTCATCGAGGTGACGCGCGCCAGCGTTGCCGACGTGACGGAGAGGCTGGGCGAAGCGCTGGCTGCCGAAAAGGATCCGGCGGTGGCCGTCCATCATATCTACCAGTCGGTGGGGCGCATGCTGGAGGACAACCAGTTTTCGCTCGGCTGTCCGATCGCGCCTGTCGTGCTGGACTCGCCGACCGACGTGCCGGAACTGGCGGAGTTGTGCCGCTCTGCCTTCGAACAGTGGATAGGCCTGCTGCGGGACGCCTTCGTCAGGGCAGGGGTGCCCGAGCGCCGCGCGCATGCATTGGCGCTGCTGGTCGAATCGTCGCTGGAAGGGCTGATGGTGATCGCCCGCGCCACAAGCGACCGCGCCCCGGTACAGGCCGTGGCCGACGAGGTCGCGGCGCTGATCGAAGCCGCGGTGCTTGCCGGCGAGGTAAAGCAACGCGCGGATGCCGCCGTCTGAGAGGTCACAACGACCGCTGCGCAAACAAAAAGGGCGGCATCTCTGCCGCCCTTTCCGTATCTGAAGGCTGATAGGGCTGGATTAGAAATCCATGCCGCCACTCAAGCCCGCTTGCGGGCTTGAGCAATGTTAGTTCATGGGCGTGCTTTATGGACTTCTTAGAAATCCATGCCGCCACTCAAGCCCGCTTGCGGGCTTGAGCAATGTTAGTTCATGGGCGTGCTTTATGGACTTCTTAGAAATCCATGCCGCCCATGCCGCCCATGCCGCCGCCCATGCCGCCAGGCATGCCGCCGCCGCCAGCCGACTCCTTCTTCGGAGCCTCCGCGATCATGGCTTCGGTGGTGACGAGCAGGCCGGCGACCGAGGCCGCGTCCTGGAGAGCCGTGCGAACGACCTTGACCGGATCGACGATACCCATAGCGATCATGTCGCCATATTCGCCGGTCTGGGCGTTGTAGCCGAAGGTCAAGCCCTTGTTCTCAAGGATCTTGCCGGCGACGATCGATGCTTCCGCACCGGCGTTGGCCGCGATCTGGCGGGCCGGAGCCTGCAGCGCACGACGAACGATGTTGATGCCGGCGGCCTGGTCGGCGTTGACGCCGGTGGCCTTGATGTTGGCCGAAGCGCGCAGCAGCGCGACGCCACCACCAGCAACGATGCCTTCTTCGACGGCCGCGCGGGTCGCGTTGAGGGCGTCATCGACGCGGTCCTTCTTTTCCTTGACTTCGACTTCCGTCGCACCGCCGACGCGGATCACCGCAACGCCGCCGGCGAGCTTCGCCAGACGTTCCTGCAGCTTCTCCTTGTCGTAGTCCGAAGTGGTCTCTTCGATCTGCTGCTTGATCTGGGCAACGCGGCCCTGGATCTCGGCCTTCTTGCCGGCGCCGTCGACGATGGTGGTGTTCTCCTTGGAGATCGACACCTTCTTGGCGCGGCCGAGCATGTTGAGGCCGACGTTCTCGAGCTTGATGCCGAGGTCTTCCGAGATGACCTGGCCACCGGTGAGGATGGCGATGTCTTCCAGCATGGCCTTGCGGCGATCACCGAAGCCCGGCGCCTTGACGGCGGCGATCTTCAGGCCGCCACGCAGCTTGTTGACGACCAGCGTGGCCAGAGCCTCGCCTTCGACGTCTTCCGAGATGATGAGCAGCGGCTTGGAGGTCTGCACGACGGCTTCGAGAACCGGCAGCATGGCCTGGAGGTTGGAGAGCTTCTTCTCGTGCAGGAGGATGTAGACGTCCTCGAGCTCGGCAACCATCTTGTCGGCGTTGGTGACGAAGTAGGGCGAGAGGTAGCCGCGGTCGAACTGCATGCCTTCGACGACTTCGAGTTCGGTCTCGGCGGTCTTGGCTTCCTCAACCGTGATGACGCCTTCGTTGCCGACCTTCTGCATCGCTTCGGCGATCATCTTGCCGACCGAAGCATCGCCGTTGCCGGCGATGGTGCCGACCTGGGCAACCTCTTCGGAGGTCTTGATCTTCTTGGCGTTCTTGATCAGGGTCGCAACGACGTCGGTTACCGCGAGGTCGATGCCGCGCTTCAGGTCCATCGGGTTCATGCCGGCGGCAACGGCCTTGTGGCCTTCCTGGACGATCGACTGCGCCAGAACGGTCGCGGTCGTGGTGCCGTCGCCGGCGATGTCGTTGGTCTTCGAAGCAACTTCGCGGACCATCTGCGCGCCCATGTTCTCGAACTTGTCCTCAAGCTCGATTTCCTTGGCGACGGTGACGCCGTCCTTGGTGATGCGCGGGGCACCGAACGACTTGTCGATGACGACGTTGCGGCCCTTGGGGCCGAGCGTGACCTTCACCGCGTCGGCGAGGATGTTGACGCCGCGCAGCATGCGCTCGCGGGCATCACGGGAGAATTTTACGTCTTTGGCAGCCATTTTTAGCTCCTGGCAAGGGCTTTGATCGAGCCCGGGAATTCAGTTGACGGAAAGGCCTGATATCAGCCGATGATGCCCATGATGTCGGATTCCTTCATGATCAGAAGGTCTTCGCCATTGAGCTTGACTTCGGTGCCCGACCACTTGCCGAACAGGATGCGGTCGCCAGCCTTGACGTCCAGCGGGACCAGCTTGCCAGCTTCGTCACGAGCGCCGGAGCCGACAGCGATGATCTCGCCTTCCTGCGGCTTTTCCTTTGCCGTGTCGGGGATGATGATCCCGCCAGCGGTCTTGGATTCGGATTCGACCCGGCGAACGACCACGCGGTCATGAAGCGGGCGGAACTTCGACTTTGCCATTTTTTCTTCCTCGATGAGAACGGTGAGATACAGTTCCTCCGTCCGGCGGCGCCGGACATGTGGTTAGCACTCACCAAAGGCGAGTGCTAACGTGGCGCTGAAATAGGCTGGCGGCTCGCCGGAGTCAAGGCACTCGGAGTGCCTCTTGGCGGCATGATGATGAACTTACCGGTGCCTGGCCGAACCGAGCACCAATAGCGGGCACCGTTCCGCCAGCGGATAGCTGCCGCTCGGCACGACGCGCACGTCGCCGAACCAGTTGGCTGCCTCTTCGATCAGCGTGGCCAGCGTCGCGAAGCTGTAGCTTATGTCCGAGCCGGCATAGACGTCGATCGTGTTGATCGACGCCGTGCTCCATCCTGTTCGCGCGGCAAGAGCTTCGCGGTCCGGAAACAGTCTGCCGAACGTATCGCGGATCGTTGCCACCTTGATGGCGAAATCGCGGTCGGCGGTCGTGGACGCCATCGCGATCCGCCATTTAAGCGCGTGGAAATTCTCGATACCGCCGGCCAGAACCAGAGCTTCGAGGCCGCGCAGGTCATCCGCCGTTTCCGGTCGTGCGAAGACGCGGATCGCTGCGCGCCTGCCAGGCTTCAGCACTCTGGCGATCTCGCCAAACAACGAACTGCGCGCGGCCTGGGAATCGACCGCCGACAGGCATCCGTCACCGATGACGGCGTCGATGCTTCCGTGATCCACGGGCAGGTTAAGCCAGTTGCCGGCGATTGCCCTTCGCGAGCCGTCGTCGCCGGCCCAAACGCCGGAAATCATGGCCGCCGATTGGTCGACCGCCAACATCGACCTGCCCAGAATTGCCAATTCCGGGGTAACCCCCAAGAGAAGGACATCGGCATTTCCGAGATCAAGTTCGCGATCGAATATAGCGACGGTTTCCGCTGTTGGCCGGAGCGGCGCTTCCAGAAGTTTCCAATGGCGGTGGTAATCGTCCCAATGATTTGTCATGCAATTCCATTGGCCCCTGGACGCCGGGATTTTAGATACCCACCGGGGCTTAATGGAGGTCGTTGGACAAGCCAAGATATTTCAAGGCATCTACAGACAGTCCAGGAGGTCGATAGTGGCGCGTATCGCTGTGATAACGCATGAGCATGACAGGTTCCTGGGCAGGCGCGACATTCTGCTGCGCAGGCGCAGCCCATACATGCTGTTCGACATTCTTGCGGAATTGAAAAGGCGCGGCCACTCGGTCCGGGTTCAGCAAGGCCTGTCGAAGCCGGTCAGCGCCGATATGGCGATATTGCATGTCGATGCCACGGTGACGCCCACGGACTATGTCGACTACGCCCGGGGTTTTGCATTCTGCCTCAACATCGGCGCCGCCGACATATCCAAGCGGCGGATCAGCGGTGCATTGATCGACAAAACCGACAGCTGGCAAGGTCAGGTGATCGTCAAAAGCAATCTCAACAATCTGGGTATTCCGGAGACACTCCTCAACCGGCGATCCGAGCGCGCCGGGAAACAGCCGCCGTTTCCGCGTTTGCCAATCTTGCATCCCTATGAGATCCATGGATCTCTCGGCGACGTTCCAGACGGCGTCTTTGATTGCGACGATCTCGTCGTGGAAAAGTTCATTCCAGAGAGAGAACCCGACGGTTTTGCTGTTCGTTTCTGGGTGTTTTGCGGCGAGCGCGAGCGCTGCACCCGCTACGTCTCCCCGAACGGCCTGGTCAAGGCATCGGAGACGATCCGGCGCGAGCCCGTCCCGGTGCCCGACGAGTTGCGTGAGCGCCGGCGTGAACTCGGCTTTGACTATGGAAAATTCGATTTCGTCATGCATGAGGGCAAGGCCGTCCTCCTCGACGCAAACAAGACTCCCGGCCGTCCGCAAAATCTTGTCAAGATGTTCGCGGCCGGCGCTTCGGATCTGACACACGGCTTCGAAGGCCTCATCCACCGGGCGAAATAGGCGCGGACTGAGATCGGCGCTCCCTCTAGAGAAACAGCCGCAGCTGCGTGTGAATGATAGACCGGTAATCCTCGATCGTCTGGCGGCTTTCCGCTTCGCCCTCGGCGAGCGCCAGGCGCACCACGCCGCCGGCGAGCTGGAAGATCAGCAGAACCATGCGTTCGAACTGCTCGCGCCTCTCGGGCTCGAGCAGGGCGATGACGTGGTCGCAGAACATTTTGGCTTGGTGCCGGGTTTCGGCGATGTCGAGGTTCTTGAGCGCCTTGTCGGCCTGGATGGCGTTCTGCAGATCCTGGATGGCCGGATCGCCGGCGACACGGCTGAGATAATCATCGAGCAGCCGGTCAGCGGCCACGATCACATCTTTCGCCTCGCGGATTTCGGCGATGATCGTCGTCAGCCGTGCCCGGCTGACCTCCGAAAACCGCTCATACAGCATCGCCAGGATCGCCGATTTGTTGGGAAAATAGTGGTAGACGGTGGCGATCGGCCCGCCCGCCAGCATGCCGACCTCCTTCATGGTGACGGCGTCGATACCCTTTTCCCCGATCAGCCGCATGGTCGTCGACAGGATCGCGTCGATGCGCTCGCGGCTGCGTTCCTGCTTGGGCCTGCGCCTCGGCTCGGTCGCCATTCTCTTCAATTCTGTCATGCACCGATCTTTCGCGCGGTTTTCAAATTCCGGTTGACAAGAAATATGATCAAGTATCAGTTTCTAAAATACTGACAGGTTGTCAGCTTTTTTGCCGCTCGGCAAGGACGTTGGGAGGCGCCTTTGGCTTCGACAGATATCGGCCATGCAGGCAGTGGCGACTGGCTGGTCGGCAATCCGACCGGTTGGCAGCTCGCCTCGGCCCTGTGGATCGGTTCGGTCGGCCTGCTCATCCTCGGCCTGCAGCCGGTGCTGCTCGGAGCTCTCTACACCGAAAGCCATGTCAGCGGCGACGAACTGGCGCTGGTCGCCACCGCCGAGATGATCGCCATTGCCATCGGTTCGGCCGTCGTGGCGATGCTGCTTTCGGCCCACAACATGCGCTGGAAAAGTGCCGTCCTTCTGCTGTTGCTGGCGCTGGCCAATATCTGGACGGCCTATGCCGCGAGCGCCAACATGCTGATTGGGGCCCGCGCCCTTGCCGGGCTCGCCGAGGGCGGTCTGGTCGCTATCGCAACCGAACTGATCGCCCGCTCGCGGCGCGCCGAACGCATCGGCGGCTATTTCGTCACCATGCAGACGCTGGCGCAATGCGCGCTCGCCCTGTTGCTGGCGCTCTATGTCATCCCGGCCGCAGGGTCGGCGGGTGGCTTCATCGTTCTTGCCGTCGTTTGCGTCGTGTCACTGGCGGTCGCTTTCACCGTACCCGGTGACTATGCTGACCTGCCCAAGGAAGAGAATTTGGCCAATGTGCTGACGATTCCTTCTATGACCGCGCTGTTGTCGGTCTTCTGCTACTTCATGTTCTTCGGCGCGGTCTGGGCTTTCCTGGAGCCGCTGGGCGCGCAATACGGCATCGATGGCCGCACCGTCGGCCTGATCGTCTCGGCCAGCCTCGCGGTGCAGGTCCTGGGGGCGATGACGGCGACCGCGTTCGAGGCGCGCATCGACTATCGCCTTGCCATCGCGGCGATCGGCGTCGTCGCGCTTGTCAGCTCCCTGGTTCTTGCCAGTAGCCCCGGTCTGACGACGTTCTGGGTCGCTGCCCTGGCCATGGGCTTTGTCCTGCTGTTCATCGTGCCCTACCAGATCCGTCTGGCGATCACCGCCGACGAGACGCGCACCGCCGTGCTGCTGGTGCCGGCAGCCCAGCTGTTCGGCCTGGCGATCGGGCCGATCGCGGCGTCGCTGCTCATCGACGGCAAGGATTTCCGGCCGGTGCCGGAATTCGCCGCCGCCAGTGCCGTAGCCAGCGTGGTGCTGCTCGGTCTGTTCATTCTCGTGTCGCGGCGTCGCCGCGCCGTTGCGTGAGCCGCATGTCGAACAGTTGGAGCAACTGGTCCGGCTTTGTCACTGCCGAGCCGAAGCTGATCGCCAGCCCCGCCGACGCCGGTGAACTCGGTGATCTCATTCGTACTGCACCCGGCCCGGTCCGCGTCGCCGGCGCCGGTCATTCCTTCACACCGCTGGTGAAATCGCAGGGCACGATCCTGTCACTGGAGAGACTGGAAGGGCTGGTCTCGCATGACGCGCAAAAACATCAGGCGCGGGTGCGGGCAGGGACCCGGCTCGGCGCACTGATGCGCATCCTGCAAGGCATTGGCCAGGGCCTGCCCAACATGGGCGATATCGACCGCCAGGCGATCGGCGGCGCGCTGGGCACAGCCACGCACGGCTCGGGACCGACGCTCGGCGCCTATCATACGCAGCTGGAGACGGTGCAGATCGTCGACGGGCTTGGCAAGGTCCGCGACTTCAAGCGGGCAGGGGATCAGGACATGATCCATGCCATCGGTGTCGCGCTCGGCGCCTTCGGCGTGCTCACCGAAGTGACGCTGAACAACATCGCGACCTATCGGTTGCGCCGCCGCAAATATGTGCTGCCGATCACTGAGATGCTGCGCGATTTCGAGGCGATGATGGCCGCGCATCGTTCGGCCGAATTCTACTACATTCCGTTTTCCGGCTATGCGCAGTTCATCGCCAGTGATCTCAGCGACGCAGCACCGACCCCGCGACCGCCGGAAGCGGATGAGGCGGGTTTGAGGACACTGCGCCGGCTGCGCACCGGGCTTGCCTGGCTGCCATCGCTGCGCGGCCGCCTGATCCTGGGCGCCATCGCCAAATTGCCGGCCGAGGACTATGTGCAGGACTGGCTCAACGTCTATGCCAGCGACCGGCAGACCAAGTTCAACGAGATGGAATATCATCTGCCGTTCGAGGAGGGGCCGAAGGCGCTGGCCGAGATCATCGAGCTGACCGAGAAGCGTTTTCCCGAGGTCTATTTCCCGATGGAGGTGCGCTCGGTCGCGCCGGACCAGTTCTGGCTTTCGCCATTCTACAACAGGCTGACCTGCTCCATCGCCATCCACCATGATGCCGCGAACGATCCTTTGCCGTTCATGCGGGCGGCAGAGCCGATCTTCCGCAGATATGGCGGCCGGCCGCACTGGGGCAAGATGCACAGCCTGAAAGCGGCGGAGCTGAAAAAGCTCTACCCGCGCTGGGACGATGCCATGGCGGCGCGCCGCGACATCGATCCGCAAAACCGCTTCGTGTCGCCCTACATGGCCGGCCTGTTCGGCATCGAATGATGAGCACCTATTTTTCCACCCTCTCGGATGCGCTGAAGCAAGCCGGCATCTTCCAGCCCTGCCTGCTGCTCGATCGCGACCGGCTGGACAGCAACATCGCCTTGGTGAAGCGGAGACTGGATCCCGGCCTTGCAGTGCGACTGGTCGACAAGTCGCTCGCCTGCCTGCCGCTGCTTGCGCATATCGGCAAGGCGCTTGGCAGTGAGCGCTTCATGACCTTTCACCCGCCGATCAGCGAGGCGGTGCTGAAGACGTTTCCGGATGCCGATCTGCTCTACGGCAAGCCGATGCCGATCGGTGCGGCAAGGGCTGCGCTGGTTAAGGGTGATGCCGACTGGTCACGTGTCTGCTGGCTGATCGACAGCGAGGAGAGACTGGCGGACTATGGCGCGCTCGCAGACGAACTCGGCATCGGCCTGCGCATTGCTTTCGAGATCGATGTCGGGCTGCATCGCGGCGGCTTTGCCGATCCCGAAGCCTTGTCGAGGGCATTGAGCGCACTCCAGGCCCACAAACGGCTGCGTTGCGAAGGCGTCATGGCCTACGAGGCGCATGCGCCGCTCATACCGGGTTTGTTCGGCGGGCCGGCGAGAGCCTTGGCAAAGGCGTCGACGCAGGCCACGGCGTTCGTCGCTTGTCTCGGCGTCGACCAGCGCCGCATCTTGAATATCGGCGGCAGCAAGACCGCGCTGCTTCATCATGGCGGCGCGGCCAACGAAGTGTCGATGGGCTCGGCCTTCGTGCTGCCCAGCGACTTCGATACACCCGGTCTCGAAGGCTTCCAGCCGGCGGCCTTCATTGCCACGCCAATGCTGAAAGTGGTCGAGCCGATGCTGCCCGGCCCGCCGGCCGTCACTCGCCTGCTGCAGGCACTCGGCCGGTTTCCACGCAAGGGCTGCTATCTCTATGGCGGCAAATGGATGGCCGAGCCAGTGTTCCCCGAAGGCATGAAGACGAACGGCCTGCTCGGCCTGTCCTCCAACCAGCAATTCATGGGCCTGCCCGCGGATGCAACCGCAAGGCCCGGCGATTACGCCTTCCTGCGCCCGACGCAGAGCGAAGCCGTGCTGCAGCAATTCGGGTCGATCGCGGTGTTTGCCGGCGGGAAGGTCACCGATCGCTGGCCGGCGCTACCGATGGCGTGATCATCTAGCCCTTGACCGGTATCCAGATCTCCAGCCCACCATTGCCGCTGCGCGGGTCGAACTCCGGTCCATAACGCTCGAATTCCGGCGCGTCCGCGATGTCGTGGCCGGAGGCGGGCAGCCAACTGTTCCAGATCGTGTTGATCGTCCGGCGGATGGATGAGATGTGCTCGCGGTGCGAAAACACCGCATATTTCTGCGCCGGCACCCGCACCCGATAGAAGTCCTTCGGCAGATCCGCAAAGTCCGACACTTCGACGCCGACGACATAGTCGAAATTGCCCGCGTCGTCGCCATTAAGGCAAACCCCGTAGAAAACGCCTGAGATTTCGCCGGGGATGTTGCCGATATAGGGTGCAAAACGCTGCCACTGCATCGGAATCCCGGCGCTGCTCTCACAGCTGTAGCGTTCGCCGAGGCCGGCGATCAGGAACGGGCGGCTGGTCTCGAAGCGCGGTGGTTCGAGATTGGTGAGGAAGGACTGGTCCATCAGGATCGGCTCCACGAGGTCGAGGTTGTTGGTCGAGCCTTGCGCGCGCACCAGTTCCGGCGTGGTGCCGAACTGGTCGCGGAAGGCGCGGGTGAAAGCCTCATGCGAGTTGTAGCCGGCGTCGAGCGCGACGGTGAGGATGTCGGGCGCCCCGCCAGCCAGCTTGCGGGCCGCCTCGGTCAACCGGCGTGAGCGCATGTAGCCCATCACCGAACGGCCGGTAGCAGCGCCGAAAGCCCGTGTCACATGAAAACGCGACACGCCGCTGCTTTGCGCGACATCGTCGAGCGAGATCGGCTCCGGCAGATGACTTTCGACGAACCACAGCGCTTTCTCGGTCGGGTTCATTTTGCTCCTCGCATTGGCCTGGTCATCCTGCCGTTTCCTGGCGCGGCCAGTTTGATCGAAATTGCGCATCCCGCGCAATCGCACCGATCCCGTCACAGTCGCACACCGATATGGCGCAGCGGTCGAGCGCCCCTTGCCGCCGAAGAGCCAAATTCGGCAGGCTTCGCTTGACAGCGTCAGGCGGCGTCTTCTAGATACGTTATATTATTACAAATCGAGAGCGTGAAATGCCTGTTTCCCCCTGGCTGGCCCACCACTCCGTCCGAGAAATCCATTGCGAAGCGATTGGTGGAAATCTACGCTGGGCCGGTGATGGTCCCCGAGTCGAAAGGCGAGGGGTGAAAAGGGAACACGGTGAGATCCCCAGGGATCGAGGCCGTGGCTGCCCCCGCAACTGTAAGCGGCGAGCAAAATCCGCAAATGCCACTGGCCGGCAAGGCTGGGAAGGCAGGATGGCGCAACGACCCGCGAGCCAGGAGACCTGCCATCACTGAGTTGACCGGACGGGGTGTGCCGGGAGGAAACGTGAATCCCGGTCTTGTCGGCCGCTTCGCCAGCTTCCTTCCGTCGCCAGTTTTGGAAAGTGACGGAAAGTTGGACGGCTTCATCCATCGCATCATCGTGTACGTGCTTCGCCGTCCCGGCGATCCGGCGGGCAGCAACCGATGAGCGCAGCGCTTCTCGAAGCACGTGACCTCTGCGCCATGGCAAATGGGCGGGATCTGGTCCGGGCGGTCAGCCTGTCGGTGGCATCCGGCGACCGCCTTGCCATCATTGGTCCCAACGGCGCCGGCAAGACGACGCTGCTGCGCATGCTGTCGGGCATGCTGCGGCCGAGCTCCGGCGAGGTGAAGCTCGGCGGGCGCCGGCTGGACAGGATTTCAGCCGTCGAGCGGGCACTGCACATCGCCGTGGTCGGCCAGACCGACCAGCCCGATCCGCGGCTGGCGGTGATCGACTATGTCGAGCTTGGCCGCGTTCCGCACGCCGGGCTGAGGCGCAGGAGCGAGGAACGCGACATCGTCGTCGATGCGCTGCGCCGGACCGGCCTGCTGCCGCTGCTCGGCCGCACCATCGGCTCGCTGTCGGGCGGCGAGCGCCAGCGCGCCCAGCTGGCGCGCGCCATCGCCCAGCAGCCAAAGATCCTGTTCCTCGACGAGCCGACCAACCATCTCGACCCGCGCGCCCGCGGCGAACTGCTCGACCTCGTGGCAGGCTTCGAGATGACGGTGATAGCGGTGCTGCACGATCTGGCACTGGTCGCACCCTTCGCCACCAGGGTGGCGGTGATGAACCATGCCCGTCTGCAAGCGCTCGCCGCACCGCGCGAAGCGCTGACCCAACAGCTGATCCGCGAGATTTTCGGCATCGATGTGCTGCGTCTGCGCCATCCGACCGAAGACCGCGAACTGACGGTGTTCGAGGTTCCAAACCGCGCCGCGCCGCCATCCTGATTGAAGCCGTTCCGTAGTCGACCCGATCCCATCCACAAAGGAGCAAAACCCGTGAAACGCCTAGCCTTTTTGCTTGCCTTCTCGCTGCTGGCCTCGACAGCCCTGGCCTTCCCGGTGACCGTCGACAGCTGCGGCAAGCCGCTGACCTTCGACGCACCGCCGAAGCGTGCCGTGATCCACGATCTCAACATGGCCGAGATGGCATTCGCGCTGAGCCTGCAGCCATCGATCGTCGGCCTGACCGGCATCACCGGATGGTACAAGGTCGGTCCCGAGTTCAAGGCCGAGCAGGGTTCGATCCCGGAGCTGGCGCCCAAATATCCGACGCTCGAAAACCTCGTCGCGGTCGAGCCGGATTTCTTCTTCGCCGGCTGGTATTACGGCATGAAGCCCGGCGGCGAGGTGACGCCCGACACGCTTGCCCCGCATGGCGTCAAGACGCTGGTGCTGACGGAAAGCTGCGTGCATCTCGACAAGAACCGTCCCGCCGCCTCAATGGACCTGCTCTATGGTGACGTCGAAAAGCTGGGCAAGATTTTCGGCAAGGAAGCCGAGGCCGAGAAGCTCGTTTCGGGCTGGAAGACGCAGCTCGCCGACATCACCGCCAAGGTCGGTGACCGCAGGGGAACGCGGGTGTTCCTCTACGATTCCGGCGAGGACAAGCCGTTCACCGCAGGCAAGTTCGCCATCCCCAGCGCCATGATATCAGCTGCCGGCGGCGACAACATCATGGCCGACATGGACACCAGCTGGGGCAACACGGACTGGGAGACGGTGGCGTCGCGCAATCCGCAATTCCTCATCCTGCTCGATTACCAGGATGGCGGCGGCTACAAGAAGCTGCTCGATTTCCTTAAGGCGCATCCGGCCATGAAGGAGACCGACGCGGTCAAGGACGAGCGCTTCGTCGCCCTGCGCTATGCCGAACTGACTCCCGGACCGGCCAACATCGAGGCGATCGACAAGATCGCCAAGGCGATGCATCCGGAAGCCTTTTGAGGAAGTTTGACGGGTCGAATATGCTTGTGTTGATAGACGGCTTGCCTTGGCGATTGGCTGAAACATCAATCGCTTCGTCATCCACGGGCGGAGCAAGGAGCGCAGCGACGCAGCGCAGACCCGAGGATCCATGCCGCGACTTCCGAGCGTTGCTCCGGTGCAGAATTCTGCTCCGCTGCACGCTTCGGCCAAGGTCCAGGCATGGATCCCAGGGTCTCCGCGACGGAGCTTCGCTCCTGCTTCGCCCAGGGATGACGACGTTGGAGAGGCCTCGGCCAATCTCGAATGCCGGCGAGGCAACGACATGCGTGAAAACGTGAGCTTGCGCCGCAAGCCGTTCGCCTTGGCAATGATTTTGGGTGCAGTGCTGATCGCCGCTCTCGCTCTGCTGTCGATCGCCTATGGTTCGACGCTGATCCCGTTCACCGACGTTGTTGCAGCACTTGGCCGCGCAATCGGCTTAAGCGGGCCCGACGTGTCCGGGCCGGTCGGCAAGATCGTCGTCGACCTGCGGCTGCCGCGCACGATCCTGGCCATCTGCGTCGGCGCCGGCCTGGGTGTCGTCGGTGCGCTGCTGCAGACGGTGACCCGCAACGATCTCGCCGATCCGTTCCTGTTCGGCCTGTCGTCGGGCGCCGCCGCCGGTGCGGTTTCCGTCATCACCGTCTTCGGCGACAGCTTTGGCATCTGGACATTGCCGGTCGCGGCCTTCACCGGCGGCATATTGGCTGCCGGCGTCGTCCTGCTGCTGGTCACGCGGGTGAGGGGGCAAGGCCCGGAGCGGTTGATCCTGGCCGGCCTTGCCGTGTCCTTCATGTTCACTGCCTTGACCAACTACCTGGTCTTTGCCGGCGACCAGCGCGCTGCTCACTCCGTGCTGTTCTGGACCATGGGCGGCCTTGGGCTGGCGCGCTGGGACAATATCTGGTTGGGCGCGCTGGGGGCGGGCACCATTCTGGCTTACGCGCTGTGGAACCACCGCCGGCTCGATGCTTTCCTGGCTGGTGAAAATGCCGCCGAAAGCCTCGGCGTGCCGGTGGCGCGCATGCGCCGGACGACGTTTCTCGTCGCCGCCTTCTCGACGGCGATCCTTGTCTCGGTCGCCGGCGTCATCGGTTTCGTCGGGCTGATGATCCCGCATCTGTCGCGTCCGCTGGCGGGTCCCTTGCATCTGCGCCTCGTTGCCAGCTGTGCTGTCTTCGGCGCGGTGCTTCTGCTGGCCAGCGATCTTCTGGCCCGAACACTGCTGCCGCCGCAGGAACTGCCGATCGGCATCATCACCAGTTCGGTCGGCGCGTTCTTCGTCGTTACAATGCTCATTCGCAACCGGCTGTGATTGCGGCCCGAAACGGCTTGCTCAGACCGTCCAGAAATAGCGCACGATGTGGAAGAAGACCGGGGCGGCGAAGACCAGGCTGTCGGTGCGGTCCATCATGCCGCCATGGCCTTCGATCAGATGGCCCCAGTCCTTGACCCCCTGGTCGCGCTTGATGGCCGAGGCGACCAGCCCGCCGAGGAATCCCATCGAGCAGGCGACGAACGCCACGGCCGCTGCCTGCAGCGGCGAAAACGGCGTCACGAACGACAACAGCGCGCCCAGCAGGCTCGCCGACACCAGCCCGCCGATCAGCCCTTCCCAGGTTTTCGACGGCGAGACGTTCGGCGAAAACCGGTGTTTTCCAAACAGCTTGCCGAAGATGTATTGCAGCACGTCGCTGCCTTGCACGACGATGATCAGGAAGGCGATCAGCAGCAGGGTACGGCCTTCGAAGCCCGGCACGTCGAGTGTCAGCAGGGCAGGGACGTGGCTGACGCAATAGACCGAGATCATCACCGCCCATTGCTGCGCGGCGATCCGCTCGAGGAAGCGTTCGGTATCGCCATGCAGCGCGGTGATGGCCGGCATCAGCAGGAAGCAATAGACCGGAATGAAGATGACGAAGAGCCCGTACCAGGCGGTCCACACCAACCAGTATTGAAACGGGATGATGATGCCGAACATGCCGAGCAGCACCCAATGGTCGCTGCGGCGCGTATGCGTCAGCGTCACGAATTCGCGCAGCGCCGCGAAGGAGATCAGCGCAAACAGGATGGTCATCCCGTAACGGCCGAAGAAGAAGGCCACCGTCATCAGCGCCACCATCACCCACCAGGCGTTGATGCGCTGGGTGAGATTGACCAGCGTCGAGCTCAGCGGCTTTGGCGCCCGCGCCGAAAGGATGGTGGCGACGATGCTGGCGGTGGTCAAAACCGCCAGCAGGCCGATGATCAGGATGGAGATCTCGTGGCGCATCAATCGTCTCGCTCGGGACGCGGGTTGAGCGCCAGAAGCGTGGCGTGGGCGCGTTCGAGGAAGGCGCGGCGTTCTTCGCCAGGCGCCACGGCCACCGGCGGGCCGAAGACGACACGGCACAGCAGCGGCACCGGCAGGAACTGGCCCTTGGGCAGCACGCGCGACATGTTCTCGATCCAGCACGGGATCAGCTCGACCTCAGGCCGCGCCGTTGACAGATTGTAGAGGCCCGAGCGGAAGGCCAGCAGCGGCTCCTCGGTCATGTTGCGGGTGCCCTCGGGAAACAGGATCAGCGAGTGGCCCTGGTCGAGGACCGACAGCATGATCTCGATCGGGTTTTCCTCAGGTTTCGTCCATTGCCTGTTGATGAGCACGGACGACAGCATGTCCTGCGCGATGAAGCGGCGCAGCCGCGACTTCCCCCAATATTCGCCTGCGGCAACAGCATGGGTGATCGCGCGCTCGCTTTCGCTGAGACAGGCCGACAAAAGTATGAAGTCGCCATGGCTGGTGTGATTGGCGAAATAGATGCGCTGCCGGTCGGAGGGCAGGCTGCCGTTCCAGATCGGACGCACCCCGGTCACCATCCGGGCCAGCGCCGACAGGCCGACGGAGGTTACCGTCTGCAGCAAGGTGAAGGTCTTGAGCGAAAGCTTGTTCATCGCGGCGCCCAGAATCCCGCCGTCAGAAGTGCTGCGGCAAACAAAGCGAATGCGGCACGTTGCCTGAACAACAAGCGGCTTGCGCCGGCCATGCGGTCGTCGAGCGATCGTGTCGTGGACGGCGAGGGTTTCAGGCGCATGCGCGCCAATATGTCATCCACCGCGCCGCCGCCGGAGGCTTCGTCGTCATGGCTTGCCATCAGCCGGAACAGCAGCGCGTCGAACGCCAGCAATGCCGACAGCGCCAGCACGACAACTGCGATAGCGGCTGAGGCTGACAAGGGGATGGCCGCGCGTAGGCTCCCGAAGGCACCGCGCGGCGAAGCAGCCAGGGGCGCTAAAACGGTGGCAGCCACCACAATCGCGGCCGGCCACGTCGCCTGCCACATCAGCCTGCGGGCGAACCGATTGGCGCGTTCCTGATACGCATTGCCGGTCATGAAACGGCACGCTCCGCGGCCTCGGCAAGATGAACCGGCCGGCCGGCTGCCATCAGCATTTCGCGGGCAAGCGCAGGCGTCGTGGCCTTGCCGGTCGCCACCAGCCATTCGGCAACGACGCCAGCGCTGCGCTGGAAGCCGAGTGCGCAGCACACCAGCACGGTGCCGTCGCGTCGCGCACTCTCCAGCGCGCTGGCCGCCTGTTGCCGTATCGCCACTGGCGGCGGCAACAGGTCGATCATCGGAAAGCTGATCCAGCGGCAATCGGCTGCCGCCGGCTTTTCGAGTTCGGCGGCGAGGTCGATGACCGTGCCGAAGCTGTTGGCCTCGCGTGCTGTGGGAAAGCGCCCGAGAAAGACGCCGTCGGCAACCGCCACCTGGGGAGCAAGATTGCGCGTCCAGGCCCATATGTTTGTCCGAGCGCCGAGACGGTAAGGCAAGAGCAGGACACGGCTTGCGAGCGTGATGCTGCCATCGGCGGTTTTCTGGAACACTTTTTCGCCTGCCCCGGCATAGGCGAAGGCGACGATGGCCAGTGCAAAAGTCGGCCAAAGCAGGAAGAGCGCGACAGCGCAAACGAAGGCACCGAGCGCGGCACCCGCCAGCGCAAGAACGGCGCCCAGCGCATAGAACAGCGCCAGCCGCCGCGCTTTCGCATTGTTGGTAAGCCGGAAGCCTGAAAACGGCAACGCGCCGCTGCGCGGAAACAGCCACAGCGCAAAGAACCCGAGCAGGGCGCCGGTCGGGATGTCGATGAAATGATGCTGCCAGGTCGTCAGCACCGAGGCGCCGATCAAAAAACACCAGCCATGCCAAAGCGGCAGGAGCAACCCGCCGAGCCGGTGGCGCCAATGATCCCAGATGATCACCAAAAGGGCGATGTGCAGTGACGGTGCCTGGTTGAACGGCTTGTCGAAACCGCCGAGCACGGCAAACAGGAAGCCCGGCAGGCCGGTCGTCGCCGGCCGCACGAATGTCGCGGTCAGCGGGAACAGGATGAAGCAGATAACGGCGACGGCCTGCGCGGTGAGATAGCGTCCGGCCAGACGGTCGACCCCTTGCCTGTCGTTGTTGAGCAGCAGCGACAGGCCGTAGAACAGGTTGATCGACCAGTAGGGTACGATGGTCCAGGCGACGAACGGGATGCCGTGCTCCCACGAGAACACGATGCTGCCGACATCGTCGTGCTGCGACGCCAGCCAGTTGGCGAAACCGTAGCTGAGATAGAAGAATGGTGCCAGGAAGGCCAGCCACATGGCTGCCCTGACGACCACCCGGCTATAGGGTTCGGCACGCGCCACGGATGCAGGCGATGAGACCATGCTGTTCAGCGGCGCCGCGCGACCGAGACGGTGAAGATGCCCCATTGGTCGATGCGCTGGTCGAGCTTGTCGAAACCGGCGGCTTCGACGAGCTGGTCCATCTCGCCTTGCGTGCGCCGGCGCATCACCCAGGCCTTGCCGCCGCGATGCGAAGTCAGGCTGCGGGCGATCATCTCGAGCTGCGGATGCCAGGGCTGGTTGGTGTAGAGCAACAGGCTGCCCGGCTGCATGGCGCTGGCCAATCCACCGAGCGAGCGGGCGATCATCGCATTGTCGGAGAACAACTCGTAGAGGCCGGAAACGATGGCGAGGTCGGGCGCCGGATCGACGTTGGCGAGCATGTCGGCATCGAAGGCGTCGGCGCGCTGGAACGAGACGCTGGCCGGCAATTGCCGCTCGGTGATCAGCTTGCGGCCAAGCTGGACGTTGAGGTCGGAATAATCCTGCAAGCGAACGCTCGCCGGCTGGTCGGGGCTCTTCACGATGGCATCGAGAACATAGCGGCCGTGGCCGGCGGCGATGTCGAGAATGTGCGCCGGCCGCCCAGTGGCCTTGAGCATCGCCAGGCTGGAACCGATGAGCTCCTCGAGATGCAGCTTGCGCTGGCGGATGCCGCGCCAGCCGATGGCCTCCAGGAAGACACGGTCGACGACGCGGCCAAGGGGCGTAAGCCCGCGCGCTTCGTTCTCGTAGACATAATCCAGCGTCGAGCCCGAATCGAAGCCGGTGGCGATGCCGGTCTTCATACCTTGCGAGACCCAGGCGCCCATGCGGATGGAGGCGCGGCTGAATGCCCAATAGAGGCCCTTTGGCGACATCAAAGCGAGCGGCGAGGCAAGGCGGTCGGCCTCGTCGCGTGTGTAGCCTGCGATGTCCGCCTGCTTCAGGTCGGCCGGCGCATCCGGCGTTGCGAATTGCCTGGCGAGGAACGGCCGGATCAGGTCGAGGGCCTGCGCCCGGTCGCGTTCGCCCAGCGTGTCGTGGAAGAAGCCCGGCAGCACATGGCGTTCCTTGGTGCGGCTGCCGAGATTGACAAAAAATTCGTGCTGCGGGCCGTGGCGCACGACCCAGTCGCTGCCCGAAAGCAGAAGCTGTGTCGGCACGGTGATGGCGCGGGCGTCACTGACGATGCGTGCGGCATGCTGATAGAGTTCGACCAGGATGTTGGAAGCGATCGGCCGCGTGATCAGCGGGTCGCTCTCGAAAGAGGCGATGCGCACGGGATCATGGGTCAGGAATTTCGCCTTGACGTAGGAATTGACGAAGAAGCGGCCCTTGAGCTTCTGCCAGAGCGCTATGCCCTCCTTGGCGAACGGCACGTAGAGTTTTACCGAGAAGGCCGGTGAGGCCAGCACCATGGCGCGCAGCTTCGGCGCATAGTCGTGCACCCAGGCGGCGGCCAGCACGGCGCCGAAGGACTGCGCGATCAGCGCGATATCCCGCGTGGCGAAGCCATCCCTTTCAGCGATCTCGCGCATGAAGCAGTCGATGTCGCGCACCAGCGCCGAGAAGGACGGGGCATAGCCGCGCTCGCCGGACGAACGGCCATTGCCGCGGGCATCCCAGGCATAGAAGGCGTGGTCCGGCATCCGCAATTCATCGGCGAGATGGGCCATGCGGCCGCCATGCTCATGGCCGCGATGGAAGAGCACCACCGCGCCTTTGGCATCGGCCGAAGCCGCCGGCCAGAATCGGTAGAAGATCTCCGTCCCGTCATGGCTGCTGAAGACCCGCTCCTGCGCTTGCCGCGCAAGGCTTTCCGTGGCCGCGGCGGCGATCGGTTCGTGCATCATGGTCTTTCCCTCTGGCGGCATGGCGAGCCTTGATGCTCAGCTGGCGCTGCCAATAAGGCCGGCGCGTATCCGGTTTATGGCGGTCAGCAGCGAAAGCGTTGCCATGGCCGGAAACACACATGGCGCTATCGATGCCGGCCACAGCCCGGCGGCGCACAGCACGGCGACGACGCCGAGCGCCAGCGCCCTGTCGCTCTTGCCGAACGGCCCGGCATAGTTTCGTCCGACCTGAGCGGCGATGCCGAGCACGCCGGCAAACTCGGTCAGCAGGGCCGATAC
>NZ_RZQL01000001.1 GCF_003997935.1 Mesorhizobium sp. M7A.F.Ca.US.006.01.1.1
TCTCAGCACCATGGGCAAGATGGACATCAAGGGGCCGGACGCCGAGGCGCTGGTCAACCATGTCATCGTCAATGATGCCGCTGCCATGAAACCGGGCCAGGTCCGCTATTCCACCGTCTGCCGCGAGGATGGCGGCATCATGGACGACCTCACCGTGTTCCGGTTGGCGGCCGAGCACTTCATGCTGGTGACCGGCTCGGTCAACCGCCTGAAGATGCTGCCCTGGCTGCAGCATCACGCGCAGGGTCGCAAGGCCTATGTCACCGACATCACGGCGGCCATCGCCTTCCCGACCATCCAGGGTCCGCGCTCGCGCGAACTGCTGAAAGCGTTGATCGCGGATGCCGATCTGGATGGACTGAAGCGCTGGTCGTTCACGTCGGGCCATATCAACGGCACGCGGGTGCTGATCTCGCGCACCGGCGTCACCGGCGAACTCGGCTTCGAGCTGTTCGTGCCGGCCGACCAGGCGGCTTCGGTCTGGGAGGCGCTGATGCGGACCGGCCGTGACTTCGGCCTGAAACCCTATGGCGTGCTGGCGATGTTCACGCTCGGGCTGGAAAAGGCCTATCCGGCGCATGGCATCGACATGGACGAGAGCCGCACGCCGTTCCATGTCGGCCTCGACCGCTGGATCAAGTTCGACAAGGGCGATTTCGTCGGCCGCGAAGCGCTGCTCAAGGTCCGCGACCAGGGCCTCGACGAGCAATGGGTCGGGCTGATCCTCGACGGCGACAAACCAGCCGCGACCGATGCCAGGGTCCTGGCCGATGGCGAGGACGCCGGGGTGGTCACCTACAGCGACCACGGCTATTCCCTCGGCAAGGTGCTGGCCACCGCGCACCTGCAGCTGCCCTTCACCGCCATCGGCACCGAACTCAGCATCGACATCGACGGCAAGCCGACCCGCGCGGTCGTGGCGCCGATACCGTTCTTCGACCCCGAGGGGATGAGGTTGCGCGGCTAACTCGGCTTGCGTCAACAACTGCGTGCGTTGGCGATTGGCGGAAACGTCCACCGCTTCGTCTCCACGGGCGGAGCAAGGAGCGAAGCGACGCAGCGCAGACCCGAGGATCCATGCCGGGACTCCAACGCGTCACCACTGTGCAGAATTCTGCTCCGCTGCGTTCCACGGCTAAGGTCACGGAATGGATCCTCGGGTCTCCGCGACGGAGCTTCGCTCCTCCTTCGCCCGTGAATGACGAAGGCGGGGAGGCCTCCGCCTATCCCGCACGCGGCGGTGCCATCAACCAGTCTTTCACCCCCGTCTATCCAGCCTCGCCACCAGCCTGTCCCCCACCCACTGGATGCCGCAGACCAGGATGATCAGCACGATGACCACGGCGATCATCACCGACGTCTCGAAGCGCTGATAACCATAGCGGATGGCGAGGTCGCCGAGGCCGCCGGCACCGATGGCGCCGGCCATGGCTGACGCACCGATCAGCGTCACCAGCGTCACCGTGAAGCCGGCGACGATGCCGGGCAGGGCTTCAGGCACCAGCACCTCGCGGATGATCGTCCAGCGGTTGCCGCCCATGGCGCGCGCCGCCTCGATCAACCCGCGGTCGACTTCGCGCAGCGACACTTCGGCGATGCGCGCGTAATAGGGCGTGGCGGCGATCGACAGCGGCACGATGGCTGCCCATGTGCCGATCGAGGTGCCGACGATCAGCCGCGTCACCGGGATCAGTGCCACCAGAAGGATGATGAAGGGCACCGAGCGGAAACCGTTGATGACGGCGCCGAGCGCCCGGTTCACCCACAGGCTTTCGGCAATGCCGCCGCGTTCGGTAGCAATCAGGGCCAGGCCGAGCGGCAGGCCGAAAACCAGCGAGATGAGGCCGGAGGCGGCCGTCATCAGCACCGTCTCCCAGATCGAACGCAGCAGAAGTTCAAACAGGATTGGCGACATGGCCAAGCACCTCCACCCGCGCCTGGCGGGCCTTCAGGAATGTGATGATGTCAGCGAGATGATTTGCATCGCTGCCGGGAACCGAAAGGAACAGCGTGCCGACCGGCTGCTGCTGGATATGGTCGATGCCGCCATGGACGAGGCGGAAGGCGCCTGGAACAGCCGTGGCAAGGTCGGACAGCAATGGCCCGCTTGCCGCTTCGCCGGCCACATCCACGCGCAGGATCGTCTCCGCGCCGGCCGCCGGCAGCAGCCGGGCCGCCAACTCGGCCGGCAGTTGCGGCCGGATGGCGCCGAGCAGGCTTTTGGTGATGTCCGAGCGCGGGTCGGCAAACACCGACCAGACCGGCCCTTGCTCGACGATGCGTCCGGCGTCGATCACCGCAACCCGGTCGGCGATCGAACGGATCACCTCCATCTCATGGGTGATCAAAAGGATGGTCAGGCCAAACTGCCGGTTGATGTCCTTGAGAAGGGCGAGGATGGAGCGCGTTGTTTCCGGATCGAGCGCCGAGGTGGCTTCGTCCGACAAGAGCAGCGCCGGGCGTGCTGCCAGCGCCCGGGCGATGCCGACACGCTGCTTCTGGCCGCCCGACAGCGACGCCGGATAGGCTTTTGCCTTCTCCGACAGGCCGACGAGGTCGAGCAGTTCGGCGGCGCGCTTCAGTCGCTCGGCCTTCGGGCGGCCTTCGATCTTGAGCGGCAGCGCCACATTGTCTTCGACGGTCTTGGCCGACAGCAGGTTGAAATGCTGGAAGATCATGCCGATGCGCCGCCGCAGCGGCTGCAGCTCGCGCTCGCCGAGCCGGCTGATCTCGCGGCCCTCGATGAACACCTCGCCGGAGTCAGGCCGTTCCAGCCCGTTCAGGCAGCGGATCAGCGTTGATTTGCCGGCGCCGCTGCGGCCGATGATGCCGAGGATCTCGCCCTTGCGCACCATCAGCGACACGCCGTCGAGCGCCGCCGTCACACCGAAGCGGCGCTTCAGGTCGACGAGGCGCACGACGTCCTGGCATGTGTCGGGCCGGGCCTGGGTCGGATCGGCGGTGTCCCCGGATGCCGTGATATGCTGGTTCATGAATGTTCCTGTTCCCGAAAACGCAATCGCGGCCCGCGCCTGAGCGCGGACCGCTGTTGCTCTCGAACCGGGCTTCCGGTCGACGATCGGATCAATAGGCGCTGAGGCCGGTGCCCTTGTAGACCTTGTCGAACTCGGCCTTCACCGCCTCGTTCTGATAGGAGGCGACCAGCGTCTTCACCCAGGCCTCGTTCTCGTTGCCGGTCTTCACCGCGATGAAGTTGCGATACGGATTGTCGGCGATGGGCTCCTGCGCGATGCGGTTTTCCGGAGACAGGCCGCTTTTCAGCGCCCAGTCGGTGTTGACCACGGCCGCGTCGAGATCCTCGACCGAGCGGCCGACGATACCGGCGTCGAGTTCCTTGATCACCACCTTCTTCGCATTCTCGGCGATGTCGGCGGTGGTGGCGAGAATGCCGGTGCCATCCCTGAGCTTGATCACGCCCTCGTTCTGCAGCACGCGCAGCGCCCGGCCCTCGTTGGATGGGTCGTTGGGCACACCGACGACCGCGCCCTCAGGCAGGTCGGCGACCTTCGTATACTTCTTCGAGTAGAGGCCGATCGGCCAGACGCCGGTATAGCCGACGCGCACGATGTGATAGCCTTGAGTCTTGATCTGGTTGTCGAGATAGGGCTGGTGCTGGAAGGCGTTGGCGTCGATTTCGCCACGCTCCAGCGCCTCGTTGGGCTGGGTGTAGTCGTTGAACACGATGGTCTCGATGGCGAGGCCCTTTTCGGCGGCTTGCGCGACCACGACGCGCCAGACATCCTCGTCCTCGCCGCTGATGATGCCTACCTTGATCGCCTTCTTGTCTTCAGCGAACGACGCATGAGGCGCCATCAGGCTGCCGATCGCGACGGCTGAGGCGAACAGCAGAGCCAAGCCGCTGCGCCGGTTGACGGTTGACCCCGGGGAAGATGGCAAAGTGTTCTTGAAGTCGGACATGATTGATCTCTGCGGTTGTGAAGTCATGGCAGCCAGGCGGATTGCCTAGCCCTGGTCACATCCTCAGAAATTCTATCTGTCATATCAAAGAACGCGTTTCGCAGTTCTCATCAAAGCCGGGAATATTCTCTCAAAAATCTCAAGAACGTGAGCAAAAGACGCCACCTGGCCGGCCACAGCTGGTCGCGGTGCGATCTCGCGCGCCTCGGGAGGTCGTCAGATTCTCAGGGCCGCCGGTCTCAAAGCGCGATCCAGGCGGTCTTCAGGTCAACATACTTTTCCAGCGCGTGAAGCGACTTGTCGCGGCCAAAGCCGGACTGCTTGACGCCGCCGAGCGGCACGGTGATATCGGCGCCACCATAGGTGTTGACATGGACGACCCCGGCATTGATGGCACGCACCATGCGATGCGCGGTGGAAATGTTGGCGGTCCACACCGCCGAGGCAAGGCCGTAGACGGTCGAATTGGCAAGCCGCACCGCTTCTTCCTCAGTGTCGAAGCGCATGACGCTGAGCACCGGCCCGAACACTTCTTCGCGGGCCAGCTGCATCTCCTGCGTCACGTTCTCGAAGATCGTCGGCGCCATGTAGCTGCCGCCGGTCTCGGTCAGAATCTGTTCGCCGCCGGTGACCAGCCGGGCGCCTTCTTCGGTGGCCCTGGCGACGAAACCGAGATTCTTGTCGAGCTGTTCGGCACTCGACACCGCGCCGACATCACTGGTCAGATCGAGCGGATCGCCGACCTTGAGCCGTGTGGTAGCAGCGAGAAGCGCGTCCATGAAGCGGTCATAGACCGACGACTGGACGAGAAGGCGCGAGCCGGCGACGCACACCTGGCCGGAATTGCGAAAGATGCCATTGGCCGAGACGACCGCCGCCCGTTTCAGGTCGGGGGCATCGGCAAAGACGATGTTCGGCGACTTGCCGCCGAGTTCGAGGAAGACGCGCTTCAGATTGGAGCGAGCGGAATATTCGAGCAGCCGCCTGCCGACCGGGCCGGAACCGGTGAAGGCGATGGCATCGACATCCATATGCAGGCCGAGCGCCTCGCCGGTAACCGAACCACGGCCGGTGACGACATTGAGCACACCGGCGGGAAGTCCGGCCTCGCTTGCCAGTTCGGCCAGCCGCAGCAGCGTCAGCGAAGCGATTTCCGGCGGCTTGACCACCACGCAATTGCCGGCGGCCAGTGCTGGCGCGATCTTCCAGGCGCCGATCATCAGCGGGAAATTCCACGGCACGATGACGCCGACGACGCCGAGCGGCTCCTTGTGGATCAGCCCGAGCACATTGTCGGCCGTCGGCGCGATCTCGCCATAGACCTTGTCAATGGCCTCGGCGTAGTAGCGGATGGTGCCTGCCGCCGAGAGCGGTTCGGCCTTGTAGGCCATGCCGATCTCGGTGCCATTGTCGCGCACGCCGAGCACGGCGAGCTCGTCGGCATGCTTTTCGACCAGCTCGGCGAATTTCGTCAGCACCTTCTTGCGAAAGGCCGGCGCTGATCGCGACCATGAGCCCTTCTCGAACGCCTTGCGCGCCGACTTGACGGCGCGGTCGATATCGGCGGCGTTGCCGTCGGCGATGCTGGCGAAAGGCCGGCCATCGATCGGCGACGTCACCGGCAGGCTCGCGCCGCTTGTTGCCTCGACCTGCACGCCATCGATGAACAGGCCCCGTGCGCCGATCTCCGTCTTGCGCAGCGTGTCGATGGCATTCTGACTGATCATGGGTGACGGACTCCAAGGGAAACATGCAATGTGGTTGGCGCGCGGAATTCCCAGCCGCGAAACACCGATTCCTTGCCGTGCACAAGGCTGAGATCGGGGAACCGCTGGAGCAGCAGTTTTACCGCAAGGCACATCTGCTCACGCGCGAAGAACCGGCCCGAGCAGAAATGATGGCCGAAGCCGAAGGCGGCATGATTGCCTTCGTCGCGGTTGATGTCGAAGCGGTCGGGATCGGCAAAGCGGCTCTCGTCGCGGCTTGCCGAGGAGACGAGTGCGGCGACGGCGGCACCGGCTGGAATCGTCACGCCGCCAAGCTCGACCGCCCGTGTCGTCTGCCGCGTCTGCGTGCCGATCGGCGCCACCCAGCGCAGGCCCTCGTCGACCGCTTTGGGCACGAAGGTCTCGGGATCGGCGAGCACCTGCCGCAGTTGCTCGGGGTGGGCCAGCAGGCCGGCGAGGATCGAGCCGGCGCCATGTCCGGGCTCCTGCATGCCGCCGAGCAGGATGACCTTGATGCTCGGCATCAAAAAATCGATTGGCCGCGTCGTGCCCTCCGGCATGCCGTCATGCAGCATATGCGACAGCGCCGAGTCATCTGGCTGGCGCGCAAGCCTTTCCAGCGTCGGCAGGATGGCGTCGCCAACCTCGGCACTGATTGCGTCGGCGATCTCCTGCCGCTTCGGGTCGTTCTCGAAATTGATGGCGCCCTGGGCAAGGCCGTAGAACCAGCGGCGCAGCGTCGGCATCTCGATGTCGGCAAGACCGAGCGAGCGCGCCAGGCTGAGCGTCGACACCGGCTCGAAATAATCGGCCATCAGCTCGGCGGAGCCCTGGTTGGCGATCCGGTCGAGAAAAGGTTCGGCAATCGACCGCACGAGGTCGCCGGCATAGGCGGCGACGGTGCGCGGCCGGTATTTCGGGTCGACGCCTTGGCGCAGTTGCTTGTGCGTCTCGCCATCGGTGGTCAGGATGGTGGGCTTGCCGAAGGACCGCTCGACCGGCGACGAGCCGACGACGGCGGAGAAGATGTCGGGCGACTTGGCGACGCTCTCGACATCTTTCCAGCGGGTGACGAACCACAGATTGACCGCCGGCACGAAGACAACCGGCGCACTGCGCCTGAGCTCTGCGTAGATCGGGTAGGGATCGGCTTCCAATGCCTCGACGGTGATATTTTCGGCAAAGCTCAAACCCGCCACTCCCTTTGTAGTAAGGGGCGGCGTGGCACGCCGCCCCTTTGCTCTTTTCAATCTTTCAGCGGCTGGCCGAGGTTTTTGAAGGCTATGGGATCACGGCTCTTCAGCGCGCTGGCCAGCAGCAGTCCGACGATCGCGGCGATCAGCACCAGCCCCGGCAGGAGCACGCCAAGGAAACCGCCGGCTCCCGACAGGCTGCCGAAATTGATGACGATCAAATAGATGATGATGACGAAGGCGATGAAGGTCAGCCCTGGCAGGATGGTGGTCTTCAGCGCATTCTCGTGGGCCGCCGGGTTGGCTCGGAAGAACATCACCACGGCGAGCGAGGCCACCGCCATCATGACGATGACGCCGAGCGTCGCGACATTGGTCAGCCACGAAAACAGCGCCAGCACCGGATCGAGGCCGAGCACGGCGAACAGCCCGACGACGACCGCGGCGAGCACGCTCTGGATGACGGAAGCGACATGCGGGCTCTGATGCACCGAATGCGTCACGCCGATCGTCTGCGGCAACAGCTTCTCGCGGCCCGAGACATAGATGTAGCGGGCAACCGCGTTGTGGAACGCCAGCACGCCGGCAAACAGGCTCGACACGAACAGGATGCTCATCGCCTGCGACAGCATCGTGCCGGCGTAGCGGTCGGACAGGCCGAACAGGAAGTTCGTCGGATCCTGCAGCCCCTGCAGTGTCGGCAGCAGCTTATCGACACCGGCGCCGACCGCCATCAGCCATGCCGTGAGCATGTAGAAGACGCCGATCAGTACGACCGAGAAATAGGTGGCGCGCGGAATGGTGACCTTTGGATCGCGGGCTTCCTCGGCATAGATCGTCGTCGCCTCGAAACCGATGAAAGCGGCGAAGCAGAACAGGATGGCGATGGCCGGCGAGCCGCTGACGATCTGGCTCCAGCTGAACGGCGCCGCCGACAGGCCGCTATCGCCGCCGGTCTTGAGGATGGCGATGTCGAGGACCAGCACTACAAGATATTCGCACAGCACCAGCACCGTCAGGATCTTGGCCGACAGATCGACCTGTCGGTAGCCGAGCACGGCGACCAGCGCGATGGCGATAAAACTCCACACCCACCAGGGCAGGTTGATGCCCCAGCCGGCGAACAGGCCTGATGTCGCGGCACCGAGCAAGCCCATGACCCCGATCTGCATGGCATTGTAGGACAGGATGGCGATCAGCGCCGTGGCGCCGCCGGCCATGCTGCCGAGGCCGCGCGCCGCATAGGCATAGAAGGCGCCGGCATTGCCGACATGGCGTGACATGGCGACATAGCCGACCGCGAACAAAAGCAGCAACACCGTCACGATCAGATAAGTGCCGGCAAAGCCGGCGCCATTGCCCATCAGCATGCCGAGCGGCGTGCCGCCTGCGACTGCCGTCAGTGGGGCGGCCGCAGAGATCACCATGAAGGTGATGGCGCCGACGCCAAGACTGTTCTTGCGCAGCCTGTTGGCCGGCGCCTGTTCTGCAACTGCTGTCATTGATCCCTCCTGTTTGCGAACCCTTGAGCTCGCCGGCCGAATGGCCTGTCCCATGCACTCTGGTGGTTGGTTCATTATTTGAACCGTTATTTTGAATATAGACTTGCAAACAATACCGATGCCTGTCAAGTTAATTCACATGTTAAATGATTGTCCCGAACCGGGAGGCAAAATTTGAGTACGGTCGGAAAAGCGATCTCGCTTCTGGAGCTGTTCAGCGTCGACGAGCCCGAACTCGGCCTGTCCGATCTGGCACGCCGCTCGGGCTTCGACAAGGCGACGACAAGGCGGCTGCTGATTGCGCTGGCCGGCCGTGGTTTCGTCGAGCAGGATGCGGGTACGCGGCACTATCGCCTCGGCGCCGGCCTGTCGCGGCTGGCGCGCATCCGCGAGGCGCGCTTTCCCTTCCTGCAGACGGCTGTTCCGCTGGTGCGGGAGCTCGCGGCATCGACGGTCGAGACCGTGCATTTGTCGGAATTCGGCGTCGACAGGCTGGTCACCGTCCATGTCGAGCATCCGGCATGGGCGAACCGGGTCAACATCGACATCGGTCAGTTGCTGCCCCTGCATTCGACCGCGTCGGGCATCGCCTATCTGGCCTTCGCCCGCGACGAGACTGTCAAGGCGTGCCTGACGGGTTCGCTCGACGCCTTCACGGCCCATACGCTGATCGAGGCAGCCGCCATCTCGAGATCCATGGGTGAGGCGCGCGAGCGCGGCTATTCGATCTGCGACCAGGGCTATGAGGAAGGTGTGATCAGCGTCGCGGCGGCAATCCGCGGGGCGGATGGCTTTGCACTGGGCACCATCGCGGTGGCGGCGCCAAAGGCCAGAACGACGGCAGCCGCGATCACGGAGCGGGGACTTGCCGTGTGGGAGGCGGCACGGGAGATTTCCATGCGCCTCAACGGCGAAAACCTGCAAACCCTGAGGAGGCAGGCCTGATGCCCTCGGAGACTGCGCCCCGCATCCTGGTCATCGGCACGGGCGACACAAAGGCCGAAGAACTGCTGTTCATGAAACAGTGCATCGAGCAGTCAGGCGGCAGCGCCGTGATGATGGATGTCAGCGTTCTGGGCGACCCGCCCTACAGCCCGGATCACGACAAGCACGCCGTGGCGCGGGCGGTGGATGTGACAATCGCCGAGATCGTTTCGAGCGGTGACGAGAACACCGCCATGACGCTGATGGCCGGCGGCGCCGTGCAGCTGGTGCGCAAGCTCCATCAAAACGGCGAGATCGACGCCTTCATCGCCATCGGCGGTTCGATGGGGACCGATCTGGCGCTCGACGTGGCGCTTTGCCTGCCGCTCGGCGTGCCGAAATTCGTCGTCTCGACCATCGCCTATTCGCATCTCATCCCGCCCGAGCGCGTCGCGCCCGACCTGATGATGATCCTCTGGGCGGGCGGGCTGTACGGCCTCAACTCGATCTGCAGGCTGGTCCTGTCGCAGGCCTGCGGCGCGGTCGTCGGCGCGGCCAGGATCGTGCTGGAGACCCGCATGTCGGCTCCGGCAATCGGCCCGACCATCGGCATGACCTCGCTCGGCAGCAGCTGCCTGCGCTACATGAAGACGCTGAAGCCGGCGCTGGAACGGCGCGGCTATGACGTTGCCGTCTTCCACACCACCGGAATGGGCGGCCGCGCCTTCGAATCGATTGCCGGCCAGGACCATTTCTGCGCAGTCTTCGACTTCAGCCTGCAGGAAATCACCAATCATCTCGCGGGCTCAGTCGTCAGTTCCGGCACCGACCGGCTGGAGAATGCCGGCGCTCGCGGCATTCCGCAGATCGCCGCACCTGGCGCGGTCGACATGGTCGATCTGCCGACCTGGCAGGATTTGCCGGCCAAATTCTCGACGCGGCCGTTTCATGCCCACAACAGGCTGATCGCTTCGGTCACCGTCGATGCCGACGATCGCCGCCAAGTCGCCAGGACCATCGCCGCCAAGCTCGGTGCCGCGAAAGGCCGTTCCGCCTTCATACTGCCAACCGGAGGCATCCAGGAATGGGACGTGCAGGGCGAGCCGCTCTATGAACCCGAGGCTCTCGCGGCCTTCACTGACGAAATGCGCAAGGTCATTCCTGCCGGGGTCGAGTTCCACGAGATCGACGCTCACATCAACAGCGACGACTTCGTCGGCAAGGCGCTCGAGATATTCGACCGCTGGGTCGAGGAAGGCATCGTCCCGCGCGGCAAGCCGGCCGAGGGAGTGGCGGCGTGAGTGCTGTTCCCGCCCAGGCGCTTGTCCTTGATTTCGGCGGCGTCGTCACCCGCACGCTGTTCGAGACCCATGCCTTGACCGAACAGGCGCTCGGCCTTGCGCCGGGAACGCTGCAGTGGCGCGGGCCGTTCGATCCGGACCTCGATCCGCTGTGGCGCTCGATGCAAGCCGACGAGATCAGCGAGCGCGACTATTGGCGCACCCGCACAAGCGAGGTCGGGCATCTCGTCGGCGAGGACTGGCAGGCGATGGAAACCTTCGTCCGGCGCGCGCGTGGCGCAGAGCCGGAAAAGGTGGTGCGGCCGGAGGCTGACAGCGCCATTCGCACGGTGCATGCGGCCGGTTTTCGACTGGCCATCCTGTCCAATGAACTCGACCTGTTCTACGGCGCCGACTTCCGCCAGCGGCTGCCGTTGCTCGGCTTCTTCGACGTGATCATCGATGCCACTTACACCGGCATCCTGAAGCCAGATCCGCGCGCCTATGCCTTCGTCGCCGAGGCGCTCGGCCTGCCTGCCGGCGCTTGCGTCTTCGTCGACGACCAGCGGCGCAATGTCGATGGCGGCTGTGCTGCCGGCATGCGCACGGTCCATTTCGACGTCGCTCGCCCGGCTCATTCCTATGCCGAGGCCCTCGGCCATTTCGACCTCGTCCCAGTTGCCTGAGATTTTGCGGAGCCCTTTATGCGCGACATCAATTTTCTCACCGAAACCAACGCCAAGCCGATCTGGCACCCTATGGCGCATCCGGCCGAGATGCGGGCCAATCCGCCAAAAGTGATCATGAAAGGCGAGGGTGTGATGGTCACCGACATCGCCGGCAACACCGTGCTCGATGCCGTCGGCGGCCTGTGGAACGTCAATCTCGGCTACAGCTGCGAACCGATCAAGAAAGCGATCGCCGACCAGCTTGGCGCACTGCCCTATTATTCCGGCTTTCGCGGCACCTCGACCGGCCCGTCGATCGAGCTCGCCTACGAACTCTGCGAATGGTTCGAGCCCGAAGGCATGGTGCGGACCTTCTTCACCTCGGGCGGTTCGGACTCGGTCGAAACAGCGCTGCGGCTGGCCCGGCAATACTGGAAGATCCGCGGCCAGGCCGATCGGACAAAATTCCTCGCCTTGAAGAAAGGCTATCACGGCACGCATTTCGGCGGCGCCTCGGTCAACGGCAACGCCAATTTCCGCCGCAACTACGAGCCGCTGCTGCCGGGCGTCTTCCACATTCCCGCGCCCTGGACCTTCCGCAATCCGTTCGACGAGACCGACCCGGCGCGGCTGGCAAAACTCTGCGCCAGGGCGCTGGAGGACGAGATCGCCTTCCAGGGCGGCGACACCATCGCCGCGTTCATCATGGAGCCGGTTCTCGGCGCCGGCGGCGTCATCGTTCCGCACGAGAGCTTCATGCCGCTGGTGAGCGAGATCTGCGACCGCCACGAGATCCTGCTGATCGCCGACGAGGTGGTGACGGGCTTCGGCCGCACCGGCGCCTGGTCGGGTTCGCGGCTGTCGGGTGTGAAGCCGGATTTCATGACCATCGCCAAGGCGATCACCTCGGGCTATTTCCCACTCGGCGCCACGCTGATCGGCGGCAAGGTAGCCGATGTCTTCGAGGCGGACAAAACCAGCTTCGGCGCCATCGGCCATGGCTATACCTATTCCGGCCATCCGGTCGGCTGCGCGGCGGGGCTGGCGGCGCTTGCCGAAACCAAGCGGCTTCGCCTGAACGAGAACGCGGCCGCGCGTGGCATCGAACTCGCGGCCGTGCTGGAGGGGCTGAAGGCCAGGCACGCGATCGTCGGCGATGTCAGGTACAAGGGCCTGATGGCGGCGCTGGAGCTGGTCTCGGACCGCGCCACCAAGAAGCCTGTCGACAAGAAGACCATGGCCGTGGTTTCGGAGGCGGCCTACGAAGCCGGCGTCATGCTGCGTGTCTCCGGCAACGCCATCATCCTGTCGCCGCCGCTCATCATCAGCGCCGCGGATGTCGCGAAGATCGGCGAAGCATTGGATGCAGGCCTGTCGAAAGTCTGATGGCTATTGGATGGAACGGAGTTTCGAGACGCAATGACTCAACCGCAAGAAGAGCTGGTTAGCCGGCGCTCGCGCCTGCTCGGTGCGAAATCGCAATTGTTCTATGATGAACCCGTGCACCTGGTGCGCGGCGAAGGTGTCTGGCTCTATGATGCCGACGGTCGCAAATATCTCGATGCCTACAACAATGTCGCCCATGTCGGTCACTGCCACCCGCATGTGGTCGAAGCCCTGTGCCGGCAGGCCAGCCTGCTCAACACCCACACGCGCTATCTGCACACCGCCATCCTCGACTATGTCGAGCGGCTGACCGCCACTTTCGACGCCAGCCTGTCGACCGCCATCCTGACCTGCACCGGCAGCGAGGCCAACGACATTGCGCTGCGCATGGCGCAGGCCGCCACCGGCCGCATGGGCATCATCGCCACCGACGCCACCTATCATGGCAACACCACGGCGGTTTCGCAGCTCAGCACCCGCATGCCGCCGGTCGGCGGTCGCGCCCGCAATGTCAGGCTGGTGCCGGCGCCTGACAGCTATCGCCATCCGGAGGCGATGGCCAATGGCAAGGCGTTTGGCGATGCGGTGCGCGAAGCCATCGCCTCGCTGGCAAAGGACGGCATCGGCCTGTCCGGCATCATCCTCTGTCCGCTGCTGGCCAACGAGGGATTTCCGACGCTCCCGTCCGGATTCTTCGATGATGCGGTGCGTGCGGTGCGCGACGCCGGAGGATTGGTCATCGCCGATGAGGTGCAGCCCGGCTTCGGCCGCACCGGCAGCCATTTCTGGGGTCATCAGCGCGCCGGCTTCGTTCCCGACATCGTCACCATGGGCAAGCCGATGGGCAACGGCCATCCGGTCGCCGCCGTGGTCACATCAAGGGACACATTGGCGACCTTTCGCAACGCGTTCCGTTACTTCAACACCTTCGGCGGCAATCCGGTTTCCTGCGCGGTGGCGAATGCCGTTCTCGACGTCATCGAGCAGGAAAATCTCGTCGCCAACGCGCGTGACGTCGGCGCCTATGCGCTCAACCTGCTGCGCCCGCTGGCCGAGCGCCATGAATGCATCGGCGAGGTCAGGGGCGCGGGCCTGTTCTTCGGCGCCGAGCTGGTTCATCACCGCGAGACCCGCGAACCGGCGCCCGACATTGCCGAGCAGGTCGCCAACCGGATGCGCCATCGCGGCGTGCTGATGGGCAAGACCGGCATCCACGGCAATGTGTTGAAGATCCGCCCGCCAATGCCGTTCTCCCGCGACAATGCCGACGTCCTGATCGGCGTCCTCGATGAGGTGCTTGGCGAAGTCGGCGGAGTGAAGGCGTGAGCGCAGTTTCCGCGCAATCCGAGTCCGAGACGGCAGCCGATGTCACGGCGCTGGCCAGACTTGCGCTCGCCCATTGGGGCATTCGTGAGGGTGAGCCGGAGCTGCTGAAATTCCGCGAGAACGCGGTCTTCCGCATCCGTCTGCCCGATGGCCAGCCGGCCGCCATGCGCATTCACCGGCTTGGCTATCACACGGACGCAGCACTGCGCTCGGAACTGCAATGGATGGGTTTTCTGCAATCGGCCGGCATCGCCACGCCATCTGCGGTCGCCACGCCGGTCGGCGATCTGTTCGTGCTTGTCAGCGCGAACGCCTCAATGCAACCCCGGCAAGTCGATTGCCTGAGCTGGCTGGAGGGCCGCGCCGTCGGGGCACGAGGCGTACCGCTGGATTTTACGCCCGAGCAGGCAAGGCAGGTCTTTACCGAGATCGGGCGTACCATCGCCCACATGCACAATGTCACAGCAGCCTGGACGCCGCCCGCCGGCTTTGCCCGCCATGCCTGGGATTTCGACGGCTTCTTCGGCGCGAACCCGAACTGGGGCCGTTTCGAGACCTCGCCCTTCCTCGACGGTCCTCGCCGCGAGCTGGTTTTCCAGGCGCGGGAAAAGGCCGTGCGCGCGCTGTCGACATATGAACGCAGTGCCCGCAATTTCGGCATCATCCACGCCGACCTGGTGCGCGAGAATGTGCTCGTCCATGACGGCGCGGTCCGCATCATCGACTTCGACGATTGCGGCCATGGCTGGCACATGTACGACCTTGCTGTCGCGCTTTACCAGAACCGCGATGAGGCGATCTATCCGCTGATCGAGGCCGCTTTGCTCGAGGGCTATCGGCGGGAGCGGGCGCTGACGGCGCAGGACATCGCCGCGCTGCCGCTGTTTTCGGCATTGCGGGCCTTCGCCTTCCTCGGCTGGGTACAGAGCCGTGTCGAAGGCGACATCACCAGGGATGTCGGCATGCGCATGTCGGCCATCGCCGCCGATGTGGTGATCGCCTATCTGCGTGGCGAATAGGGACTGCCGTGCGGGCTGGCCACGGAACCGTCAGCCCTTCGCGAAATGGATGCTGACCGTTCCCGAACTGCCGAAATCGGCGACGATGGTGTCACCGGGCCGCGCCTCGACCGGACGCACGAACGAGCCCGAGAGAACGACTTCACCGGCCGCAATCGACATGCCGTAGTGGGCAAGCCTGTCCGCCAGCCAGGCGATGCCCATCGCCGGATGGTTGAGCACGCCGGCGCCAAGTCCGGTTTCCTCGACCTCGGCATTGCGCGAAACGATGGCGCCGATCCAGCGCATGTCGGCCTCATCAGGTCGTTGCGGGCGCCCGCCGATGACGATGCCGGCATTGGCGGCGTTGTCGGAAATCGTGTCGAAGAAGGTCCGCACCTTCTTCGTCTCCGCATTGACGCGCTCGATGCGCGTGTCGAGGATTTCCAGCGACGGGGTGATGTAGTCGGTGGCGTTGAGCACATCGGAGATGGTCACGCCGGGGCCTTTCAGCGGCGCCTTCATGACGAAGGCGATCTCGGCCTCGACGCGCGGCTGGATGAAGCGGTCGGCCGGCACCGTCGCGCCGTCATTGAAGAACATGTCGTCGAACAGCACGCCCGAATCCGGCGTGTCGATGGCAAGCGCATATTGCATCGCCTTGGAGGTCAGGCCGATCTTCCACCCCTTCGGTTTCAACCCGGCATCGATCTTGCGCGTCACCAGCGCTGCCTGCACGCGATAGGCATCCTCCATCGTCGCCTCGGGAAAATCGAGGCTGAGCAGGCGGATCTGACGGCGCGACCGCTCCGCTTCGAACAGCCGTGCCGCGGCGTCTTCCACTTGCTCCGGGGTCATGCTGCTTCCTCGTCGACGACGCTGTTGCCCAGCACGCCGATGCCGTCTGCCTCGACCTCGATGACGTCGCCGGGCTTTAACCAGATCGGCGGCTCGAAGCGGGCGCCGGCACCGGTTGGCGTGCCGGTGACGATGATATCGCCCGGCACCAGCGTGGTGAAGGTCGAGATGTAATTGATGATCTTGCGGAAGGAAAAAATCATCCGACTGGTACGATCCTGCTGGCGCAGCTCGCCATTGACGCGGGTGGTCAGCGCGATGTCGGCGATCTGCGCCTCGTCGGTGAACGGCACCAGCCAAGGGCCGATCGAGCCGGTGCGATCGAAATTCTTGCCTTGCGTGACGTTGAACTTGGCATGCCGCACCCAGTCGCGGATGGTGCCTTCATTGCACAGCGACAGTGCCGCGATATGGCCGAGTGCATCGGTCTCGGCGATACGTCGCCCCGCCTTGCCGATGACGATGACGATTTCGCCCTCATAGTCGAGCTGTGGTGATTCCGGTGGCCGCACCAGCGGCGCGCCATGGCCGACGAACGAACGGGGAAAGCGGACGAACAGCGAGGGATTGGAGGGGGCTGCCTGGCCGTCCTTGTACTCCTCGTTGCGGTCCGGGTAGTTGACGCCGACGCAGATGATCTTTTCCGGTGACGGAATGGGAATCTCGTAGGCGATGGCGTCGAGCGGGAAATCTGCGGCGAAGGCCCCAGCCGCTTCCGCCAGCCGCCGCAAGGCGCCGGCCTCGATCACTTCACGCAGCGTCGGCCATTGGCCGTGGCGCGCCGACAGGTCGACGACGCCCTTGCTCGTGATCGCGCCATAGCGCACCTTGCCATCGGCGGTGAAGGTGACGAGCCGGGGCGGGGTCATGGGGCGGCTCCGGCGATGGTGATGGGCGAGGATGGCGCTCCACGGCGCCCCCCTCTGTCCTGCCGGACATCTCCCCCTCTTGGGGGGAGATCGGATGTCATCTCTGCCTTCGCCAATTTCCAACGCTGCAAGAGAGGCGCTGACCATGGGCCTAGCCAATCTCCCCCCTTGAGGGGGAGATGTCCGGCAGGACAGAGGGGGGCGCCACGGAACGCTGACATCTCCAAAATCCCACTCACGGCGCAATGATCGGCGAAGCCGCCAAATCCGGCTGGCGCGCCTCCGCCCCGGCAAACGCACTGCCTTCCTCGAACCAGCTTTTCGGCGCCGGCGCGCCCCACAGCGTCTGGCGCTGCGGGTCCTTGAGGTCCCATTTGATCGGTTCCAGGTCCGGATCGACCGTCTGGTAGTCCGAACAGTAGATCTCGATGCGGTGGTTGTCCGGATCACGGACATAGAGGAAGAAGGCATTGGAAATGCCGTGCCGGCCGGGGCCGCGTTCGATGTTCGGCAGATACCCCGTCGTTGCCATCAGGTCGAGCAGGTCGATGATGTTGAGCGGCGTCGGCACCCAGAAGGCGACATGATGCAGGCGCGGCCCGACGCCGTTGGTGAAGGCGATGTCGTGCACGCCGCCCTTGCGGTGCGTCCACGCCGCCCACAGTCTTCCGCTGCTGGCATCCTCGGTGTATTCGGTGACGCGGAAGCCGAGCTCGTTGTAGAAGGCGACGGACTCGTCGACATTGGGCGAGAAGCAGTTGAAGTGGTCGATGCGCAGCGGCTTGACGCCCTTGTAGAGCGCATATTTCTGGTGGATCGGCGGCAACCTTTCCATCTCAGCGTAGAATTCAAGCGGAATGCCGTGCGGATCGCGGGTACGAAAAGTGCGCGACTGGTAGGGCCGCTCGACCCACTCCACCGCCATGCCCTTGCCCCTGAAGAAGTGCTCGGCTTTGTCGAGATCCTCGTCCGAGAAGACCTTGAAGCCGAGGTCGCGGGCTTCGGCCGTGGCCCCCCTCTTCAGCACGATGCAATGGTGCCCGCGCTCCTCCAGCGCCCTGAGATAGATGGTGTCCGATGTCTCGTCGGTGACCTGCAGGCCGAGCGTGTCGACATAGAAGGCGCGGGATTTGGCGAGGTCGGTGACGGCCAGCTCGACATGGCTGAGGCGCACGATGTTGAAGGCGGGGTAGAGATTGGGCTTGGGCAAGGGCATCTGATTTCCTCCGGTCAGCCGCCGAGTTTCTGGATGGCGTGCGCCGTCGTCGCGAAGGCTACGTTCTTCGTCTCCATGTAGAAATCGAAGGAATGGTCGCCGCCGTCGCGGCCGATGCCGGAATTCTTGACACCGCCGAACGGTGTCGGCAAATGGCGCACATTCTCCGAATTGACCCAGATCATGCCGGCGTCCAGCGCGTCGGTGAAGCGGAAAGCGCGGGTGACGTCAGAGGTCCAGAGATAACCGGTCAGGCCGTATTGCGTGTCGTTGGCCAGCGCCAGCGCTTCGGCCTCGTCCTTGAACGGAATGGCGCTCAGCACCGGCCCGAAAATCTCCTCCTGCGCGATGCGCATGCCGTTGGTCACGTTGGTGAACAGGGTCGGGCCGACATAGCAGCCGCCGCCCGGCCCATCGACCTTGCCGCCGCCGACGGCGAGCGTGGCTCCCTCCGACCTGCCGATGTCGATATAGGACAGCACCTTCTTTTCGTGCACCGGATGGATCAACGGCCCGACCACCGTTTTCGGATCGAGCGGGTGGCCGACGACGATGCGCTTCGCCCTCTCCGCGACTTTGGCGGTGAAGCTCTCATAGACCGAGGCTTCGACCAGTAGCCGCGACGACGAGGTGCAGCGTTCGCCATTCAGCGAATAGATCATGAATACGGCGGCGTCGGCGGCGCGCTCGAGATCGGCGTCGGCAAAGACGATCACCGGGTTCTTGCCGCCAAGCTCGAAATGCACGCGCTTCAGCGTGTCGGCGCCTTGTTTCATGATCATCGAACCGGTGCGGCTTTCGCCGACAAAGCCGATCGCCTTGATGTCGGGATGCTCGGTCAGCGCCTTGCCGGCATCTTCACCAAGACCGTTGACCAGATTCCAGACGCCTTTCGGCAGGCCGGCCGCCTCGGCGATCTCGACCAGCAGGCGGGCTGTCAGCGGTGAGAATTCAGCCGGCTTATGAACCACGGTGCAGCCGGCCGCCAGCGCCGGTGCGATCTTCCAGGTCGACAGCATGAATGGCGTGTTCCATGGAGTGATGATGCCGACCGGGCCAATCGGAACGCGGGTTGTGATGTTGACCTGGCCAGATGTCCGCAGCGTCTCGCCGTCGCGGGCTTCGGGCGCACGGTCGGCGAAGAAGCGGAAATTCTCGGCACCCCGCAGCGCCGCCTTGGCCATGAACTTCAGCGCCTGGCCGGTGTCCATGCATTCGACGAAGGCGATCTCTTCGGCGCGCGCTTCAATCGCGTCGGCGATTTTGTGCAGCAGCTTCTTGCGTGCCTCGCCCGGCATGGCGGCCCAGGCCGGGAACGCCGCCTTCGCCGCCTTGGCGGCGCGGTCGATATCGGCAGCCCCGCCGCGCGCGACGCTTGCCAGCGGCTTCAGGTCCACCGGCGACAACGTTTCGAACGTCGTGCCGTCGAGCGCCGGCACCGCCTCGCCGCCGATCTGGTTCAACACGCCATCGCGCTTGAAGCGGGCCAGATAGGCCTCGGCCTTGTTCAGATTGCCTTGCAGGTCGGACATGTCGGGTTCCGTCACTTGCCGCGCAGCCGCGGGTGGATTGCGTTTTTCTTCCAGCTCAACACCGGGTCGATTTCCCGGATTTCGAGCGACAGGGCGAAATGCGGCGTCTCGAACAGGGTGGCAAGGTATTCGCTCACCGCCGCGAAGACAGCCTCGCCGGTCCGCTTCTTCTCGTCAGGACTGCGGCCGGTGCCGATGCGAAACGACATGTCGAGAAAGGCGTTTTCCGGCAGGCTGTCGGCCATCGCGTAGGCCTCGGCGCGAAAGGCCCGCACCCGCACGGCGCCGGTCTCGAACAGCCCGGTGTCCAGCACGGTGCGCAACACCAGCGCGCACAATTCGCCCATATCGACCTTGGCATCGAGATTGGCCGAATACTCGATGGAGAAGTGAGGCACGGCGCTTCGTTCCCTGGGTTATTGCCTTGTTGTAGTTAACGCGTTAATTACATGCAGCATGCGCGAAGTCAAGTCTTGCATCGGGCTTGGCGCAACGATACGGGATGGCAGGAATGGGCCCCGGCAGGCGGATTCGGCCGAGGGGAGGCCTGTTTCGATCGCAAGCGTGGGAGGCTCTTTTTTGCTGCCTGAAAATACCCGTCGTTCCCTGCCGATGGCGCTGCTTCATGCCCGCGAAGCGGTGATGGCGCGGTTTCGGCCGATGCTTGCGGCGCATGACGTGACCGAACAGCAATGGCGCGTGCTGCGTGTGCTGAGCGAAGCCGGCCCGGTCGAGGCGACGGAACTTGCCGATCGCGCCTCGGTTTTGCCGCCCAGCCTGACACGCATCATCAAGGCGCTCGAGGGACGCAAATTCATCACCCGCAACAAGGCGGAAGGCGACGGCCGCCGCGTCGTGCTGACCATTGCACCCGCCGGTTCCGCCCTGATCGACGCGCTGTCGCCCGAGCGTCGTGTCATTTATGACGATATCGAACAGCGCTTCGGCCACGAGAAGCTTGAGCAGCTTCTTGATCTGCTGGAGAGCCTGATCGACGGCGAGAGTTGAGCCTTTTTGGCAGGCAGATACATAGGCTTGGATATTGGCGAGACCCCATCGCTTCGTCATCCTATGGCGGAGCAAGGAGCGAAGCGACGCGGCGCAGACCATAGGATCCATGCCGGGACTCCTGAGCGTCGCCACGGTGCAGAATTCTGCTCCGCTGCGCCCTACGACTGAGGTCGCGGCATGGATCCTCGGGTCTCCGCGACGGAGCTTCGCTCCTGCTTCTCCCGTGGATGACGAAGTCGGGAAGGCTTCGCCTCCGCGCATAAAATCCTATCAACGCCGTCAATTGCTTCACCCGCCAAAGCTGCCCAGCCGCGTTGGCTGCGTGTAATTGCGGTCGACATAGAGCAGGGCCGAGCCGCCGCTACCGTGTCGGACATCGATGACGCGGCCGATCATGACATTGTGCGTGCCGACGACATGCACAGCCTCGATCTCGCAATCGAAATTGACGATCGCATCCGACAGCGCCGGTGTACCGGAGGTCAGCGTCTGCCAGCGCGCCGAGGAGTAGCGGGCTTCCATATCCCTGGTCGCGCCGGCGAACTTTCCCGCCAGATGCATATGGTCATGCGTCAGCACGTTGACGCAGAAGCGCCGGTTGGACAGGAACATGGCGGCCTGCGTCGAGCGCCCGTTCATGCACACGAGCAGCGTCGGCGGCTCGTCGGAGACGCTGCACATGGCGGTGGCGGTGAAGCCGCCACGCCCGGCCGGCCCATCGGTGGTGACGATGTTGACCGGCGCGCAGACCCTCGCCATGGCGTCGCGGAAATCGGTTTTCGAAATCTGCGTGGCCATCTGATTTCACTCAGCCGTTGAAACAAGCGGATTGAGCCAGGTATCTCCGGTCCAGCCATTCTCGTCATAGTCGGCCATGCAGGTGTCGACCAGTTCCTCCATCGCCTTCAGCCGCCCGCCGCGCTCAGCACCCTTCAGCACCTGCAGCCGCACCTCTTCCGGCGCGCCGGCATAGTTGAGCTCATAGAGCGCGTGGCGACCGCCGAACTCGGTGCCGGTCGCGTCCCACAGCAGCTTCATGATCTTGATGCGTTCGATGTGGCCCATGTCGTTGGAGCCGCGCACATATTGCGCCAGATATTTGTCGATCTCGGGGTTGTTGAAGTCGCGCACCGATGACGGCAGGTAGATCAGCCCCGAGGCGATCACCCGGCGCACGGTGTCGATGACGCGCGGATAGGCTTCCGACATGAAAGTTCGGTAGGCGAGTGCCGCTTCCAGATTGGGCAGCACCGCGCCATTCGCCCACGGGATCGGGTTGTAGGCCATGGCATTGGAAAAGCTCCAGAACATGTGCCTGAGCGCAATGACCTCGCCAAGTGCCGCCCGGTTGCCGCGGAAGGCATCGCCGCCGGTGGCGCGCAGCGCCTTGGCCAGCAGGCCGGCGAGGAAATCGAGCTTGACGGCGAAACGCGTGCAGCCCTGGAAGCAGTAGCCATGCATGAAGCCGGAGGCCGGATGGAAGGACAGGATTTTCTGCGCGTCGCGCAGCACCAGAACGTCCTCCCAGGGGATGAAGACATTGTCGAGCACCAGGATCGCGTCGTTCTCGTCGAAGCGCGACGACAGCGGATAGTCGAAGGGTGCCGCCACGGTGTTGGCCGTCTGCTCGTAGGAGACGCGGCAGAACATCTTTATCCCAGGTGCATTCATCGGCACGATGAACATCACCGACAGCGACGGATCCTCAGTGATCGTCGCCGACCCCTGCGCCAGAAAATTGTAATGGGTCAGCGCCGAGGACGTCGCCACCACCTTGGCGCCGGAGACATAGATGCCGGCATCCGTCTCCCTGGTGATGTGGACGAAGACGTCCTTTACCTGTTCGGCCGGCTTGTGGCGGTCGATCGGCGGGTTGACGATGGCGTGGTTCATGAACAGTGCGGCTTCCTGCGCACGCCTGTGCCAGGACAGCGCATTGTCCTTGAACGGCCCGTACCAGTCGGCATTGGCGCCGAGCGTGTTCATCAGCGCCGCCTTGTAGTCGGGTGTGCGGCCCATCCAGCCATAGGACATGCGCGACCACTCGGCGATTGCCGTCTGCTGGGCGACAAGCTCGGCGGAAGACTTGGCAACGCGGAAATACTTGTGGGTGTAGCCGCCCGAGCCGGTGTCGGTCGGCGAGGTCAGCGTGTCCCGTCGCTTGGCCTCATGCAGCGCGTCGTAGAGGCGTGCCAGCGACCGCGCCGAATTGCGCATCGAAGGGTGCGTGGTGACGTCGGCAATGCGTTCGCCGTTGATATAGACCTCGCGGCCGTCGCGCAGGCTCTCCAGATATTCGGCGCCGGTGAACGGGCGTGTTTTATCAGTGCGGAAGTCTTCTGATCGCATGATGGTCCTCCTCTTAAGCCGCAACACTAGCGCCCTGGGCATCGATCGGTTATGGACGGAACGGCAAAACCGATTGGACTTTTTCCGGCGACATGAGCCAGAATTCCATCCCCGACTTCTTCGTCTATGGCGAGCCGGTGCGGCCGCTCGATGTCGGTTTCCTGCATGTCGAGACCGTGCTTGCGCGCAGCAATATCCATCTTGGTCAGGTGGCAGCGCACAAACATCCGCAGATGGGCCAGATCACCTACTGGACCAGCGGCTCCGGCGCCTATCGCATCGAAGACCAGACCTGGGACTTTTCGGCGCCCGCCGTCAGCTTCGTGCCGAGCACTATCGTGCATGGCTTCTCGATCGGGCCCGGCACCGACGCCATCGTCGTCTCGGTCGCCGACGGCGCGCTCGCCGCAATCGCCGCTCACAGCCTGCTGCCGCTGGACCGGCCGGTCTTTGCCGACGGCCTGCCGCGGCACGCAGCGTGGGCGAGATTGGCGGCGGTGCTGGAGATGATCGCCGCCGAATACGCCGAGGCGCAGGCCGGCAATGACAGGGTACTGCCGGCGCTGATCGCCGTCGCGCTCTCCCACATTGCGCGCCTCAGCCCCGGCGTGACCGCTGCCGCAACCTCTTCCGACGCTTCGCTGGCGCTAGGGCTGCGCCGGCTCGCCGACGCACATTTCCGCGACAACTGGCCTGTCGACCGCTACGTCGAGGCGCTGGCAACGACACCGCATCTTCTCGACAAGGCTGCCCATGCGGTTCTGGGCGCCGGCGTCAAGCGGGTCGTCAGCGAAAGGCGACTGCTGGAGGCCAAGCGGCTGCTGCTGTTCACCGTGCGCACGGTCGAGGACATCGCCTACGAAATCGGCTTTGACGACCCGGCGTATTTTTCACGGTTCTTTCGCGCGCGGGTCGGCGAAGCGCCCGCCGCCTGGCGGCGAAAACAGTTGCAGGGCCATTGATCTGGCCATGATGGATACGGCCCTTGCGGCCCGCATCCAGTTTCGGGCTAGCGCTCCCGGCGCGCGAGCCCGCTTCCCAATCGCCAGCCATGATGCAGCCACTGCCAATTTTTCGTGAAGCTGAACGGGTTGATCCGATCGCCTGTTTGCCTAGGTAGAAAGGGGCGGCGGGCGCCACGCAAATCCGACAATCGGGCAAATCTACAATCGATATGATATTTTCCTGTGTTCGAAAGCTTGCCCTTCCAGTCCTGTTCGTCGCCATCCAGGCTTCCTGCGTCGTTCCCGACGATACGTCGCGTATCGCCAAGGTTGATCCGACGGCGGCGGCTGCCCGCAAGGAGATGGTCGGCCTCAGCGAAGCCGATGTTCGAATGTGCGCCGGGTTTCCGACCGCCACCGCCGACGCCGGCCGATCGGGCCAGATCTGGACCTACAAGCGCATCGTCCAGCGCGGCAATCTCAGCATTGTGGTTCCGACTTTGGCGGTCGGCGCGATCCCGGCGGTCGGCGGCTCCGTCAATGTCGCTCCCGGCGGCTATTGCGACACGCAAATCCGCATGGTCGACGGCCGCGTCGCCGAAGTTGCCTATGCCGGCGACAACAATCTGCCGAACAGGCGCGACGCGCTTTGTGTCAGCACGGTTGACGCCTGTGTGACCTATGCCCGTCAACCGGGTCAGAGGCCGGCGGCCAGATAGCCGGCGGCAGCGAAACGGCGATGACGGTCACGCAAATATCGTTGAGGGCTTGACTGACCCGCCGGACAGAATACGCTAGTGCAAAATACCGGCTCTGATCGCCGGGCGGCAAGAATGCCTCGTATGCCTCGCCCCTCCGGCGCAGGCTGCGGGGCATTGTCATTTTGGGGTCCTGTTTGAAACGGCGCATCAAGATCGGCATCCTGTATTCCCGCTCGGGGAGCTATCAGCTCGTCTCCGATGCGTGCCGGATCGGCGCCATGCGTGCGATTGCCGACATCAACGCCGATCGCAGCTCAGGCATCGAACTGGTGCCGGTCGAGCGCGATCCGCAAAGCAATGCGGACCGCTACGCGACGCTGTGCGAGGATATTTTCAAGACCAGCAGCGCCCGCCATGTCGTCGGCTGCGTCACCTCGTGGAGCCGCAAGGAAACCATTCCGGTGCTCGAGAAGGCGGGCGGCATGCTCTGGTACGCCTGCCCCTATGAGGGCTTCGAGGCCAACGAGCACGTCGTCTACATGCACGCCTGCCCCAACCAGCATCTGGTGCCGTTGATGGCGCATGTCGTGCCGCGTTTCGGCGCCAACGGCTTCCTGCTCGGCTCGAACTACATCTGGGGCTGGGAGATGAACCGCGTCGCGCGCGACCTGATCGCCGATGCGGGCGGCAAGGTGCTGGGCGAACGCTACCTGCGCATCGGCGAGACCGATGTGTCGCGTCTGATTGCGGAGATCCGCGCCACGCGGCCGAACTTCATCCTCAACAATTTGATCGGCACCTCGTCCTACGCCTTCCTCGCGGCCTACCGCGACCTGGGTCACGAGGATGCCGCCTTCAGTCCCGAGACTTGTCCCGTCATCTCCTGCAACCTCACCGAAGGTGAGCTGCCGGCGATTGGTGAATCCGGCAAGGGACATCTGTCGGTCGGGCCGTATTTCGCGCCGCGCCCGGCCGCCTTCGCCTCGTCCTTCGAGGCCTCCGCCTATGCCTCGGTGCAGGTGATGGCCGACGTGCTCTCACGCGATGCCGACGCCGGTCCGGCGGAATTCTCCAAAGCCTTCGCCGAACGGCGCTTCTCCACCCGGCTCGGGCCGATCGCCATCGACGCCCACTCGCAGCACGCGACATTGCCGGTGATCATCGGGCGCATCGCGGATGGCTTCTTCGAGGTCGTCAGCCGCGAAGACGAAGTTGCGCCGGATCCGTATCTGTCGCGCTACGACCCGGCAAAAACATTCGGCCGCCCGCGCCTGAGGGTGGTGTCGTGACGAGAGCCTCACGCATCCCCAATCTCGGCGGCGCCAGGGCGTTTATCCTGCATCGCCCGCATCCGACGGTGCAGGCGATCACCAGGCAATTGTCGGCCATCGGCCTGATCACGCTGGATTGCTGGCCGGAACTGCCGCCCGAGGCGCTGGCCGCCGATTTCGTCTTCTTCGACGCCGATCTCGGCTTTGACGAGCAATTCCCCTGGAAGCCGGGCGAAGCGCCGATGCCGCTGGTGGCGCTGATCGGTTCCGAGGCGCCCGGCCGCATCGAATGGGCGCTGTCGCACAAGGCCGACGCCCAGCTGCTGAAGCCGGTCGGCAATGCCGGCGTCTACAGCGCACTGCTGATCGCAAGGCAAAGTTTCGAGGCGCGCAAGCACCTGGCCAGCGAAATCGCCTCGCTTCGCCAGCGCGTCGCCGAGCGCCAGACCATCGTGCGCGCGGTGACGGCACTCGCGAAAGGCACCGACGACGGCCGCGCCTATGCGCAGCTGCGCTCGCTGGCAATGAGCTGGCAGATCAGCGTCGAGGATGCCGCGCGGCGGATCGTGGCCATGACAAGTGAACAAGCAACGGAAGAAGAAGGCGGCGATGACCAGTCCCATCGCGCCTGATCTCACCGCGCCAGGCCGCATGCCGGTCAAGCCACGCGCCGGCGTCTGGCGCCGGCTGGTCAGGCGCCGTCTGGCGCTGCTTGGGCTGGTGATCGTCGCCATTGTCGTTGCCGGCGCCGTGCTGGCGCCATGGCTGACCGGCTACGACCCCAACGAGCAGATGTTCGACGGCCTGACCATCGAGGGCTCGCCACTGCCGCCGGATGCAAAATTCTGGCTGGGCACTGATCTGCTCGGCCGCGACCTCCTGACCCGCATCCTCTACGGCGCCCGCACCTCGCTGATCATCGGCATCGTCGCCAACGGCGTGGCGCTGTTCATCGGCACGCTGGTCGGTGTTGTCGCCGGTTATTTCCGTGGCTGGATCGGCAGCGCGCTGATGCGTTTCACCGATTTGATGATGGCGTTTCCGGCACTGCTGCTCGCCATTTGCCTGGCGGCGGTGTTCGAGCCCAGCCTGTGGATCGTCGCCATGGTCATCGCCCTGGTCAACTGGGTGCAGACCGCCCGCGTCATCTACACCGAGACCTCATCACTGGCCGAGCGTGAATTCATCGATGCCGAACGCACCATCGGGGCGAGCGCACCGCGCATCCTGTTTCGCCACATTCTGCCGCATCTGCTGCCAACCATCATCGTCTGGGGCACGCTCGGCATCTCGACCACGGTGCTGCTCGAAGCGACGCTTTCCTTCCTTGGCATCGGCGTGCAGCCGCCGACGGCGTCCTGGGGCAACATCATCTTCGAGAACCAGACCTATTTCCAGGCCGCACCCTGGCTGGTGTTCTTCCCCGGTGCCGCGATCCTGGCGCTGGCGCTCGCCTTCAACCTGATCGGCGATGCGCTGCGCGACATTCTCGATCCGACGCAGAGGGGCCGGGCATGATCGCCTATCTCGGCCGCCGCCTCATCCAGTCGCTGCTGATCCTGCTCGGCGTCTCGCTGATCACCTTCGCGCTGCTCTATCTCCTGCCCGCCGATCCGGTGCGCCAGATCGCCGGTCGCAGCGCCACGCCGCAGACGGTCGAGAACATCCGCCAGCAGCTCGGCCTCGACCAACCCTTCATCGTCCAGTACTGGCGCTATCTGGTGAAGCTCGTCAGCGGCGATTTCGGCCGCTCCTACATCCAGCGCTCCGAGGTCACCGAGCTGATCGTCTCGCGGCTGCCGGCCAGCCTGTTGCTGATGGTCGGCGCCATCCTGTGCGAGCTGTTGCTCGGCCTGAGCATGGGCCTGATCGCCGCGGTCAAGCGCGGCACCGGCACCGACCAGACGCTGATGGTCGCCTCCTTCGTCGGCGTCTCGGCGCCGCAATTCGTCGTCGGGCTGCTGCTGCTTTACGTCTTTTCCGTGCGGCTCAGTTGGTTTCCGATCGGCGGCTACGGCACCTGGCGCCATCTCGTGCTGCCGTCCCTGACCATGGGCATACTCGGCGCCGGCTGGTACGCCCGCATGATGCGCTCGTCGATGATCGACGTGCTGCGCCAGGATTATGTCCGCACCGCCCGCGCCAAGGGCCTGGCGCGCGGCACCATTCTGTTCCGCCATGCGCTGCCCAACGCCATCCTGCCGGTCATCGCCATGATCGGCATCGACATCGGCATCTTCATGGGCGGCATCGTCGTCGTTGAAAGCGTGTTCGGCTGGCCCGGCATCGGCCAGCTCGCCTGGCAGGCCATCCAGCGCGTCGACATTCCGATCATCATGGGCGTCACGCTGGTCTCGGCCTTCGCCATCGTGCTCGGCAATCTGTTGGCCGACGTCATCGCGCCCTTCATCGACCCCCGCATCAAGCTCAGATGAAATGAAAACCAAACAGAGAAAGGGAACATAAAAATGAAAAAGTTTCTCGCATCCACGGTAGCGGCATCGGCGCTGGCGCTGATGCTCGGAATGACAAGTGTTCGCGCCGAGGACGCCGTCGATCCGAACGCCAAGCAGGGCGGCGCCATCACCATCACCTACAAGGACGACGTCGCCACGCTCGACCCGGCGATCGGCTATGACTGGCAGAACTGGTCGATGATCAAGAGCCTGTTCGACGGGCTGATGGACTATGAGCCGGGCACCACCAATCTGAAGCCCGACCTCGCCGAAAGCTACGAGATCTCGCCCGACGGCAAGACCTTCACCTTCAAGCTGCGCCATGGCGTGAAATTCCACAATGGCCGCGAAATGACCGCCGACGACGTGAAATATTCGCTCGACCGTGTCACCAATCCGAAGACCCAGAGTCCCGGCGCCGGCTTTTTCGGCTCGATCAAGGGCTATGACGATGTCGCCGCCGGCAAGGCGGAAAGCCTGTCGGGCGTCAGCGTCGTCGATCCCTACACGGTCAAGTTCGAGCTGACCCGGCCCGACGCCACCTTCCTGCATGTCATGGCCATCAACTTCGCCCATGTCGTGCCGAAGGAGGAGGTCGAGAAATATGGCGCCGATTTCGGCAAGCATCCGGTCGGCACCGGCGCCTTCAAGCTCGCCGAGTGGACGCTCGGCCAGCGCATCGTCTTCGAGCGCAATGCTGACTATTGGCACAAGGGCCTGCCACATCTGGACAAGATCACCTTCGAGATCGGCCAGGAGCCGATCGTGGCGCTGCTGCGCTTGCAGAAGGGAGAGATCGACGTGCCCGGCGACGGCATTCCGCCAGCAAAATTCCAGGAGGTGATGGCCGATCCCGAGCAGAAGGCGCGCGTCGTCGAAGGCGGCCAACTGCACACCGGCTATGTCACCATGAACACCACCATGGCGCCGTTCGACAATGTGAAGGTGCGCCAGGCGGTCAACATGGCGATCAGCAAGGCGCGCGTCATCCAGATCATCAACGGCCGCGCCGTGCCGGCCAATCAGCCGCTGCCGCCGTCGATGCCGGGCTATGACAAGGAATACAAGGGTTATCCCTATGACGTCGCCAAGGCCAAGGCCCTGCTTGCCGAGGCCGGCCATCCCGATGGTTTCGAAACCCAGCTGTTCGCCATGAACACCGACCCCAACCCGCGCATCGCCCAGGCGATCCAGCAGGATCTGGCGGCGATTGGCATCAAGGCCAGCATCCAGTCGCTGGCGCAGGCCAATGTGATTGCAGCCGGCGGCGACAAGGCCGGCGCACCGATGATCTGGTCGGGCGGCATGGCCTGGATCGCCGATTTCCCGGATCCGTCGAACTTCTACGGCCCGATCCTCGGCTGCGCCGGTGCAGTGCCCGGCGGCTGGAACTGGTCGTGGTATTGCAACAAGGATCTCGACGCCAAAGCGGCTGAGGCCGACTCGGTGGTCGATCCGGCCAAGGCTGGCGAACGCGACAAGATGTGGAGCGCCATCTATGATAAGGTGATGGAAGACGCGCCCTGGGCGCCGGTCTTCAACGAGCAGCGCTTCACCATGAAATCGGCGCGCATGGGCGGCGCCGACAACCTCTATGTCGACCCGGTCCATATCCCGATCAACTACGACAATGTGTACGTAAAAGATGTGCAATAACTGCGACTACACCATCCACGGGCGCCAACATCATTTCGGCTGGGACAATTCGTTTGCCCCGGCCGAGCGGGTGGCGCCCGGCTCGACCATCGAGTTCCAGTGTCTCGATTCCTCCGGCGGCCAGTTGCAGGCCGACAGCACGGTCGCCGACGTCGCCAAGCTCGACTTCGCCACCGTCAATCCGGTGACCGGGCCGATTTTCGTCGAGGGCGCCGAGCCGGGTGACGCGCTGAAGGTGACGATCGAGATGTTCAAACCGTCCGGCTTCGGCTGGACGGCCAACATTCCGGGCTTTGGGCTGCTCGCCGACGACTTCAAGGAGCCGGCGCTGAACATCTGGAAATACGACGCCGTCTCGCTCGAGCCGGCGCTGTTCGGCAAAAATGCGCGTGTGCCGTTGAAACCCTTCGCCGGCACCATCGGCAACGCTCCGGCGGAAAAGGGCCACCACTCGGTGGTGCCGCCAAGGCGCGTCGGCGGCAATCTCGACATCCGCGATCTCGCCGCCGGCACCACGCTCTATCTGCCGGTGGAAGTGGCGGGCGCGCTGTTTTCGGTCGGCGATACGCACGCCGCGCAAGGCGACGGCGAGGTTTGCGGCACGGCGATCGAAAGCCCGATGGATGTCGTGCTCAAGCTCGACCTGGTCAAGGATGCCAGGTTGAAGACGCCGCGCTTCACCACGCCGGGCCCGGTGACGCGCCATCTCGACGCCAAGGGCTATGAGGTGACGACCGGCGTCGGTCCGGACTTGATGGCGGGCGCCAGGGAAGCGGTCGCGCAGATGGTCGACTTGCTCGCCGGCCGCTACAAGATCGATCCTGTTGAGGCCTACATGCTGGCCTCGGTCTGCGGCGATCTCCGCATCAGCGAGATCGTCGACATGCCGAACTGGGTGGTGTCGTTCTACTTCCCGCGCTGCGTGTTTGAATGAGATTGGGTCAGCGCCAAGACACCCCCCTCTGCCCTGCCGGGCATCTCCCCCTCAAGGGGGGAGATTGGCAGCTTCGCCGTCCTGCTTTCTTTCAAACGTTGGCGATTGGCGAAAGCCAGAGTGAAATCCAATCTCCCCCCTTGAGGGGGAGATGTCCGGCAGGACAGAGGGGGGCGTGCCGGAACAAATCCCTCGCAGTGCTGCGCCTGCGATGACCCGCGAAACAAAACCCATTCTCGACATCGCCAACCTCTGCGTCAGCGTGCGCGGCGAGGATGGCGAGCGCGAGGTCGTCTCCGACCTGTCGCTGACGCTGGCGCGTGGCGAGACGCTCTGCATTGCCGGCGAGTCCGGCTCCGGCAAATCGATGACCGCACTGGCCATCATGCAATTGCTGTCGCAGCCCGCCGCGCGTATTTCCTCCGGCACCGTCCGTCTCGGCGATACAGATCTGACGACTCTCGACGAGCGCCGGATGCGCCGCATTCGCGGCAACCGCATAGCCATGATCTTCCAGGAACCGATGACCTCGCTCAACCCGGTGCTGTCGATCGGCCGGCAACTGACCGAATCCATCGAAGCGCATACCAGCCTGTCACAGGCGCAGGCCCGCCGGCGCGCCATCGAGGCGCTGAAGGCGGTGCGCATTTCGGAGGCCGAAAGCCGGCTAAGGCAGTTTCCGCACGAACTCTCCGGCGGCATGCGCCAGCGCGTGATGATCGCCATGGCGCTGGCGCTCGAACCCGACGTGCTGATCGCCGACGAGCCGACGACGGCGCTCGACGTCACCGTGCAGGGCGAAGTGCTGGAGCTTTTGCGCGACCTGCAGCGCCAGCACGGCACCAGCGTCATCCTGATCACCCACGATATGGGCGTCGTCGCCGAAATGGCCGATCGCGTCATCATCATGCGGCATGGCCGCATGGTCGAAGAGGGAAGAACCGCCGATATTTTTGCCAGGCCGCAGGCCGACTATACGCGCGAGCTGCTCGCCGCCGTGCCGCGCATCGGCAGTGGCGTCGGCCGCCAGGAATCCAGGGATGTCGAGACGGCAACGACACCGGCCAATGTCGCCATGGTCCACGACCTGCATGTCCGCTTCGACCTGCATGGCGGCTTCTTCGGCCGGGTCACCCGCCGCGTTCACGCCGTCGAAGGCGTCAGCTTCTCGATCGCGCCCAACGAGACATTGGCGCTGGTCGGCGAATCCGGCTGCGGCAAGTCGACCACCGCCAAGGCGCTGGCCGGGCTGGTGCCTTACAGCGGTGACATCGTCATTGGCGGTCGCAATCTGTCCGGGCTTGGCCGCGATGAGCGCAAGGCGGTGCGCCGCGACGTGCAGATGATTTTCCAGGACCCCTATGCCTCGTTGGACCCGCGCATGCGTGTAGGTGACCTCGTTGCCGAGCCGCTGCTGATCCACGGCATCGCCTCGAAGCAAGAGCGCAGCGAGCGTGTGGCCTCACTGTTCGAGCGCGTCGGCTTGTCGGCCGATCAGATGGAACTCTATCCGCATGAATTCTCCGGCGGCCAACGCCAGCGCGTCTGTATCGCACGCGCTCTGGCGCTGCGGCCGAAGCTGATCATCGCCGACGAAAGCGTCTCGGCGCTCGACGTCTCGGTGCAGGCGCGTGTGCTCGATCTGTTGAAGGAATTGCAACGCGAATTCGGCGTCGCCTATCTCTTCATCTCGCACGACATGGCGGTGGTCGAGAACATCTCCGACCGCGTCGCCGTCATGTATCTCGGCCAGATCGTCGAAATGGGCACGCGCGACCAGGTCTTTTCCAACCCGCGCCACCCCTACACCAGGCGCCTGATCGAAGCCGTGCCCGTGCCCGATCCAGGCAAGCGCAGAAGCCGCTTCGCCCGCCTCGATCAGGAGATCCCGAGCGCCACCCGCAGGATCGGCGAGGCGCCGTTGAAACTGGCGCTGAGGGATGTCGGCAACGGCCACCTCGTCGCCGCCGAGGGCTGAGGCAAGTACCGCCGCAGGTCGCGGCTCACGTGCTTGTGTTTCTATCTCGGGCTCAAGGCCGGCATTCTGTCCCCAAAGTGGATCGCTTCGATCACGAAATCCGGGACGGCCTCTTGCCCTATGTCCGCTTCTTCCTCATGTTCAATACCATTGCCGATGATCGATCGTAGGGGGCGGCCGGATTCATCGTAATGGGAGGAAGTCAACCATGAAGGTAAGCCTTTTCGTTTCCGCGGCACTTCTCGCCGCATCCGCGATCCCCGCCACTGCCGCCGAAATTTCCGACGGCAAGGTCAAGATCGGCATCCTCAACGACCAATCGGGCGTCTATGCCGATTTCGGCGGCAAGTGGTCGGTCGAGGCGGCCAAGATGGCGGTCGAGGATTTCGGCGGCAAGGTGCAGGGAGCGCCGATAGAAATCATCAGCGCCGACCACCAGAACAAGCCCGATATCGCCTCCAACATCGCCCGGCAGTGGTACGACACCGAACAGGTCGATGCCATCATGGAACTGACGACCTCTTCGGTGGCGCTCGCCGTCCAGGGGATTTCCAAGGAAAAGAAGAAGATCGACATCGTCACCGGCGCGGCGACCACGGAGCTGACCGGCAAACAATGCTCGCCCTATGGCTTCCACTGGGCCTATGACACACATTCGCAAGCGGTGGGCACCGGCGGCTCTCTCGTGCAGCAGGGCGGCGACAGCTGGTTCTTCGTCACCGTCGACTATGCATTCGGCTATTCGCTGAAGGATCAGACCACCAAGTTCGTCGAGAGCCATGGCGGCAAGGTGCTGGGCGAGGTGCGTTATCCCTTGGGGTCAACCGATTATTCGTCCTTCCTGCTGCAGGCGCAATCGTCGGGCGCCAAGGTCATCGGCCTGGCCAATGCCGGCCTCGATACCTCCAACTCGATCAAACAGGCGGCCGAATTCGGCATCGTGCAAGGCGGGCAGCGTCTTGCCGCACTCCTGTTCACGCTGGCCGAGGTGCATGGGCTTGGCCTTCAAGCGGCGCAGGGCGTTGTGCTGACCGAAGGCTATTATTGGGATCGCGATGACAAGAGCCGCGAATTCGGGCAGCGCTTTTTCAAGCGCACCAACCGCATGCCGAACATGATCCAGGCCGCGACCTATTCGGCGGTGACGCAGTATTTGAAGGCGATCGACAAGGCCGGCACGGACGAGACCGAAGCCGTCGCCAAGCAACTGCATTCGATGCCTGTGGACGACGCCGCGATTACCAACGGCAAAGTGCAGGCGGACGGCAACATGGTCCACGACATGTACCTCTATCAGGTCAAGTCGCCAGCCGAGAGCACCAAGGAGTGGGACTACTACAAATATCTCGCCACCATTCCTGGCAACGAGGCCTTCCTGAGCGAAAAGGAAAGCGGCTGTCCGACGGCCGGCCAGTGATCGGCGCGGCCGATGGCGCCGACTGACCTGAGCGCGAACGAGCCGCCTGTGGTGCTTTCCGCCCGCGGGCTGCGGCGTGACTTTGCCGGCTTCATAGCCGTCAAAAACGTCGACCTCGATGTCCGCCATGGCAACATCCATGCCCTGATCGGACCCAACGGCGCCGGCAAGACGACGGTTTTCAACCTGCTCACCAAGTTCCTGGCGCCGACCAGCGGCAGGATCGAGCTGCTCGGCCACGATATCACCCGAACGCCGCCGGCCAGGGTTGCGCGGATGGGTCTGGTGCGCTCGTTCCAGATATCGGCAATTTTTCCGCACCTCAGCGTGCTCGACAATGTCCGCGTCGCCCTGCAGCGGCCGGGCGGGCTCAGCGTTCAGTTCTGGCGCTCGCTGGCGGCGCTCGACCGGTTGACGCCGCGCGCCGAGGAACTGCTGCGCTCGGTCGGTCTCGACGACGCCAGAAACAGGCTCGCCGGCGATCTTTCCTATGGCAGGAAACGCGTGCTGGAGATCGCCACGACCCTGGCGCTCGATCCGAAAGTGCTGCTGCTGGACGAGCCGATGGCCGGCATGGGGCATGAGGACGTGGCCACGGTTTCCAGCCTCATCCGTTCGGTGGCCAGGGATCGCGCCGTGCTGATGGTCGAGCACAATCTGACTGTGGTGGCCGACCTTTGCGACTGGATAACGGTCATGCAACGCGGCGAGGTGCTGGCCGCCGGCGACTACGCCACCGTCAGCCGCGACGAGCGCGTCAAGATCGCCTATATGGGCACCGCCGATGACTAGTGCCGCACCTCTGCTTGCCGTCAGCGGCCTCAACGCCTGGTATGGCGAGAGCCATGCGCTGCACGGCGTCGATCTGGAGGTGTTTGCCGGCGAGACGGTCACGCTGCTCGGCCGCAACGGCGTCGGCAAGACGACGACGCTGCGCGCCATTATGGGACTGATCCGCAAGCGGACCGGCCGGATCGCCTTCGACGGCAAGGATCTGATGCGGCTGCCGCTGCACCGCACCGCCCATCAAGGCATCGGCTTCGTGCCGGAGGAGCGCGGCATCTTCGCAACGCTGACCGTCGACGAGAACCTGGTTCTGCCGCCGGTCGTCGCCGAAGGCGGCATGAGCGTCGAGGAGATATTCGATCTCTTCCCCAATCTGAAGGAGCGGCGCAACAGTCCCGGCACGAGGCTGTCGGGCGGCGAACAGCAGATGCTGGCGATCGCACGCATGCTGCGGACCGGCGTGAAGATGCTGCTTCTCGACGAGCCGACGGAGGGTCTCGCTCCCGTCATCGTGCAGCGCATCGGCGCGTTGCTGGCGACGTTGAAAAAACGCGGCATGACGATCCTGCTGGTCGAGCAGAATTTCCGCTTCGCCAGCCGTGTCGCCGATCGCTTCTATCTGATGGAGCACGGCAAGGTGGTGGCAGGGTTTCCGGTCGGCGAACTGCCGGACCGCATGACGCAGCTTCACGAAGTCCTGGGTGTATGATGGCGCCATGACGATGATCTTCGGAATCCCGGTTCAGGCCTTCCTCGGCCAGTTGCTGGTCGGGCTGATCAACGGCTCGTTCTACGCCATGCTGAGCCTCGGTCTGGCTGTCATATTCGGCTTGCTGCGCGTCATCAATTTTGCCCATGGCGCCCAGTATATGCTCGGCGCCTTCGTCGGTTACCTGCTTCTCACCCATCTCGGCATCGGCTACTGGCCCGCGCTGATCCTTGCGCCGCTGATCGTCGGTGTGTTCGGCATCGTGGTCGAGCGCCTGGCGCTGTCGAGGCTGTACGATCTCGATCCGCTCTACGGCCTGCTCTTCACCTTCGGCCTCGCGCTCGTCCTCGAAGGCATCTTCCGCTACTATTACGGCGTGTCGGGAAACCCCTACGCCGTGCCGCCATTGCTTGCCGGAGGCACCAATCTCGGCTTCATGTTCCTGCCCAACTATCGCGGCTGGGTGGTGATCGCCTCGCTGATCGTCTGCTTCGGGACCTGGGCGCTGATCGAGAAGACCAGGCTCGGTTCCTATCTGCGCGCGGCAACCGAGAATCCCCGTCTCGTCCAGGCTTTCGGCGTCAACGTGCCGTTGCTGCTGACCCTGACCTACGGCCTCGGCTCCGCGCTGGCCGGGCTTGCCGGAATTCTGGCAGCACCAATCTACCAGGTGAGCCCGCTGATGGGGTCGGATCTCATCATCGTCGTCTTCGCCGTCGTCGTGGTCGGCGGCATGGGATCGATCCTCGGCGCGATCGTCACCGGCTACATGCTTGGCCTTGCAGAGGGCCTGACCAAGGTCTTCTACCCCGAGGCCTCCAACCTCGTGGTCTTCGTCATCATGGCCATCGTGCTTCTGGTCCGGCCGGCCGGCCTGTTCGGAAGGGACGCCTGACATGTCGGAAGGGACATCTGACATGTCGGAACTGACGCTTCGCGAGGCATCGGGCAAAACCTCGGCACGGCTGGAATGGACGCTGGTCGGGCTCGGCATCCTGGCGCTGCTGGTGGCGCCTTTCCTGGTCTATCCGATCTTCCTGATGAAGATGCTGTGCTTCGCGCTGTTTGCCTGCGCGTTCAATCTCCTGCTTGGTTACACCGGGCTGCTGTCGTTCGGCCACGCAACCTTCTTTGGCGGCGCCGCCTACCTCACCGCGCATGCCGTCAAGGTCTGGGGCTGGCCGCCGGAAGCGGGCATCCTGCTCGGCATGGCGGGTGCGGCCCTGCTCGGCCTTGTCATGGGCTTTTTCGCCATTCGCCGGCAAGGCATCTATTTCGCCATGATCACGCTGGCGCTGTCGCAGATGTTCTTCTTCTTCTGCGTGCAGGCGCCGTTCACACAAGGCGAGGATGGCATCCAAGGCGTGCCGCGCGGCATGCTGCTTGGCGTCCTCGACCTGAACGTGTCGCTGAACATGTATTATTTCGTGCTGGCGGTTTTCCTGACCGGCGTCTTCGCCATCTGGCGCATCGTCAATTCACCGTTCGGGATGATCCTGCGCTCGATCCGGGAAAACGAGAACCGCGCCATTTCGCTGGGCTATTCCGTCGCCAACTACAAGCTGGGCGCTTTCGTCATGTCGGCGGCGCTGGCCGGGCTGGCCGGCTCGCTCAAGGCGATCGTCTTCCAGTTCGCCACGCTCACCGACGTCACCTGGCAGATGTCGGGCGAGGTGATCCTGATGACGCTTCTCGGCGGCATCGGCACGATGGTCGGGCCGATCATCGGCGCCAGCCTGGTCATCGGCCTGGAAAACACGCTTGCCACCTCCGGCTTTCCGGTGACCATCGCCACCGGCCTGATCTTCATGGTGTGCGTGCTGATCTTCCGGCGCGGCATTGTCGGCGAATTTTACGCGCGGTTTTTCAAGCGGGCGGGCAAGGACTGATCAGTTCAAGCTAGCGCCTGAATAGCTGACCGCTCGATTGCCCGATTGCGTTTAGCTGTGCCATGCAAGGAGCTCGGAATCCGGAGGCCGCACGCTAATGTTGGACAACTACGCGGTGGACGGGTTTGGCGTGATCCACCAGGTCGACTCCAAACCGATCAAATACGACAAGCAATACATTTCCTATTACGAGGACCTGAGTGACCGGACCATCAAGCTCGGATATCAGCGACTCGGCTGGGTGCTGGGAATCACCGGCGAGATTCCTCGTTCCGTGCTGGAAATCGGATATGGCACCGGCACATTCATCGAAGCCGCGAAAGTAACCGGGGTCGCCGACTGCGCCGGCTGCGACATAACCAGGTTTCCGCTGCCCAAGGGCGTGCGCTTCGTCGATTGGGATGAGGCGCTCGCCAGTTCGTGGGATCTCGTCGCCATGTTCGATGTGCTTGAGCATATCCCGGATCTGGGTTTCCTCGCCCGGCTTAAGACCCGCTACCTAGCCGTCGCCATCCCCTATTGCCGCTGGCGCGAACTCGGTGCCGACGGCGACGCGTGGTTCCGGACATGGCGTATGCGTCTTCCCGACGAGCACCTCCACCACTTCGACCGTGACTCGCTGGTGGCACTCCTCGCACACAGCGGCTTCGAATGCGTGACGCTGAACTGCTTCGAGGATGGGATCAGATTGCGGCCCGGTGAAGCGGGTCCGAATATTCTGTCCGGATTCTTCAGAAAGCTATAGACCTCCATCAAATCGATGCGACAGCTTGGGAGCTGGGGCAATCGCGACAATCGCCCGGTCGGTACGGGGGAGCACTGCTGTGGGCAAATCGTGATGCGCGCATTCTTTCGGTTGCTTGTCGTTGTGATCGTGGCGTCCGGCGTGACCGGTTGCACCAGTATTTCCTATTACGCGCAGTCCGTGCAGGGTCATCTGCGGATCATGACGGCGCGCCAGGATGTCGGAAAACTGATCGAGGATCCTTCGACGCCGAAGGCATTGCGCGCCCGAATGGCATCGGCGAGCGCCATAAGACAGTTCGCAACGGATGAACTGGCCCTGCCCGACAACAACAGCTATCGCAGCTATGTCGATATCGGTCGGGATTCGGTGACATGGGCCGTCTTCGCCGCGCCGGCATTCTCGCTGACGCCGCGGACATGGTGTTTTCCCGTTTTCGGCTGCGTTCCCTACCGGGGATATTTCTCCAGGAAGTCGGCGATTGAAACCGCTGTTGAACTTCAAAAACAGGGCATGGACGTCTATGTGACGGGCATCACCGCATATTCCACGCTTGGTTGGTCGAGTGACCCGCTGCTAAGCACGATGTTCGGCGAGGATAAAACCTATCTTGCAGCGCTGGTTTTCCATGAGCTGGCCCACCAGCGCGTCTACGTGCGCGACGATTCCGCATTCAACGAGGCGTTCGCTGTCGCCGTCGAAACGACCGGCGTGAGAAAATGGCTGCGTGCGGCTGGCGATACCGCCGCATTGCGCCGTTACGAAATCGCCCGGAGGCGCAAGGCTGAATTTCTTGTGCTGGTGTCGCAGACCCGGGAGGAGCTGGCGAAAGTCTATTCCGACGTCGGCACCTCGGAGCAAAAGCTGGCCGCAAAGACGGCCGCGATTGAACGGCTGCGGATGCGCTACCGACACATGCGCGACAGGCGCTGGGGCCGATATCGGGGATACGACGCCTGGTTCGCTTCCCCGATCAACAACGCAAAGCTTGCCGCGACTTCCGTCTATAGCGACCGGGTGACCGCGTTTCTGCGCCTGTTCGATCTGTGTTCGGGCGACTATGTCAGCTTCTATGCATCGGTCCGGCGGATTGGCGCTCTGGACCAAGCTCACCGTGCCGAAGCACTTGAGGCGGCAAATCGCTGTTATTGAGTCAGCCCGTAAGGCGCGCGCGAAACAACGTGCAGCCGTCCGTCAGGCGTGACCTGGAGATATCCCGGAATCCAGCCTCGGTCATCCACGCGCGATACTGACCTTCAGTGTACGATTCGCCATGGCGGTAGAGGTTCAGGAAGGTGAGATTCAAAAAGACGCCCTCTGGCGGACCGAGGCGGTCGTCATCGACGACACCCCACCCCGCAATTGCGATTTCGCCTCCCTGTGTGAGGCAACGCGCCGCGTTCAGGATCGAACTGCGCGCCTGGTCCGGCGGAAGCACCTGGACGACGGCCTTCAGGATCGCCAGATCGTGCCGACCGACCGATGGCGCGACGGTTATGTCCCCCTCTTCGACAACCACGTCATCGGCACCGTATTCCGACAGGATAGCTGGCGCGACCGCTGCGACCGTTGGGAGTTCCATCAGCGTCGCCGCAATGTGCGGCCACTGCTCACGAAGCCCGACCAGGATGGTCCCGGCGCCGCCGCCGATGTCGATCACCGAACCGACCGCCGAGAGGTCCATCGCCTGGGCCAGATGTCGGCCGAAAATCACCCCGCCTGGCGCGAGCATGCGGCTGAAGGCCGCCGCGGACTCAGGTCCCGCTTCGGAAAAATCGTGCTGCGCGGCCGGCCGGTTCTGTCGCAGCGAGTCCGCGGTCAAAAGGTCGGCTCCCCAGAGCTCGCGCAGGAGCGCATGGTCGCCGCCGCGATAGCTCGCCTTGGACGCGTCGAGGAATTCCGACGCTTCGGCTCCGTTGCGAAATTGACCGTCCTCGACTTCGAGAAGACCGATGCTGGCGAGCGCGTAGAGGAGCCGCGACAGACGATCGGGCTCGACTTTGAGCGCGGCCCCAAGGCTGTCGGCAGTCGCAGCATCGCCACCGAGCCGGGTGAAGATGCCAAGCTCCAATCCGGCGCGAAGCGCCAAGGCCGGGGGCACCGCTGCGATCAGCTTGTCGATCCGGTCAAAATCCACCATGTCACATCCCTCCGCGATCCGGGACCGACTTTTGAAACAGCTCCCATACGATTGGAACCTGCGTGCGGCGCGGCGCCGACCGAGAACTCCCAATGGCGGGGTTGAGATCGCTCGCGCGCCGTTCTACTCCGAGAACCTCACGCTCACGCCGCGCTGCCGAAAATAAGCCTGCATCAACTTGCGGCCCGAGCGGTTGTTCTGCGCCAGCTTGGCCGGATCGAACACCGCCTGTTTCATCCCCTCTCGCGTCAGCGCCGCCTTAAGCGCCGCGATATGTGTGTCGATGTCGGCATTGTCCGCCCGGAGCGAGGCATAGATGCTCTCGGTCGCCTCGGCCACGGTCAGTTCGCTCATTGGTGTCGTCCTTTGGTTGGTTGGGCGGCGCTTAGCACAGATTCGCGGTCCGACGATACCGAGACCGTCAGTACACAGCGCCCGTCGCGAAAGCGAACCGTTCCTTATGGGGCTTCGTAGAGTTCCAGCGGCAATCCATCCGGGTCCCTGAAAAAGGTAAACCGTTGGTCTGTATATGGGTCGATCCGGATTGGCTCAACGGCAACGCCTGCGGCTCTCAGGCGTATAATTACGGGATCAAGATCAGCCACCGCAAATGCCAGATGCCTCAGGCCTGTCGCCTCTGGATGGGATGGCCGCATCGCCGGTGCAGGGAAGGAGAACAATTCCAGTTGGACCGATCCGATCCGCAAATCCGCCTTCCATGACTGCCGCTCCTCCCGATAGACCTCCCGGATCAGATCGAGGCCGAGGAGTTCGACGTAGAACCGTCGCGACCGGTCGTAGTCGGTGCAGATGAGCGCGACGTGGTGAATGGCGTTCAGCATGCTGCTAACCCTGGTCAAGCTGGGATTTGAGGCCAAGACAAAGCCGGCGCTTCAAGCCTAGATCGTCGCGCGCTCATGCCACGGCTCTGATTTACCCCTAAGCCCTTCACCCATAACACCCGCGCTCAACCGCCAGCAGACGCACCAGCGCCAGCACGACATCGATGGTCCGCGTCGGCTTATCCACCAGCCGGCCGAGTTCCTGCACGGCGCTCACCAGCGCGTCGATTTCCATCGGCCGGCCGCGCTCGAGATCCTGCAGCATCGAGGTCTTGTGCTCGCCGACATCGCCTGCGCCCTTGATGCGCCGGTCGACCGTGATGGGAAAGCGTACGCCGAGGCTTTCGCCGATCGCCTGCGCCTCCAGCATCATGGTGCGGGCGAGTGTGCGGGTGCCCTCGTCGGCCACGATCGCGGCAAGCGTGCTGCCGGTCAGCGCCGAGATCGGATTGAACGAGAGATTGCCCCACAGCTTGACCCAGATTTCGCCGCGGATGTCGTCGCGCACCGGCGCCTGCAGGCCGGCCTTGACCATCTCTTCGGCCAGAAGCGTGATCCGTTCGCTGCGCTCGCCGGAGGGTTCGCCAAGCGAGAAGCGCTTGCCCTCGACATGGCGGATGAGGCCTGGCGCATCGACCTCGACCGCGGGATAGACGACCGAGCCGATGACGCGCTGCGGCCCGATCCGCTGCCAGATCGCGCCGCCGGGATCGACCGCGTTCAGCCTGGTGCCTTCGAGCGGCCCGCCGACGCCGTGGAAATACCACCACGGCACGCCGTTCTGCATGGTGACGACGGCGGTATGTTCTCCCAGCAGCGGCGCGATCTGGTCAAGGGCCGGGGTGAGGGAATGGGCCTTCAGCGCCAGCACCACATAATCCTGAGCGCCAAGCTCGTCGGCCCTGGCGGCGGCCCGGACGGGAACCGAAATTTCCTGGCCATCCTCGATCAGGCGAAGGCCATCTGCCTTGATCGCTTCCAGATGCGCACCGCGCGCGACGATCGAAAGATCGGTGCGGCCGACGATGGCAAGCTTGGCCGCGAGATAGCCGCCGATCGCACCGGCGCCGAAGATGGTGATCTTCATCGTCAAAGCCCGAGTTTGGCGGCGAGGCCGATGCGCTGCAATTTGCCCGTCGCGCCCTTGGGTATCTCGTCCAGGATCAGGATCTTGCGCGGCACCTTGAAGTCGGCAAGCCGCGTCGCGGCATAGGTGCGAATGTCGCCCTCGGTGGCGCTGATGCCTTCGCGCAGCACCACCGCCGCCGCCACCTCCTCGCCAAGCTTGTCATGCGGCATGGCGAAGGTGACGACCTGCGCCACCGCCGGATGGTCCATCAGCACGTCGTCGACCTCAAGCGGCGAGATCTTTTCGCCGCCGCGGTTGATGATCTCCTTCAGCCGACCGGTGACCCTGAGATAGCCGTCCTCGTCCAGCACGCCCTGGTCGCCGGTGTGGAACCAGCCATGCGCGAAAGCCGTGGCATTGGCATCCGGGTTCTTCTCGTAGCCCAAGGTGACGTTGGGCCCGCGAATGACGATCTCGCCGGTCTCGCCGGCTTTCAGCAGCCGCCCGTCGGGCGCCATGACAGCCACCTCCGGACCGGCGGAGGCCCCGACGCTGCCGGGCTTGCGCTGGCCCGGCGGCAGCCGGTTCGAGGCCATCTGGTGCGCGGCCTCGGTCATCCCGTAGGATTCAATCACCGGGCAGCTGAAGGTCGCCTCCAACTCAGCCATCACCTGCGCCGGCAGCGACGCCGAGGACGAGCGGATGAAGCGCAGACGCGCCGCCGCCAGCGTCTCGGTGTTGCGCGCTGCGCGCGGCAGGATCGCCTGATGCATGGTCGGCACCGCCGTGTACCAGCTTGGCTGCGCCTCGCTTAGCCACTGGAAGAAGCGCAGCGCGTTGAAGCCGGGCGTGCAATAGATGCTGCCGCCTGAAGCCAGCGACGACAGCACGGCCGCGATCAGGCCGTGGATGTGGAACAGCGGCATGATGTTGAGGCAACGATCATTGGCTGTCAGGCCAAGTGTGCCGCCGATATGGGCAGCCGAGGCCGCGATGTTGGCATGGCTGAGCGGCACCAGTTTTGGCCGCGATGTCGTGCCGGAGGTATGCAGCAGCAGCGCAATGTCGCCGTCTTGCGCCATGTCGGGTGATGCCGGCGGTCCGATCGCCGCGCCCTCGATCGCAAAACTGCCAGCGGGTGTGCCGGGCTGCACGACAAGCCGCAGCACGCCGATGCCGAGCCGCTCGGCCACCGTCACCGCAGGGCCGGTCTCGCCCTCCGCGACAAGGACCGCCTTGGCGCCGATGTCGGTCAGGTAGAAATCGAGCTCGTCGGCCCGGTAGGCTGGATTGAGCGGTGCCGTCGAGGCGACGGCCGCCACGGCGACGAAGGCGGTGGCCATCTCGGGCCCGTTCGGCAGCACGATCGCCACCCTGTCGCCCCGGCCGATGCCGCGCGCATGCAGCTGTTTTGCCGTGTCGGTGATCAGGCTGCGCAATCCGCCATGGCTGAGCGTCGTCCTGTCGGGTGCCAGGATGGCAGGTGCATCATCGGCGCCGGCGGCGAGACGGCGGGAGAGATCTGCGTGGGTTTCAGTTTGGGTCATGATCACCGGCTGGATTTCGAACGACTATTGGCGGCAGCCCCGCTGACGGGCTTGCCTCGATATGGATACGCCATTGGACAACGGATCGCCTCAGTAGCCAAGCGCCAAACCATCCTTGCGCGGATCGGAAGCGCCGGTCAGCGTCCCCTTCTCCCAGTCGATCAGCACCACCTGCCCGCCGCCCAGCGGGTGATGCGGTTCGGCGATGCGGTGGCCGCGCCGGCGCAGGCCCTCGATCGCCTCGCTGGTGACGCCACGCTCGGCCTCCACGGTGTCGTCATTGTAAAACACCCTGGGCGCATCCAGCGCCTGCTGCGGGTCCATGCCGAAGTCGATCATGTTGGTCAGCAGATGGACATGGCCGAACGGCTGGTAGCCGCCGCCCATGACGCCGAACGGCATCACCACGCGGCCGTTCTTCGTCGCCATGCCCGGCATGATCGTGTGCATCGGCCGCTTGCCCGGTGCGATCGCGTTCGGATGCGCCGGGTCGAGGCGGAAGCTGGAACCACGGTTCTGCAGCACGATACCGGTCTTCGGGCCGACGACGCCGCTACCGAACGAATAATAGGTCGAGTTGATGAAGGAGACCGCGTTGCGGTCGCGGTCGACGATGGAGATGTAGACCGTGTCGCTGCCGGGCAGCTCCACGCGCGGCAGATGCGTCATGGCGCGGTCGCGGTCGATCTCGGCGCGCAGCCGGTCGGCATAGGCGCCGGACAGGAGCTGCTTCACCGGCACCGGAACGTGGTCCTGGTCGCCGACATAGCGATCACGGTCGCGATAGGCCAGGCGCCCGGCCTCGATCTCCAGATGCAGGCGTTCGGCGCCATTGGGGTCGAGCCCGCCAAGCTCGAAGCCCGACAGCAAATTGAGCATCAAAAGTGCTGTCAGCCCCTGATTGTTCGGCGGCATCTGGTGGATTTCATGGCCGCCATAGGAGGTGCTGACCGGCGCCACATAATCGCCTCTGGTCGTGGCGAAATCCTCGGCCGAATGAAGTCCGCCCAATTCGTTGAGCCGGCTCACCATATCGTCGGCGACCGCGCCTTCGTAGAAACCGGACCGGCCGTGTTTGGCGATGATGCGCAAGGTCGCCGCCAGTTCCGGCTGCTGGTGGACGTCACCAGCCTTCGGCGCCTTGCCGCCGGGCAGGAAGATGCGCGCGGCATGCTCGTCGGCCGACAGGTCGGTTTCCGGCTCGGCCCAGTCGAAAGCGACGCGGTCGTGCACGACATAGCCGTTCTCGGCATAATGGATGGCCGGCGCCAGCGCCTCGGCAAGGCCCTTGCGGCCATGGTCTTCGAGCAGGCGGCTCCAGGCGTCGACGGCGCCCGGCACGGTGACCGCGTGCGGCCCCTGCAGCGGGATGCGGTCGAAGCCTTTTTCGCGGTACGAGTCGACCGTCGCCCTGGCAGGCGCGCGGCCGGAGCCGTTGAAGGCCAGCACATTGCCTTGCCCCCCGGGAGAATAGAGCACGAAGCAGTCGCCACCGATGCCGGTCGATTGCGGCTCGACCACGCCCTGCACGGCGGCGGCGCAGACGGCGGCATCCATGGCATTGCCGCCGGAGCGCAGCATCTCGATGGCGGCAAGGGTTGCAAGCGGATGCGACGTCGCGGCAACCGCCTCGGTGGCACGAACCGGCGAGCGGCCGGGAAACTGGAAATCACGCATTCTGTCTTTGTATCCCTTGGTCTGATGGATGCGACGCTGCCGCCATGGCGTAACAGGATACGGCAACGGATCGCTTCGGCTTCTCGACACTGCGCATTTTGCCAATTCTCCTCGTTACGCCAGACGCATATCAGGCTCGGACCCGATAAGGCGTTAGCCAGGTTTCCAGAGCGTTCAGTGCCGAGATGATCGTGAAATTGATGGTGAGATAGATCGCGCCCGCGGCCACGAAAACCTCTACGGCGCGATAGGTCTGCGAAATAAGCCCCTGGGCGATGCCCGTCACTTCCATCAGGGTGACGATCGATGCAAGTGACGTACCCTTTACCATGAGGATGATCTCGTTGCTGTAGCTCGGTATGGCCTGGCGCAGCGCCAAAGGCAGAACGACGAGACGCAGGGTCTGGAGCCGTGTCATGCCGAAGGCAGAGGCCGCCTCGACAAGGCCGCGCGGCACACCCTGTATCGCACCCCGCAGGATTTCGCTGCCGTAGGCCGCGGTATTGAGACTGAGCGCGATGATGGCGCACCAATAGGGCTCGCGAAACAGCCACCAGAGCCCAACTGCCTGAAGTGTGGGACGAAACTGGCCGAGGCCGTAATAGATGAGGAATATCTGGACGAGCAATGGCGTGCCGCGAAAGACGGCAACGAAGGAGCGTATGGGCCAGACCAGCATCCGATGGTTTCCCTGCTGCGCCAGTGCGAGCACCAGGGCCAAGGCAAAGCCTATTCCGATCGACAACCCCGCAAGTTGCAAGGTTAACGGCAAGCCGGAGAGAAGGGTGGGAATGATCTCTCCAAAGAAGGCGAAGTCGATCATGCGTGGACCATGCCTCGCCACGCCCGTGCCTCGCCGTAGCGAAAGACCGATCCCGTCACGGTAGCGATGAGGAAATACAGCGTCGCGGCTGCTATATAGAAGACGAAGGGCTCCCGCATCGATCCCGCGCCGATCTGAGATTGCCGCATCAATTCCACCAAGCCGATCACGGAGATCAAGGCTGAATCCTTGAGCACAAGCTGCCAGACATTTCCGAGGCCCGGCAGGGCGTGCCGCATCAGTTGAGGCACGATGACGAGACGCAGCGATTGGAACCGGGACAGGCCGAGCGCCTTGCTAGCCTCAAACTGGCCGAGATCGACGGCGAGATACGCTCCGCGATAGACCTCGGCTTGATAGGCGCCCGAAATGATGCCGATCGCCAGGACGCCGGTCGCAAATGTCGGCAGCCCGATGAAGCCTGCGCTGCCGAAGAATTTACCGATCTCAGTCAATGCTATGCTGCCGCCGTAGTAAAGCAGGTAGATCGTCAACAGATCGGGCACACCCCTGAACACCGTGCCATAGCCCTTGGCGGCCCATGACGGTAAAACTCTCGTGGAGAGCCGGCCTCCTGCTGCAACCGCGCCGAAGAGGGCGCCGAGCAGGAAGCCGAGGACTGACAGCGCAAATGTCACGCCAGCTGCCAGCAGCAAGGCTCCGCCCCAGCCGCCCTTGCCCACGGAAAGGATATGGAGTGTGTCCGTCATGTGAAACCTGATCGTTCAGCACGGCACCCGGCCGATCGGTTGATACCAACCGGCCGGACAGAATACACTTGTGGCTACTTGACCGGCGTCACGTCCGTTTTCACCCATTTTTCCGAGATGCGTTTAATGGTCCCGTCGGCAATGGCGGCGCTGATCGCGTCGTTCAGCATTTCTTTGAGCTTGGCGTCTTCCTTCCTGAGTCCCGCACCCGTTCCGGCGCCGAACAAGCCGCCGACAAAGCCCGGACCTGCAACCGTGAAGCCCGAGAATTCGGGTTTCACGAGCGTGGCGGCGAGCGCTGTCTTCTGAGCGAATATCGCATCGATGCGGCCCGCGGCCAGATCGAGATCGTGCTGCTCGGTCGTCTTGTACTCACGGATTTCCACCGTGTCGCCGAAGTATTTCTTGACGAATTCGAGCATGGCCGTGGCCGCCTGGACGCCGACCACCTTGCCCTTCAGCAGGGGCTTCAACTTTTCGACCGCGGCCTTGGTAGCAGCCTCATCGTCCAGTTTGAATTTCTCGGTCGAAGCGCCGAGCTTCCCCAGATCGCTATCCTTGGCGGCCGCGAACCCGCCCGGGTCGATCGCATAAGGCTGGGTGAAGTCGATGGTCTCAAGGCGTTTCGGCGTGATGAACATGCCGGCCATGATCACATCGAACTTGCCGACCTTCAGCGAAGGGATAAGTCCGTCCCAGTCCTGAGCGATGATGGTGCATTTGACCTTCATCCGCTCGCAAAGATTGTTGGCGAGTTCGATCTCCAGTCCGTCGAGCTTGCCGTCTGCGTTGGTGAAGTTCCACGGAGCGTAGGCGCCCTCCGTGGCGATGGTTATGGCCTTGGGCGCGTCCTCGGCCAATGCGGTGTGCATGAAGCCGAGCATGCTGAGTGCGGCCGCAACTGCGGCCAAACGACAAACTTTCATATGGTTCCCCTTTTTTGATAGGCTGATCGATCTGTTCCTACGCCCGGCCATTACCGGTTCGAGGCCATTCTTGTCCGGCCGGTGTTCGTCACCGGCTCGGACTCACGAACTCGGCCAGCATCGGTGCTGTGCTGAGAATATGATCCTGCATCACCTTTTCCGCGTGAAGTTCGTCACCTGAACGCAAAGCCGCGATTACGGCGGCATGCTCCTCGCGCGCGGAATGTGGCTTGTCACAGTCGTCGAACCAGATGCGCATGTAGGGCTCTATCACCACATGCAGCGCCGCTATCTGGTGGATAAGCTTGGGCCTCCGGCTTAGCGCACAGATACGGCCATGGAATTCCTGGTGGCGGACCACCCAGTCGCTGCTGCCGCTCTGGCCCGCGCGTTCCATGCGCTCGAGCAGGCGCTCGAGTTCCTCGAACTCCTCCTCATCGATCCGGGGCATCGCCAGCCTCACGGCCAGTCCCTCCAGAACCGAGCGAATTTCGAAAATCTCGTAAAGTTCATCGACCGTCAGGCCTGCGACCACGCATCCACGATTGGGCCGCAGAACCACCAGCCCGTCGGAGGCCAGGCGCCGAAAGGCTTCCCGCACCGGCATGCGACTCATGCCGATCTCGGCGGCAATCTCCTCCGGAATAAGCCTGTCGCCCGGTTTGTAGCGGCCGAGGCGAAGGGCTCGCTGAACGTGCCTGTACGCCTCTTCCTCCGCAGTGGCGGACATCTGTGGCTCTGCCGGAAAGGCTGATGGCATGGGGCACCTAAAAGTATTTTTGTATCCACGTATCATCAAATCCGTATTTTATTTCATCGTCAATGCCCGGTGACGACGTTCTGAAGCCGATACCGGTGCAGTGCACCGCCGGCACGATCGATTTCGGGCCGGGCGAGTCTTTGGGATGGTGCCGCCCTGGGCGTGGCAAATCAGACAGGCTGCGACTACAAATGGGGACGGGCTAAAGCGCGAAACTGGCGACGCCGCCAGAGCCGGCACGCTGGCGCGCGCCCATGTGCGGGGCTCGCGCGACAACGTGCTGCGCCTGCTGCAGGCCAAGTCGGATTATCGGAACTTTCTGGCCAAGGCGTCCTGAGGGCGAGGAGGCGAGGCCTGCCCGCCGACCGATCCTGACGACAAGCGCCCTTGAGCCTTCAGCCCTTGCGCTCCTGAAGGCTGTTGCCGCCGTCGACCACCAGCAGGGCGCCAATGACATAGCTGGCGCCTTCCGAGGCCAGGAACACTACTGCGGCGGCCACCTCATCCGGCCGCCCGGCCCGCGCCGGCGGCGTATTCAGGGCGGCTTGCCGCTCCATCTCGCTCGACGATCCCGTTTCGATCCAGCCGGGAGCCACGGCATTGGCCGTGATGCCGCTTTTCGCCACTTCGAGCGCCAGTGTCCGCGTGAAGCCGACCATGCCAGCCTTGGCGGCGGAATAGGCTGCCGTGCCTTCGAAAGACACCAGCGGTCCGGTGACCGAGGCCACATTGACGATGCGCCCATAGCCCGCTTCGACCATCGCCGGCAGAAACGCCTTCGTGACGAGGAATGCGGTCTTCAGGCTGACGTCGATCCCCTGGTCCCAGTCGGCCTCGGTCATAGCGAGAAACGACTTGTCGACCGATGGCGATGCCAGCGAGCCCATGCCGGCATTGTTGACCAGTATATCGACCGCTCCGACATCGGCCCGCAGCCGCGCGACATCGTCAGCGATGGTGAGATCGGCGATTGCGGCTTTGGCATCGATGCCTTCGGCACGGAGCTCAACGGCGCGATCGAGCACGCGCGCACTGGCACCGGTGAGAAAAACGGCGTGGCCAGCATAGCCGAGCTGCCGGGCAATGGCAAAGCCGATGCCGTCGGGAGCTCCGGCCCCGGTGATAAGTGCGCGCCTGATGCTGGTAGGAGACATGGTCAAATAAGGCTCCGCTGGTTGCCGCCTGTCCCGTGGATTCTGGCAGACGCGATCACTGCACCTACTCGATCAGGATCAGCCAGCAATCCCATTACCCAAGCAATGCGCAACCTTTTGGATTTGAGCAAGCGTGCCGCGCGTTGAGCCTAAAGCTCGATCCAGAACGTAAGTACCGGCAGGTCGCTTCCATCTCATCGTTGACGGATTTGCTGGTTCCAGGAATGGGCATGCCGTCGAATCCTTGCAGCCAAGCTCGGCATGCTCCAGCCAATACTGGGGCACCGAGCGTTCCTTTCCGCCCTAGGTAATGCGCCTGGGATAATCTGGTAGACGCTCTCGGTGCTACTGGTCGCCTTCCGGGTCAAATCATCATGACCTCACAGCGTGCGCATCCTTCGGCGGCGGTTCACGATCAGATCACGCTGACGCTGCAATTGTGTCCGCACGGCAAGGGATTGTCGGAGAGCGCGTCGCTCCGGATCACATTCGTAAGATGTAGCGGATTCGCTTTCGGATCGTCGACTTGCCGCAACCCAATATGGAGCGGAAAAATGTCGGTATGTGAAACAGAGCACTGGGTTCTCGACTGCGGCGGCGGTGGTTGCGCATTGTGGGAGGGCGCCGATGGCCAAGTCTTTTTCTGGAAATGCTACCCTCAGGTCGTGTCTGCGGACCAGGGTATTACGGCGCGGAGGAAATCTCCTGGCCAGGAGCGGCTATCAATGGAGGCCTCTGAAAAGACAACCCTGTGCTACCAGCACCTCGACAGGACCCAGATCGCCGAGGTCGTTCGTGAAGTCACCGGCCGATCTGTCACCCTGACCCAGATCGCGGATGAGGGCAAGAAAACGCTTTGCCAGACCGGCACCTTTGATGAATTGCTTCAGGCATGCGGACTCCGGCTCCAGGACTGAGCTGTAGCGAAGCATGACGCGGATCCTCCTCGCCTCGGAGACGCTTCACGCGGCCGATGATGCCTGGCTTCACCCGCTGCGTCGCCGGCCGCTTCATGCCCTTGGCAGCCGGGCGAGCAAATTGGGCAGGTGGTGGAAATAATTCCACCGCCTGCCTGCATGGTTGGCGAATTCCCTCGCCGCAAAGGTATCCTATTCGGTCGGCGTTGCGCTCTGTCGACTCGCTGTGGCCTGCAGGAAGCGCGCATTCGATCTGGCCCGGGCGAGATCGATCGCGCTTGCATCTGCGCCTATCCTCCAGCGCCACCATGCCTTGACGTGACTTTCCAATATTCTGGGGCCAGTCTACAATCAGCCGCTGCAAGGCGCAGCAGACGAGGTGACGGCGCGTACGCCCGACTAGGCGCGGCTATGGAGGAGATCGGACAGCGAGGCGAAAGGGGCTGGTAAGAGCGCTCGCCGGGCTAATTGCCTTGACTGGGTGGGCCGGAATCGCCATCCACTTCAACGCCCTCGTTAGCGGACCGATGTCATGGCCGCTCGCAGTCTGGACGCTGATCGGCTATTTCACCATCACGACGAACCTATTGGTCGCGATCGTGTTAACCGGCGTCGCTCTGGGCGTCGCCGCCTTTAAGTCCCCATCGCTCCTCGCCGGGACGCTGCTCAGCATTCTCCTGGTTGGGATCGTCTATGCGCTTCTGCTGCGAGGGCTGCGCGAACTGACCGCGGGCTCAGAACTTGCCAATATTCTGCTGCACCAAGCCACGCCTCTCATGGTGACAGCCTTCTGGCTCGTCTTTGTTGGCAAGGGTGTGCTTCGTTGGCGCGATCCGTTGCTCTGGGCGCTCTATCCGCTCGGCTATTTTCTCTATGCCTTGGCACGCGGAGCGGTCGACGGACACTATCCTTATCCCTTCATCAACGTCGCCGAGATTGGCTTGCCGCGGACGCGGGAAGACGCCGGTATGATTGCCGCGGCGTTTGTCCTCGCTGGCGAGGCTCTAATCTGGTTCGATCATTGGCTGGCGGCCAGAGCGAAAGCCTGAAGGTTCAAGATCCCCCGAGCGAAGCGGTGACGAAAAGGCCGCAGGATGTCGGCAAGCATCCGATTGAACGGAGCGCACATTTGAGCGTCAATCGGCAGCGCCGAGGTGCGTAGAAAAGCGTAGATTTTGGCGCGCCCGAAGAGATTCGAACTCCTGACCCCCAGATTCGTAGTCTGGTGCTCTATCCAGCTGAGCTACGGGCGCGCAACAGGCCATGTCTTCCATGACCCCGCGATCCGATCGTGAACGACCGGTCGCGACGAGACGTGTTCCCTAGCGACTGAATTTCCGAAAAGCAAGCCGATCCGGCAAAAGTTTTGTCACAAGTGCCTTGGCCGGCGATGATGGCCCGGATTCCGGCGCTTGGAAACGGTCGAGGCCGAGGCCGGTTCACTCCTCGGTAGGAAGAAGCATCTGCACAGAGGGCACGGGCATCGGGCAGACAGTGCTTAAAGGATCATGCCGGGCGGCGCAGGCCGTTGCGGGCCTGGTCGAGCCGGACCGGCTGGTCGGGGATGGTGACGGCGAATGTGGTGCGCCCGCCAATGCTCTCGACCAGTTCCACCGTGCCGCCATGCGCGCGGATCAGTTCGTGCGCGATCGCCAGGCCAAGGCCGGTGCCGCCGCTGCGGGCCGAGCCACGAAAGGCCGCGAACAGGTTTTCCCGCGCCTTGGGCGGCAGGCCGGGGCCGGTGTCGCTGACGGCGATGCGGCTGACGCTGCCCAGGCGCACGGCCGACACCGCCAGGCGGCGCACCAGGGCGCTTTCACTGTCGGCCGCCATCGCCTGCACGGAATTCCGGCACAGATTGGTGAGCACCCTGAACAACTGGTCGGAATCGGCATCGACCTCGAAGGCCGGCTCGACCGAATTGACGAACTCGATGCCTTGCTCGATGTCGAGCAGGCCGTGCACGTCCTCGACCAGCTGCCGCAGCCTCAAGCGTCGGCGCGCCGGCGGCGGCTCCTGCGTGCGGCCGTAGTGAAGCACGCCTTCGGAATAGGACACGGCGCGGTCGAGCGCGCGCAGCAATTTCGGCGCGAAGGCCTGCACCGTCGGATCCTTGACCTGGCGCAGGCGGTCCGACATCAGCTGCGCCGAGGCCAGGATGTTGCGCATGTCATGGTTGATCTTGGAGACCGCGAGGCCGAGGTCGGCAAGATGCTTCTGCTCGGAGAGCATTTTTTGCAGCCGCTCCTGCATCTGCGACAGCTCGCGCTCGGCAACGCCGATCTCGTCGGCGCGGGCAGCCGGATGGATGATGCGCCCGGGATCGTCGGGCGCCTCGGAGAAGGACAGCATCGAGCGCGTCATCGTCCGGATCGGCCCGATCATGATCAGGTCGATGGCGGCATAGACCAGCATGGCGGTGAACAGCGAGATCAGCAGCGAGACGAAGGCGACGTTGCGCGAGTAGCGCAGCATCGCATTGCGCAGGCTGTTGTCCGGCATGATCAGTTCGAACTCCTTGTCGGAGTCGCCGACTGGACCGAAGACGCGCAGCATCCGGTCGCCGCCGAAAAACAGCGTGTCGAGCGCACCGGTCATGCCCTTGATCATGCCGATCGAGGCGATATCGATGTGCTCGTCGACCTTCGGCGGCATTTCGGCCACCACCAGCAGCCGCGAGACGCCGCCGTCGCGCACCGCGATCGCCTTGGCGCCGATCGCCATCAGCACGTCGTTCTGGGCCGTGCGCGACAGCGAGGTGGATTCACCTTGCACCAGCACGATCGACACCGCCGCCGCCGTGCTCAGCCGCTCCTTCAGCCAGTTCAGCCGGTAGCTCGCGATCCAGGGCAGGAAGATCAGCACTTCGGCCAACAGCACGAAGACGATGGTCAGCAGCAGCAGCTTGGTCGACAGCCCGCGCGACAGCGGAACCGTGCGCACGCTGGCCGGCGCCTCGGTGGACGCCGCCGTGCCGATCCCTTCCTGTGCCTGTATGGTTTCGCTCATGCGGCTAATGTCTTCACGATCACTTGATCAACGCAGATTAGGCGATTACGGCTTTTTTGCCAATTTCATCCTTGGTCGCAAACATAAACCGGCCTGAACGGAGCCGGATTGCGCCCGACGACTCCGGATTGACTTCCAAAAGCCTTCTTTCTATAAGCCCGCACACGCTCGGGCCATTCGTCCCGGCGCGGTTTCGATCGCGCCAAAGCCGGCCCGGCAAAGCTCCTGTTACACAGTGACAGAATCAAGAAGGGCCGCACCCCGCGGTATTAAAACAAATGAAGCGTACCTACCAACCGTCTAAACTCGTCCGCAAACGTCGGCACGGCTTTCGTGCCCGCATGGCCACCAAGGGTGGTCGCGGCGTCGTCGCAGCTCGCCGCAACCGCGGTCGCAAGCGGCTCAGCGCCTGAACGGAAGACGAGATCGTTGCCCGCAACCGGCAAGCCAGTGGGACTAAATCCCAAGCGGCTTCTGAAGCGCGCGGAATTCCTGGCCGTCCGTCGTGGTGAAAAGCGACGCGGGCGGCTTTTTCTCGTTGAAGTTCTCGACCGCGGCGACGGCCTGTCGCCGCGCGTCGGCTACACCGTCACCAAGAAGGTCGGCAATGCGGTTGTCCGCAACCGTGTCCGGCGGCGGTTGCGAGAAGCCGTCCGTACGCATGCGGCAAGTGACATGGTGCCTGGCAATGACTATGTCATCGTCGGGCGCGAAGACGTGCTTACCACTCCGTTCGGCCAGTTGAAGGCCGAACTCTCCCGCCGACTGCGCGGAACACGATAGGCCAAGGGCTTTCGATGGAAAACAACCGGAACTTCTTCATCACCATCGCGCTGTCGGTGCTGATCCTGGCGGTATGGCAATATTTTTACGTGTTGCCGCGCAGCGAAGCGCAACGCGAGGCCGCCCGCGTCGAACAGCAGCGCGTCGAGGAGCAGAAGAAGGCCGCCGGCACCAATCCCGGTACCGACACCGGAACGCCCGCCGCCCCTGGCGCCATTCCCAACGCACCGGGAACAGACGCCGTGACGCCGGCCGGCCGCGAACAGGCACTCGCCACGACGACCCGCGCCAGGATCGACACGCCGAGCCTCGAGGGTTCGATCAACCTGACCGGCGCCCGTCTCGACGACCTCAAGCTCAAGCACTACACCGAGACGGTCGACAAGAATTCGCCCGAGATCAGCCTGCTCAACCCGGCGGCACTGCCCAATGGCTACTATGCCGAGATCGGCTTCGTCGGCAACGACAAGACCGGCGCGGTGCCCGGTCCCGAGACTGTGTGGGCCGTCGACGGCAATGCGACGCTGACGCCGACGACCCCGGTCACGCTGACCTATTCGAACGACAAGGGCCTTACCTTCAAGCGCACCTTTTCCGTCGACACCAACTACATGTTCACGGTGTCCGACACGGTGCAGAATGCGGGCACGGCCGCCGTCTCGTTGTCCAATTACGGCCGCGTCACCCGCTTCGACAAGCCGCTCGTTGCCAGCACCTATGTGCTGCACGAGGGCCTGATCGGCTTCACCGGGACCGAAGGCCTGCAGGAGCACAAATACGCGTCCATCGAGAAGGACAAGCAGTTCACGCCGGGCAAGTCGACCGACGGATGGCTCGGCATCACCGACAAATACTGGGCGGTGACGCTGGTGCCGACCGAGAAGCAGCCGTTCCAGCCGCGCTACGCCTATTTCGAGGACGGCCGCCATCGCTACCAGTCCGATTTCCTCACCGACCCGATCACCGTCGATGCCGGTCAGTCGGCGACGGTTGAGAGCGAAATCTTCGCCGGCGCCAAGGAAGTCGGCAAGATCAACGCCTATGCGGAAGATCGTCATATCAAGCGGTTCGACCTCCTGATCGACTGGGGCTGGTTCCACTTCATCACCAAGCCGATGTTCTGGCTGATCGACACGCTCTACAAATTCTTCGGCAATTTCGGCCTAGCCATCCTTGCCACCACCGTCATCGTCAAGGCCATCTTCTACCCGCTCGCCAACAAGTCCTACGCGTCGATGGCGAACATGAAGAAGGTACAGCCGAAGATGCTCGAGATCCGCGAGAAATACGCGGACGACAAGATGAAGCAGCAGCAGGCGATGATGGAGCTGTACAAAACCGAGAAGATCAACCCGCTTGCCGGCTGCTGGCCGGTGGCGCTGCAGATCCCGGTCTTCTTCTCGCTCTACAAGGTGCTCTACATCACCATCGAGATGCGGCACGCGCCGTTCTTCGGCTGGATCCAGGATCTGGCCGCGCCCGATCCGACGTCGCTGTTCAACCTCTTCGGCCTGATCCCGGTCACCCTGCCGCACATGCTGATGATCGGCGTCTGGCCGCTGATCATGGGCGTCACCATGTTCCTGCAGATGCGCATGAACCCGACGCCGCCGGATCCGACGCAGGCGGCGATCTTCACCTGGATGCCTGTCATCTTCACCTTCATGATGGCGGGGTTCCCGGCCGGCCTGGTCATCTACTGGGCCTGGAACAACACGCTGTCGATCCTCCAGCAGGGCATCATCATGAAGCGCCAGGGCGCCAAGATCGAGCTGTGGGACAATCTGGTCGCGCTGTTCCGAAAGAAACCGTCGCCGGCCGAATAGAAGACGCAGCGCTTTCTCCAGCCTTCAAAGCCCCGCCTCGCGCGGGGCTTTTCGTTTAAGCAGCTCCGGCATCACGTTCCCGTGATCGGCGAAACTTGCGCCCGTCGGCGGCGTGACTGCCTGTGCGTTTCCAAAGGCTATCAATTCCGATCAGCCCTCACCCGGAGGAAGACCACATGCGTTTGCCGTCATTCAGGACCATCGCCCTTTCCGCGCTCGTCGCCGGCGTGGCGATTGCCGCGCCCGCCTATGCCAAGAACCCGAATGTCGGCGGCGCGCCGATGTACACAACCAAGAACATCGTTGAGAACGCCGTCAACTCGAAGGACCACACGACGCTGGTCGCCGCGGTCAAGGCCGCCGGCCTGGTCGACACGCTGCAGGGCTCTGGCCCGTTCACCGTCTTTGCGCCGACCAACGCAGCGTTTGCGAAATTGCCCAAGGGCGCCGTCGACACGCTGCTGAAGCCGGAGAACAAGGGCAAGCTCACCAAGGTGCTGACCGCGCATGTCGTGGCCGGCAAGATTTCGGGCGCCGAGATGATGAAGAAGGCCAAGGCGATGGGCGGCAAGTACGAGATGAAGACCGTCTCCGGTGACACGCTGACCGCCGAAGTCAAGAAGGGCAAGCTCTACATCATGGATGAGTCAGGCGGCGAGGCGCGAGTGACGATCGCCGACGTCAACCAGTCGAACGGCGTCATCCACGTCGTCAACAAGGTGTTGTTGCCGAAGTAACGGCTTTCGGCAAAGGGGATCAAGGCAGGTCCGTTGGGGCTTTCTCGGGCCTGCCGCCCCGCCTCACATGAGGTGCCATGTTTCCTGGGAAGTCGTATCGGCATCGGCCGGGGTCCTGTAGTCCCTCACAGGGCCCCGGTTTCTTTTTGGCTGTTGCCTGTGCAGCCAGATGAGCTTCGAGCGTCGTCACTCCATGACGGCGCTGTGGTCGATCTTGGCCGGCGTCGCCGGCTTGCGCAGCAACAGAACCAGCGGAATGGCGGCAAGCGACAGGATCATCATCAGCTTGAAGTCGTTCATGTAGCTGATGATCGTCGCCTGCAGCGTCACCACGCCGTCGAGCGCGGCGCGGCCCGCCGCGCTGTAAGGGTCCATTGCCTGGAAGATCGCCGGATTGCTGAACGCCTGGTTGTAGGGCGTCACATAGGTGGCGATGTTGGCGTGGTTGATCTGCACGTTCTGCGTCAACAGCGCGGTGACCACCGATATGCCGACGCTGGAGCCGATGTTTCGCGACAGATTGTAAAGGCCTGTACCTTCCGCGCGCCGCTCCGGCGCCAGCGTGGCGAAGGTGATGGTGGTCAGCGGCACGAACAGGAAGCCCAGGCCCGCGCCCTGGATGAAGCCGGTGCTGATGATCGTCCATTGCGAGACATCAGGGGTCCAGCCGGTCATGTCGTACATAGCCCAGGCGGTGACCAGCAGGCCGGCTAGAAGCAGCCAGCGTGTGTCCACCTTGCCGATCAGCCTGCCGACCAGGAACATGCAGGCCATGGTCCCAAGTCCACGCGGCCCCATGACGATGCCGGCCGTTACCACCGGATAGCCCATCAGCGTCTGCAGATAGGGCGTCATCAGGGCCAGCGAGGCCAGATAGGTGATGCCGATGATGAAGATGAAGATCATGCCGACGGCGAAGTTGCGGTCGAGGAACAGCCGCGGGTTCACGAAGGTGTTTTTGGCGGTGAAGGTGTGGACGAGGAAGATGTAGAAGGCCGACGCGCAGATCAGCGCCTCGACGATGATCTCGGACGACGAGAACCAGTTGAGCTGCTCGCCGCGATCGAGGAACATCTGCAGCGATGCGATGGTGACGCTGAGCATGCCGAAGCCCAGCCAGTCCAGCCTCGCCTTGAGGTCCGTCTTGGTTTCCTGGACGAACATCGAGACGCCGGCGAAGGCCAGGGCCCCGATCGGGACGTTGATGTAAAACACCCAGCGCCAGCTGACATTCTCGGTCAGCCAGCCGCCGATGACCGGCCCGAGCACCGGCCCGACCATCACCGAAACGCCGAACAGCGCCATCGCCGAGCCGCGCTCCTCGACGCTGTAGATGTCGAGCAGGATGCTCTGCGCCAGCGGCACCAAGGCCGCGCCGAACAGGCCTTGCAGCAGGCGGAAGCCGACGATCTGCGGCAGCGACTGCGCGAAGCCGCACAGCACCGAGGCGACGACGAAGCCGGTGATGGAGATCAAAAGGATGCGCTTGCGGCCGAAACGATTGGCAAGGTAGCCCGAAGGCGGCGTCATGACGGCCGCCGCTACGATGTAGGACGTCAGCACCCAGTTTATCTGGTCGGCGCTCGCCGAAACGCTGCCCTGGATATAGGGCAGCGCCACATTGGCGATGGTCGTGTCCAGTGCCTGCATGATCACGGCCAGGATCACGCAGGCGGTGATGGCGCCGCGATTGGCGATCACGCCACCTGTCGCGGACGCGCCGGTCATGACTTTTGTCCGAACCGGCCGAGGAGGTCCGTCACGAAGTCCGGCAGGCCGCGCGCATGGCCGGTATCGATGCCGACCACGACGCTCATCCCGCCACGCAACGGCGGCTTGCCCTGGAGGTCGTCCAACGTCACGCGCATCGGAATGCGTTGCACGACCTTGACCCAGTTGCCGGTGGTGTTCTGCGCCGGAAGCAAGGAGAAGCTCGACGACGACGCCGGGCTGATCGAGGCGACCGTGCCGTGCCAGACGGCACCGGGGTAGCTGTCGACGCTGATCGTCGCCGTCTGTCCCGGCCGCACATAGGTCAGTTCGGTTTCCTTCGGCTCCGCCGCGATCCACAGATCGGTCGCCGAAATCAGGCTGAACGCCGGCTGCGAAGCTGGCAGGTACTTGCCGACCTGAAGCGCGTCGACATTGGTGACAATGCCGTCGAACGGCGCCTTGACGATGGAATCGGCAAGGTTGCGCTGGGCGTCGTCCACAGCCGACTGGGCCTGGAGATAGAAGGGGTTCTTCTCCACCGGCTGGCTGGCGTCGCCGCCGAGCTGGGCAAGCGTCGCCTGTGCCTGCGCCTGGGCAACGGACACTTTCTGGCGGGCGGCGATGAGGTCGTGCTGGGCGCTGTCGAAGGTCGCCTTGGAGGAGGTGGAGGTCTTGAGCAGATCCTGCTGGCGCTGGAAAGCGGCCTCGTAATAGGGGATGTCGGCCTGCGCCTGCTCGATCAGCGCCTGCGACTGCTGATAACTCGCCTGCAGGGTCAGCACCTGGTTGCGCACCGTGCCGAGCTGCGCCTGGGCGGCGGCAAGAGCGGTTTCGAAAGAGGCCGGCCGCAGCCGGAAAAGCACCTGGTCCTTCTTCACCGCCTGGTTCTCGTGCACGTCGATCTCGGACACAGTGCCGGAGACATCGGTGGAAACGCCGAGCGACTGCGCCTGGATGTAGGCATTGTCGGTCGTCATGACCTGGCCGCCGATGACGTAGTAATAGCCGCCGACGACCAGCGCGACCGGAAGCAGGGCAAAAAGGATCGGCCGTGCTCGGCCGCGCTTGGGCTTGACCGGCGCCGGAGGCGCCACCGCAACCCCGGCCTGGCGTGGCTCCTTGGACGGAGCCTCGAGCGCCGCCGGCTCCAGGGCGACCGGTGCTTCGAGCTCGTCATTGTCGATGACGGTGCTGGCTCGCCTTTGCTCGCGTTCGCTGTCCAGTCGGATGACCTGGTCGCGCGCCCAGTCGGCGGCGGATCCTTCTTCTTCGACAGGCTTCTTTGGTGAGGTTGATTCAGCCATGTGTTTTCTCCCGGTCGGCGGCAGGCTGGGCGCAAGCCGCGAGCAGATTGGATTTGATGAGGGATAGGGTTTGCAGCAGATGCAGTTGCGCATCCGCGGAAAGGCCGACAAAGGCCTCGTCACGCGTCTTCTGCCCATTGCCGCGCATGATCTCGATGAGCGGATGGGCTTGCGGCGTCAGGTAAAGCAGCCATGCCCGGCGGTCGGTGGGATTGGGCCGGCGCTCGATGAAGCCGCTTGCTTCCATCTTGTCGAGCAGCCGGGCGAGCGTGATCGGCGTGATCTCGATAAGGTCCGCCAATTTGTTCTGGTGGATGCCTTCATGCAGGCTGAGATAGGCCAGCACCTGCCATTGGGCGCGGGTCAGCCCCGATGCCCGCGACCTCTGCTCGAACCGCTTTCGAAGCAGGCGCGCGACATCGTGCAGCACGAAGCTGATGTTGGGTGACGATGGCATGGGAGGTACTGAGGTTCTACGGCGCGACTTTTAGTGAGCATGCTTATTATCATCATGCACATAATCCCGCTGGACGCGGTGCGCAAGACGGACTAAGCCCGCCTGGAAAAAATGACGCATGGGCTGTGACCCACAAAAAGGCTCAGGTGGCAGGCCGTTGCCGGGCGAGGATACGACGATGAATTGGCTGAAGATTGCGACCGTGGCGGCCATTGCGGGATGGCCCGGCATTGCGCTCGCAAAGGACGCCGTCAGCTGCGGCGGCGCCGCCATGCTGGGTGGCGCGCAATTGAACTGCAGCCACGTCGAACCCCAGGCGCCGCCTCAGTTTTGCACCTATAGCTGGGCTCTCCACATACCGGCCGGCGACCAGAAAATCGTCGAAGGAACCTTTATGCTGCCGCCCGGTGCTGCGAATGTTACCGTCTATCAGGGCAGCGGTTTCGACAGTGCGCTGTCCGATCCGATCGTGATTTGCCGCGGCAGCAAATGAGCAAGGCCGTCAAGGAAAGCTCGCTCGTCGCCCGATTGGTGCTATAGGGCGGATCACGCTATTTTGAACGAGCGCATTCGAGTTTCGGATGCACCTGACGGCCATTTCTCTGACGGATTTCGACATGGACGGACCCAACCCAGACATCAAGCACCCGATCCCGATGCATACCCGCGTCGGCTTCCTCAAGGGGCTGGTGAACGCGCTGAACATCGAGATCGGCGACTTCACCTACTATGACGACCCGGACGGGCCGGACAAATTCGCCGAAAAATGCGTCCTGCATCATTATCCGTTCATAGGCGACAAGCTGATCATCGGCAGGTTCTGCGCCATCGCCGAGGGCGCGCGCTTCATCATGAACGGCGCCAACCACGCCATGTCCGGCTTTTCGACCTATCCGTTCAATATTTTCGGCCATGGCTGGGAAAAGGGCTTTGACCCGGCGACCTGGTCCAGGGAAGTGCGCGGCGACACGGTGGTCGGCAACGACGTCTGGATCGGCATGGAGGCGGTGATCCTGCCCGGGGTGGAAATCGGCCATGGCGCCATCATTGCCGCGAAGTCGGTGGTGACGCACGACGTGCCACCCTATGCAATCGTCGCCGGCAACGCGGCCAAGGTGGTGAAGATGCGTTTCGACGACCGGACAATCAGGCGGCTGCTGGCGGTGGCGTGGTGGGACTGGCCGGTGGACAAGGTCAGCCGCAACCTCGATGCTATCCGGGGTGCCAATATCTCTCTTCTGGAGGCAGCAGCTTGAACGCTCTGAACAGCAGCATAATCGGCACCGAACTGTTTACGCGAGGGTGGATCTTCATCCGCGGCGTGCCGGCCATGAAGTTCCTGCCGCCTGAAGGGCCGCCGGAAATCGCCTTTGCCGGCCGCTCGAATGTCGGCAAGTCGTCGCTGATCAACGCGCTGGTCAACCAGAAGGGGCTGGCGCGCACCTCCAACACGCCGGGGCGCACGCAGGAGCTCAACTATTTCGTGCCGGACGGATTTTCGGGTGAGGGCGCCGACCTGCCGCCCTTGGCGCTGGTCGACATGCCCGGCTATGGCTATGCCACCGCGCCGAAGGAAAAGGTCGACGAGTGGACCAAGCTGGTCTTCGACTATCTCAAGGGCCGCGTCACGCTGAAGCGCGTCTATGTGCTGATCGACGCCCGTCATGGCATCAAGGCCAAGGACGACGAAGTGCTGTCGCTGCTCGACAAGGCGGCGGTGTCCTACCAGATCGTGCTGACCAAGACCGACAAGATCAAGACTGCCGGTGTGCCGAGGCTGATCGAGGAGACGCTGGCAAAGATCAAGAAGCGGCCGGCGGCGTTCCCGTTCGTGCTGGCCACCTCTTCTGAAAAGGCCGAGGGCCTTCAGGAATTGCAGGCAGCCATCGTGCTTGCCGCCAATGGCGGCTAATGCATCTACCGCTTAGGGCGTGGCCTAGGGCTTGGCCTCGATAGCAATCGTCTGATGGCCTTCTTCCGCCACAAGCCTTTCGGTGCCGTAAGCCTTCAGGAACATGCTGACGCCTGACCTGACGATGCGGTCGATCTCGTCCTGGGTCGGGGCTTTGGTACGGTAGGCGAAGATGCACTGGCGGAACAGACCAGCCAGGCACAGTTCAGTGAACTGATAGGCGGCAAGATCGACATCGTCGATGCGCAGCAAGTCGCGCTCGATGGCGGCATTGAGAAAGGCCGCGACCTTGTCGTGGCCACGCTTGGGGCCGCGCTCGTAAAAACGCGCGCCCATATCGGGTATCCGGTCTGATGCCCCGATCACCGTGCGCTGCGCCTGGATGACCTTGGCCGACGTGATCTTGAGGGCCAGCACCTTGCCGAACTTCACCAGCGTCTCGCGCAGGTTGTCGGCGTTGTCCAGCACGTCATACATGTTCTTGAAGATGGTGCCGCGCTCTTCCTCGATCAGCGCCTCGAACAACTCTTCCTTGTTGGCGAAGTAGACGTAGATCGTACCCTTGGAGACACCGGCCTCGCGGGTGATGTCGTTCATCGAGGCGGCTTCGAAGCCCTTGTCGATGAAGACACGGCGGGCGCCGTCGATGATCTGGCTGCGCTTGACCGGATCCTGCCCCGCGGCCGGGCGGCCACGGCGCAAGCTTTCCAACAGGTCGTCGCACGACTCGTTTTCGACATTGGACGGGGTCTCGGCCATGAAAGTCACACCTCGAAAATAATTCGAACCAAGCGGTTCGATTGCCCTTGATATGGTCCTCTTTACGCGCTATGTCAACGGCCGGATCGAACCGAACGGTTCAGTATCATATTATAACTTTAGAGAGATGTCATGTCCTCGAACGCGCCGACCACTGCCGAAGTCCGTCCCTTCCCCAACGCCAAGGTTGCGCCGGCGACGGAAGCCCCGGAAGTGCCTGTCCAGCCTGTCTCGTCGCCACCGGCAGAGGCACCGGCCAAGAAGAAGCGTTCGGTGCGTTCCTTCCTGCTGCCGGTCATCGGCGTCGCCTTGCTGGGCGCCGGCGCTTGGTACGGTTACGACTACTGGACAACGGGCCGCTTCATGATCTCGACGGACGATGCCTATGTCCAGGCGGACATGGCGTTCATCTCGCCCAAGATTTCCGGCTATGTCGATCAGGTCAAGGTCAGCGAGAACCAGCTGGTCAAAGCCGGCGATCCGCTGCTCGTCGTCGATGACGGCGATTACAAGATTGCCGTCGCCCAGGCCGAGGCGCAGATCGCCACCTTGAGCAAGACGCTCGACCGTATCGACGCCCAGACCGACGCGGCCCGCGCCTCGCTGCAGCAGGCGAAGGCGCAGAAGGTCGCCGACCAGGCCGCGGCCGACAACGCAGCCAAGGTCGCGGCGCGCGCCTCGCAGCTGCTCAAGACCCATGTCGGCACGCAGGCGCAGCTGGACGACGCCCAGACCGCGGTCCAGCAGGCCGATGCCGCCCTTGTCGGCGCCGACGCACAGATCGCCGCCGCGCAAGCCAATATCGGCGTGCTGCAGGCGCAACGCGCGGAATCGGCGAGCACGCTGGCGTCCCTGCAGCTCAGCCATGACAAGGCGCTGCGCGATCTTTCCTTCACCGTGCTCAAGGCGCCTTATGACGGCATCGTCGGCAACCGCTCGGTCGAACAGGGCGACCTTGTCAGTCCCGGCCAGAAGCTCGCCGTCATCGTGCCGATGGACAAGCTCTACATCGTCGCCAACTTCAAGGAGACGCAGCTTGCCCGGCTGGTTCCTGGCGAGAAGGTCAAGATCTCGGTCGATGCGACCGACGGCCAGGACTTCGAGGGAACCGTCTCGTCGCTGGCGCCGGCTTCGGGTGCTGTGTTCTCGCTGCTGCCGCCCGAAAACGCCACCGGCAACTTCACCAAGGTCGTGCAGCGCGTTCCGGTCCGCATCGATGTGCCGGCAGATGTCCTGAAGAGCGGCAAACTGCGCGCCGGCCTGAGCGTCATCGTCGCCGTCGACAGCCGCACCGCCCCATCCGGGTCGGGCCCAGTGGCCGCGAACTGAGCGGCGGCCGGGGAGCAATGCCATGGCAACCGCAACCCTGACAGCAGGAGCACCGCCGGCGGGGCCGGCTGTGCCTGACACCATCTCGACGCGGCGCGTCATCGCCTTCCTGGCGATGGTGTTCGGCATGTTCATGGCCATCCTCGACATCCAGATCGTCTCCGCCTCCCTGTCGGAGATCCAGGCCGGCCTGAGCGCCAGCTCCGACGAAATCCCGTGGGTGCAGACCGCCTATCTGATCGCCGAAGTGGTGATGATCCCGCTGTCGGGCTTCCTCAGCCGGATGCTGTCGACACGCGTGCTGTTCACCATCTCGGCGGCGGGCTTCACCGCAGCCAGTGCGCTGGCGGCGACCGCCACCAACATCGACCAGATGATCGTCTACCGCGCCGTGCAGGGCTTCATCGGCGGCGGCATGATCCCGAGCGTCTTCGCCGCCGCCTTTACCATCTTCCCGCCCTCCCGCCGCGCCGTCGTCTCGCCGATGATCGGCCTCGTGGCGACGCTGGCGCCGACCATCGGCCCGACCGTCGGCGGCTATATCAGTCATGCCATGTCCTGGCATTGGCTGTTCCTGGTCAATGTCGTGCCCGGCATCCTGGTGACGACGGCGGCCTGGACGCTGATCGACTTCGACAAGCCCAACCTCAAGCTGTTCAGCAAGTTCGACTGGTGGGGTCTCGCCGGCATGGCGGCGTTCCTGGGCTGCATGGAATATGTGCTCGAGGAAGGCCCCAACAATGACTGGCTGCAGGACCAGGGCGTTTTCATCTGCGCCATCGTCATGACCATCGGCGCGGTGCTGTTCTTCTGGCGCGTGTTCACCGCCGAGGAGCCGATCGTCGATCTGAAGGCCTTCACCAACATCAACTTCGCCTTCGGTTCGCTGTTTTCCTTCGTCATCGGCATCGGCCTCTACGGCCTGACCTATCTCTATCCGGTGTTCCTCGGGCGCATCCGCGGCTACGATTCGATGATGATCGGCGAGGCTCTGTTCGTCAGCGGCCTGGCGATGTTCTTCACCGCGCCGATCTCGGGCATCCTGTCGAACAAGATGGACCCGCGCCTGATGATGATGGTCGGCTTCTTCGGCTTCGCCACCGGCACCTGGTGGATGACGCATCTGACCGCCGACTGGGATTTCTATGAGCTGCTCATCCCGCAGATCCTGCGCGGCTGTTCGATGATGCTGTGCATGGTGCCGATCAACAACATCGCGCTCGGCACGCTGCCGCCCGAGCGGCTGAAGAATGCGTCGGGCCTGTTCAACCTCACCCGCAACCTTGGCGGTGCTGTTGGCCTTGCCCTGATCAACACCGTGCTGATCGACCGCAACGCCTTCCACTACGCAAGGCTCTCCGAGCATGTGCAATGGGGCAGTGAAGCAGCACAGACCAAGCTGCAGAACATGACGCTCAATTTCGAGCAGACCCCTGGCCTCGACGCGACAAGTGCCGCGATCTCCAAGCTGTCGGGCATGGTCCAGCAGCAGGCGGCGCTGCTGTCCTTCATGGACGTGTTCTTCATGCTGACGGTGCTGTTTGCGACGCTTGGCCTGTTCACCATGCTGATCCGCAAGCCGGCCGCAGCGGGTGGAGGAGGTGGTGGCGGCCACTGATACCGGAGCAATTCCAGGAAAAGCGCGTAGCGCTTTCCCTTGGAGGTTGCGACAAAACAAAGATACGTGGGCAGCCGTTTCGGGAAGCTCCTCCAGTCCACGCCCGAAGCTCTGACCGCGCAAAAAACTCCGGGCCGCAAGCCCGGGGTTTTTTGCATTCCAGTTTATGGTCTCAGGCCGTGGCGGGCTTGAAGGTCAGCGCGACACCGTTGATGCAGTGGCGCAGGCCGGTCGGCGCCGGGCCGTCGTCGAAGACGTGGCCGAGATGGCCGCCGCAGCGGCGGCAATGCGCCTCGGTACGCGTCATGCCGAGCGAGCGGTCCACGGTCGTGCCGATCGCCTTGGGTATCTCTTGCCAGAAGCTCGGCCAGCCGGTGCCGGAATCGAATTTCGTCTCCGACGAATAGACCGGCAGGTCGCAGCCGGCACAAGCGAAAATGCCCTTGCGGTGTTCGTTGAGCAGGGGGCTGGTGCCGGGGTACTCCGTGCCTTCCTTGCGCAGCACGTCGAAGGCGGCCGGCGACAGGATGGCTTTCCACTCGGCGTCGGTCTTGGTGATCTCGAACGTCTCGGCCGCTTGCGCTGCCTGCGGATCGCTCATGCGAAGCATCGTTGCCGCGGCCCCGATCACGCCGATGGCGGCGGCACCGCTCAAAAGAAAGTCGCGACGGTTCATGACCAGTTCCTCCTGTTGTCTCTTTGCCAAACTATACCGCCGCGCGGAAATCAAAAGCCGGTGACGGCGGCCCTCGAACGAACACTCCGCGCCGTCCCACGTCTGCACGTGGACGACGCGGAGTGCGCGGGTCAATTGCGGATCACGGGAGCGGGATCGTGCAATCGACGGAGGGCCCTTGCTGCCAGTTCGACGGCAGCAAGCCCCTTGTTACATCTTCGGCAAAAGAACCTTGTCGATGACGTGGATGACGCCATTGGACTGTTCGACATCGGCGATCGTCACATTGGCGACATTGCCGTTCTCGTCGGTGACCGTGACCTTGCCGCCGTCGGCCTTGAGCGACAGCTCGCAGCCGCCGACCGTCTTGACCTTGTGGGTGCCGCCGTCAGCCTTGGCCATCGCGGCGACATCCGCCCCCATCGCCTTGGCGCCGATGACATGGCAGGTCAGGATCTTGGTGAGCTTGTCCTTGTTTTCGGGCTTGAGCAGCGTCTCGACCGTGCCGGCCGGAAGGGCTGCGAAGGCTTCGTTGGTCGGCGCGAACACGGTGAACGGACCGGCGCCCTGCAGTGTCTCGACGAGGCCGGCGGCCTTCACGGCGGCGACCAGCGTGGTGTGGTCCTTCGAGTTCACGGCGTTCTCGACGATGTTTTTGTTGGCATACATCGCGGCGCCGCCAACCATCGGGTTTTCGGCATGGGCGGCGGTGGCAAGGGCCGAAACGGCGATCGTACCGGCGAGCAAAAGGGTGGCGTATCTACGCATGATGTCAAACTCCTCGGGTTTTTCTCTTCCCACTTTTGGGGACGCGAGGAGATACGGAACAAAATCGCCCGAGTTTCAGAAATATCGTGATTTTTGATTTTATCTCCGGCGCCAGAGGGATTTTCTCGAGCAATCGGTCACCGGCCGACATGCTGTCTATGAGCATGGTCAGTGAAGGATAGACTTATGATAGTCTGTTGTGATTTTTCAGGCGCGTAGAGCCGGTCAGATGCTCTTCAGATCGCCGGCGGCGACCACCGGTCCGGTCGGCTGTCCGGTCGGCGAACCGCCTGACGGCTCGAGGCTGACGGCAAGCACCGCGCCCTGGGCAAGTTTCTGCTGGGCCGCCGGCGAGACGACGATGTGCGCCGTTGCACCTGCCGGAATGACGCCCATCGAGACCGGCGGGCTCTTGCCCTCGATCATCCACAGCTCGAAGTCCTTGCCGGAAGCACGCTCACCGGAGACATGCGACAGGCCGACTTCGTGATGCGCGGCGTCGTAGACCGCAAGATATCTGACGTCGCTGCCTTCGGCGGCCAGCGAAGCGACGAGGCGCGCCTGCGGCTGCTCGACCGGCGGGTTGAGGACTGGCACGGCGATGTAAATCGCCAGTGCCGCAACCGCGGCCGCGGCAAGACCGCGCCAGAAGGCGAGGCTGGACCACAGGCCGCCACGCGATTCGGCGGGCGTGGTCACGGCGGCAGCGTTCGCGAACAGGCGGCGGTCGACTGCGGTCTTCACCGAAACCGGCGGCTCGACTTCCCGATAGGCGGCGGCAAGCGGTGAGAGACTGACCTCCCAGCCCTCGACAAGACGAGCGAAAACCGTATCCGCATCGATGCGGCGGGAGACGATCTGGCGTTCGTCGGCATCGAGCACGCCGAGAACGTATTCGGCGGCGAGCAGGTCGTCGCCTCCACGTTCCGGTCCTGTGTCTTCTGCTAGCGTCATCTTTCCAGACATTCTCTGAGTTTCAACAGGCTGCGGCGCAGCCATGTACGCATCGTGTTCAGCGGCACGCCATGGCGCTCCGCCAGTTCGGCATAGCTCTCGCCCTTGAGATAGGCGCCCCGGACGGCGGCTGCCCGGTCCTTCTCCAACTCATCGAGACAATGGTGGATACGTTCGGATTCGTCGCCCGCCACCGCCATCGCTTCAGGCCCCGGCGCCGGATCGGCCACGTCGAGCGCGGCATCGATGTCTGCGGCAGGCTTGCGCCGCGCCCTGATGCGATCGATCGCATGGTTGCGCGCTATCGCCACCAGCCAGGAGATCGGGCTTAGATCGGAGACCGCAAAACGATCCGCCTTCGTCCATATCTTGACGAAGACTTCCTGTAGCGCTTCTTCCGCATCTCCCCGGTCGTTCAATACACGAAGACAGACGCCAAAAAGTTTCGCGCTGGTCTGCCGGTAAAGCAGATCGAACGCGGCCCGATCCTTCATCGAAGTCCGGACGATCAGCTTGGTGATGTCCTGCGGCGTCATCTGCGGCAAGTTAGGCGATTGCAATGTATTTGCAACGGCGGAAATAACCTTGTGCACGCCCAAGCCTTGCGTGTCGCCAACCCGGATCTATCCCTCGATTGCCAATGAAGTCGCCACTGGCTAGCTTGCTGGCGGTGATGGGGGCGGGCATGTCGGTTGAACATACACTGTGGGCGCAAGACGCGACCGGTCTCGCCGATCTGGTCCACAAGGGCGAGGTTTCGGCCGTCGAGCTGACCGACGCCGCGATTGCCCGCGCCGAGGCCACCCGTCCCGACATCAATGCCACGGCCGAACCGCTCTACGATGCCGCGCGGGCCCGCGCCAAGACCGTCGACCCTTCGCTGCCGCTGGCCGGTGTTCCCTTCGCCATCAAGGATCTCGGCATCGCCATCAGGGGCGTGCCGACGCATGGCGGCAGCCGCATTCCGGCATGGCTGGCCGATGTCAATTCGGTGCTGACCGACCGCTACATCGCTGCCGGACTTATCCCGATCGTCACCTCGACATCGCCGGAGCACGGGCTTCGATTGATGACCGAATCCAGGGCCTTCGGCATCACCCGCAATCCGTGGAACACCGGTCACACCAGCGGCGGCTCGTCGGGTGGTGCGGCTGCACTGGTCGCAGCCGGCGTAGTGCCGGTGGCACATGCCTCCGATGGCGGCGGCTCGATCCGCGTGCCTGCCGCCTGCACCGGGCTTGTCGGCCTGAAGACGTCGCGCGGCCGCACACCGCTGACGCCGCTGGTGAGCGAAAGCTGGTACGGCATGGTCGTCGACCATGCGCTCACCCGTTCGGTGCGTGATTGCGCGCTGCTGCTCGACCTCACCCATGGGTCCGATCCTCTGTCGCCCTATGCCGCGCCGCCGCCGAAGGGCACGTTCGCGGCCGCTGCCGCGCGCGATCCCGGCAAGCTCAGCCTGGCCGTGTACCGCAAATCCCCGCTTGGCCTGCCGATCTCGGACGAGACGCTCAAGGCGCTCGACACGGCGATGGCGCTTGCCCGCGAGGGCGGCCACACGGTCGAGGAGATCGACCTGCCCTTTATCGGCCGCGATTTCTTCGCCGATTTCTGCAGGACGGTTGCCTCCGCCGTCGCCGGCACGATGCGCGCGGAAGCGCTGCGCGTCGGCCGTTCCGTTACGGGTGACATCGAGCGGGCGACGCGGGTGCTCGCCCGCTTCGGCGAAATAGTGTCGGCCGGCGAGACCTATGCCGACCTGCAGCGGCTGCATGCCGCCTCGCGGCAGCTGATTTCGGAGACCGCGCAGTATGATGCCGTGCTGATGCCGGTCATTGCCCACCCGCCGCTCGCCTGCGGCGCCATGGATCCGAAAGGCGCCGACGAGCTCATCGAGAACCTGCTCGACAAGCTTCACCTGACACCCTTGCTGAAGCTGAAGCCGTTCTTCGGCCAGCTGATGGACAAGAGCCTCTGGTTCACCCATTGGCCGGCGATCCAGAATGTCAGCGGCCAGCCGTCGATCGCGCTGCCGGTCCATGTCACCGACGCCGGCCTGCCGATCGGCATCCAGGCGGCCGGCCGTCCGGGCGACGAGGAGACGCTTTTGTCGCTCGCCGCGCAGATGGAGAAGATCTCGGGTTGGCTGGACCGCAGGGCGCCGCTGATGGTGCCGACACGATGACGAGGTCGTGAAGCGCTTGAATATGACAGCAAAGCCATTTGCGGGCGGCGCCAATTCCCGCTAAGACGCCGCCGTCCTTACCTGATGCATGTCGCCCAAAAGGGTCCAGGGGTTTTGGGACAACGACGTGCTTAAAATAAAAAGCCGGGAACCAAGCCGATGACGGAAATAACCGCCACCGCCGAAATGCAGGCAGCCCTGTTGTCGCGGGCGCTGCCCTACATGCAGCGCTACGAGCACAAGACGGTCGTGGTGAAATATGGCGGCCATGCCATGGGCGACATCGAGCTCGGCAAGGCCTTCGCGCGCGACATCGCGCTGCTCAAGCAGTCCGGCGTCAACCCGATCGTCGTCCATGGCGGCGGCCCGCAGATCGGCGCCATGCTGGCCAAGATGGGCATCGAATCGAAGTTCGAGGGCGGCCTGCGCGTCACCGACCAGAAGACGGTCGAGATCGTCGAAATGGTGCTGGCCGGTTCGATCAACAAGGAGATCGTCGCGCTGATCAACGCCGAGGGCGAATGGGCGATCGGTCTCTGCGGCAAGGACGGCAACATGGTTTTCGCCGAAAAGGCTCGCAAGACCATGATCGACCCGGACTCCAACATCGAGCGCGTGCTCGATCTCGGCTTCGTCGGCGAGCCGGTCGAGGTCGACCGCACCTTGCTCGATCTTCTGGCACGCTCCGAAATGATTCCGGTGCTGGCGCCGGTGGCGCCAGGCCGCGACGGCCACACCTACAACATCAATGCCGACACCTTCGCCGGCGCCATTGCCGGCGCCTGCCAGGCGACGCGCCTGCTGTTCCTCACCGACGTGCCGGGTGTGCTCGACAAGAACAAGAAGCTGATCGACGAACTGACCGTGGCCGAGGCCAAGGCGCTGATCAAGGACGGCACGGTCTCGGGCGGCATGATCCCCAAGGTCGAGACCTGCATCGAAGCGATCGAACGCGGTGTCGAAGGCGTCGTCATCCTCAACGGCAAGACGCCGCATGCCGTGCTGTTGGAACTGTTCACCGAGCACGGTGCCGGCACGCTGATCGTGCCTTGATGGGCTCGTCAGCCGGCTAACTTTTTCGCCTCGGAATCTTCAATATTGCCGATGATGGGAATGGCGGGCTTTCTGGCGGGGCGTCGAACGGACATCGATTCCTCCTCGGCGTCCTGCGGCGCGCCCCAGAATTCGGCCAGCGTCGGGCCGTCCTTCACCCTGATGTCGCGGACCAGAAAGCCCCAGACCTCGCGGAACCAGACCCGGCGGCCCATCTGCGTGTACCAGCGCATCGAATGGCGCTGCTCGGGATCCTTGTGGAACAGGATGCGGGCCAGCGCCTTCGGCCGTGATTGCACCGCCAGCTCGATCAGTTTGACGCTGAAGAACAGCATCCAGGGTTTTAGCCGGGTCATTTGCAGCACCTGGTGCTTGTAGTCCCACAGGCGCGCATCCTGCTGGATCACCTTGCGATCCCGCGCGATGCGGAAGAACGGCGTCCAGCGATGCGGCGTCACATAAAGCGCCTGGATCTGGTCCGGGTCGTAGGCGATGAGCTGGCGAAAGCCGCGCCACAGGTCGCGAAACCCTTCGTCCTCGAAGCCGGCCACCCAGGTCGCCATCGACAGGATGCCGTTGAGGCGCAGCAGCCTTATCGCCTCGCGGTCGGATGAGATGCTGCCGCCCTTGCGGATCAATTGCAGCGTCTGCTCGTCGGTGTTTTCCATGCCGAGCAGCCAGCGGATGACACCGGCCTTGCGGTAGAGATGCAGGATGTCGGCATCGCGCACGATGTCGTCGGCACGGGTCGAACCGACGATCAGCACCGGCACGTTCTCGGCGATAAGGGCGTCGAGGAAGGCACGCCAGGCCTTCTTCGAGACCGTCGGATTCTCGTCGGCGAGATTGATCAGCTCGATGCCGTGCTCGCGGTGCAGCCAGGCGATCTCCCTGGCGAATTTCACCGGATCGCGATGCCGCCAGCGGGTCCAGAAGCCGCGCTGGCCGCAATAGTTGCACAGATGCGGGCAGCCGCGCGAAAACTGCATGACCACGGCGCGCTTGCCGCCCCAGTAGCTGTAACTGGTATGGTCGATCAGCTCCCAGCCGACGCGGTAGGCGTCGAGCTCGGCAATGGTCATGGCCGCCTGTGTGGCGACGGGACGGCTGAGATCGTCGCGATAGGCAATGCCGGCCACGCTCGCCGGCGGCTGGCGCATTTCCACCGCCTCGACCAGCGCCACGACGGTCGCTTCTCCCTCGCCGCGCACGATGAAGTCGAAGGCATCGGTGGCGGCCAGGATGTCGCGCCAATGATAGGTCGGGAAAACGCCGCCATAGACGATGATGGTCGCCGGCTCCCGCTGCTTGATCTGCTCAGCGATCAGCAAGGCGGTCGGGTGCGCCGAGGTCGAGCCGGAATGGCCGATCAGGACGAAGTCGGGGTGGTCCTCCAGTGCGTTGCGTACGACGTCATCGAGCGGCATCGGCCCAAACTCGGCGTCGACGAGCCGCACCTGATGGCCGGCATCGATCAGCGGTCCGCCGATCGCCAGCAGACCGAGCGGCGGCAGGTGATCGTCGGGCACGCGGCTGCCGATGGCGGTGTGCGGCGGATTGATCAGGACGATTTTCATGGCGGACCTCTGGGCGGTTGGTCCGCGCAAGCTGGCCGGCGATGTGGACACGCGCTTGGCCCGTTTCAGCAGTTTGCGTGCAGCTTTTCCCCAAGGAGTGCGAAGAGAGGCATTGTCATCGCCTGAGATGCCCGAGCGGCACATGGCCCGGCCCCTTGATGTTCTGCAGCACCAACTGCGTGTGGACGTCGCGCACGCCGTCGAGCCGCATCAGCCGGTGCATGACGAAGGCGTTGAGTTCGTCGACCGACGGCACCATGACATGCAGCAGAAAGTCATGGTCGCCAGTCATCGTCCAGCACGAGGACACCTCGTCCATGCGCTGCACGGCGGCGATGAAGCTTTCGGGCGAGCCGTCGCTGTGGCTGACCAGGCGCACCTGGATGAACACCTCGACCATCAGGCCGACCGCGCGGCGGCTGATCACCGCGGCAAATCCCTTGATGATGCCGGCCTCCTGCAGCGCCTCGAAGCGCCGCGCGCACGGCGTCGTCGACAGGCCGATCTCTTGCGCCAGTTCGGAAACCGGCTTGCGCCCGTCGCGCTGCAGGACTTCGAGCATCTTGATCTCGAAATCGTCGAATTGAGGCATTTTCACTCCGATAGAGGGTTTTGTGAGTGGATGTTATCCCAAATATTCCGTTCGAGCCATCATCAAAACCGATTTGCCTCGGCAAATCCGGTTAGCCTTTCGGCACGTCAGCCATTCATGATTTGCGAGGAGGAAAACCATGACGACGATGAGCGTTGCCGAATATGCCCGCGACTGCGCGGCGCAAGGATTGCGCGGTGACTATTCGGTCTGCCGCGCCGATTTCACCGTGTCCCAGGGTTACGATTACAGCGAAGAAGAGCAGGCGGTGTGGCGCACGCTGTGCGACCGCCAGACCAAATTGACGCGCAGGCTCGCCCACCATTCCTATCTCGACGGCGTCGAAAAACTTGGCCTGCTCGACCGTATTCCCGATTTCGACGAGGTCAGCGCCAAGCTGCGCAAATTGACCGGCTGGGAGATCGTCGCGGTGCCCGGTCTCATTCCCGCGGCCCCGTTTTTCGATCATCTCGCCGATCGCCGCTTCCCGGTCACCAACTGGCTGCGGACGAGGCAGGAGCTCGACTACATTGTCGAGCCCGACATGTTCCATGACTTCTTCGGCCACGTGCCGGCGCTGTCGCAACCGGTGTTCGCCGATTTCATGCAGATGTATGGCGAGAAGGCCGGCGACATCATCGCGCTGGGCGGCGACGAGATGATTTCCCGGCTCTACTGGTACACGGCCGAATACGGCCTGATGCAGGAGGCCGGCCAGCCGCTAAAGGCCTTTGGCGCCGGCCTGATGTCGTCGTTTACCGAGCTGCAGTTCGCGGTCGAAGGCAATGACGCCCACCACGTGCCCTTCGACCTGGAAACGGTGATGCGCACCGGCTACGAGATCGACAAGTTCCAGCGCGCCTATTTCGTGCTGCCGTCCTTCGACGCCTTGCGCGATGCCTTCCAGAGCGCCGATTTCGCGGCAATCGTCGCCCGCCGCAAGGACCAGCCGGCCCTCGATCCGGCGACGCTCTAGGCAGCAGTTGCCCTGCAGCCGTCAGGCGGTGACCACCTTGCTCAGATGGTCGCCCAGCCGGCAGGCCAGCGCGGTGATCGTCGTCGTCGGGTTGCATTGGCCCGACGTGCAGAACACCGAGGAGCCGCCGACATAGAGATTGTCCATGCCGTGCACCTTGCAGTTGGCGTCGACCACGCTCTTGCTGACGTCGGTGCCCATGCGCGTGCCGCCCATGTGATGATGGCCCGCCGTCTCGTCGTTGGTCGGATAATCCTGACCATTGCTGATCCAGTCGGCAATACGCACGCGGCCGAGATTCTTCTCGATCAGCGTCTTGCCGAACAGTCTGAGCCCTTCGAGCAGGGTGCGGCGCTCCATTTCCGATTTCTTCCAGTGCAATTCGATGCGTGGCACGCCGGCATGGTCGACATCGGTCTTCGACAACTCGATCTGGTTGGAGGCCAGCGGCGCCTGTTCCCAGGCGACGTAGAGCTGGGCGGCGCAGCGCAGTCTCTGACTGAGCTTGGAGGACATCCACTCGGCCATGTCGGGTGCCGTGCAGGCGAGGTCGGCGATAAGGCTCTTGACGCCGGGATACGGCGTCTCGATCAGCCGGATGCCGAAATTCATGATCTGCAGCCGCTCCATGGCGGCAAGGGTCGGCGAGAAGAAGGCCTCATTGACGGCGTCGATCTCGAACGCGTTGTAGTCGGCCAGGATCGCGTTGCCGCCCTCGAAGGTCGGATGCTCCATCCAGTAGCGGCCAAGCGCCGTCGCATTCGGCACGACGCCGCCTTTCGAACGCTGGTTCGACCACAGAAGCAGCCGCGAATTCTCCAGCCCGCCGGTGCAGACGATGAAATAGTCGGCACTGAAGGAGCCGGCATCCTGCCCGTTCGACCACAGTCTGGCGCCCGTCACACGTTTGCCGTCGCCGGAAAGTTCGGTGGCACAAGTGTTGAGCACCACCGCGATGTTCTTGGCCTTGTCGAGTTCATCGCCGAACTTCTCGGCGAAGCGCACGGCCGGGCTCTTGATCAGCTGCACCCAGTGAATGTCGTCCGAGATCGGCACATCTGGCCGGAGGGCCGGAAGGTCGAGAATGTCGCGCACTTCCGGCAGATAGGGTTCGATGTCGGTGCGGCGGATCGGCCAGCCCGTATCGGGTACCCAGGCCTTCGGCTCGAAATCCTGCTTGTCGAGCACGCGGCACCAGCCGGCCCAGTGGTTGGAACTGCCGCCCATCAACCGCAGCCGGGTTATGTCGAGATCGAAATAAAAATCCCCGACCGTGCTGCCACGGTAAAAGTCCTGCGACTCGTCGCTGAATTCGCGCGGACCGGCCTCCATCACCACCACCGGAATGCCGGCCGCGCCAAGCTTGCGGGCAATGGTCGTGCCGGCCGGACCGGAGCCTAGGATGCACACTTTTGGGGTGAAGTTCGCGGCGCGATACGCCTCGTAGCTGTCGAAGATCATGCCAGGTCGCCCCGCCTCAGAATCCAGCCATTGACCTCCACGATCTCGTTCGGGTCGGGCTCTGGACCGGCGGCATCGGCATCAGGCAGCTTGCGGAACAAAGACAGGGCAGGCAGTGCGATCAACGCCTGCACGAGCGCTCGGCGTGACATTTTCTTGATGAGGAAACTCATGGCTGGTCTCTCGGCTGGGCTTCGGCACTGCATGGCGTTCCCAGAACGGCAATTCCCGGAACGACACATGCATCACCGCGGAAGCCAGTATCGTGCCAAGTCTGGCCGCAAAGCAGTGAAAACCCGGCTAAGCGGTACAACCGAGTGCAAACAGCGTTAGAATTTCGTTAACGAGTTGGTTGTGGCGGATCGGATCACGCCGCCTCGGAAATGCCGGTGTCGATGATCGTCAGGTTACGGCCCTGGTGCTTGGCCTGGTAGAGGCGCCGGTCGGCGGCGCGCATCAGCTCCGACACACTGGCTTCCTCGCCGCAGATGGTGCCGCCGATGCTGACCGTGAGCGGGATGGTCCGCTCGTCGACGGGCCGGAAGCGGATCAGCTCCACTTCGCGGCGAATGCGCTCGGCGACACGCTTGGCCTCCTGCTCGGTGGCGCCAACCAAAAAGGCGCCGAACTCCTCGCCGCCGATGCGGCCGAGCACATCGCCGCTGCGCACGCCGCGCTGGATCGCGCTGGCGATCAAAAGCAGCGCGTCATCGCCTGTCAGGTGGCCAAAATTATCGTTGATGGTCTTGAAGTGATCGGCATCGATGATCAGCAGCGCGCCGCGATCGGACTTGCGGCGCGAACCGTCGAGCGCGGCAAAGAAGCTTTCCCGGTTGAGCATGCCGGTCATGTCGTCGCGGCTCGCCTTTTCCGCCAGGCGGCGATGCGCGGCGGCGAGCTGGGCATGGGCTCGGGCGAGATCGCGATGCGCGTTTTTCAGCCTGTCGCTTTGCCAGAAAGTGCTTGCGCTAGCGGCCCACGCCAGCACCAGCGGACAGAGGGTGGAGGTCAGCCAGATCGTGCGGTTGACCGGAAATCCCATGGCCGGAACGATGATCAGGGTCAGCAGGAGAGAGGCCGCGACTGAGGCGAAAGCAACGGCGGCGGATCTCAGAATTATGCTGTTCATCGCTTGCTCCCACAGGACTGCCTCTCTGCCAGCAAGCCCTGAAGGCCACCTTTCCCAGATGCCTAAAATTTGAATCGTGAGGCGATTTACGCAACCTCAACGAGCAGAAGTTGTGGATAAAGTCGCTTTCGGAATGCGCGTTTCATGCCATAAGGAGCCCATGACCACGCTCCCTGACCCCGCCCGCTTCGCCCATGTCACCGACTGGATCTTCGATCTCGACAACACGCTCTATCCGCATCATTCGAATCTGTTCTCGCAGATCGATGTCAAGATGACCGCCTATGTCGGCGAACTGCTGGCATTGCCGCGCGACGAAGCGCGCAAGTTGCAGAAGGAGCTCTACCGCGAATATGGCACGACGCTGAACGGGCTGATGACACGTCACGGCATCGACCCCGACGATTTCCTCGAGAAGGTCCACGACATCGACTATTCATGGCTGGTGCCCGATCCGGTTCTCGGCACCGCCATCCGCCAGCTGCCGGGCCGCAAGTTCATCTTCACCAATGGCGACCGCAGGCACGCCGAGCGCACCGCGCGCCAACTCGGCATCCTCGACCATTTCGACGACATCTTCGACATCGTCGCTGCGGGGCTCAATCCCAAGCCGGCGCGCCAGACCTACGAGAAGTTCGCCGAACTCCACGCCGTCACCGGCCACAATGCGGTGATGTTCGAAGACCTTGCCCGTAACCTTTCGGTGCCGAAGTCGCTCGGCATGACCACGGTGCTTATCGTGCCGCGCAATTTCGAGCCGACCTTTTCCGAGATCTGGGAGCGCGACCCGGCCAATGAGGACGATGTCGATTTCGTCACCGACGATCTGGCGGGGTTTCTGACGGCGATTGTGGAGGGGGATGGAAGAGGGGAATTGAAGAATTGAAGAATGAAGGACGGTCTCTACGGATCAATTCCCCCAGTCCCCCAGTTCTTCAATTCGTCACTTTCCTACTCCCCTAGCTTGTAGAACCGGCTGATGATCCCCCAGGCTTCATCGGCGGTGTCGACGAAGTCGATGATGTCCTGGTCGCCGGGGCTGATCGTGCCCTGCTCGGCGAGGAAATCGAGATCGATCGCCCGCTTCCAGAAGGATTTGCCGAACAGGATCACCGGCACGCGCTCCATGCGCCCTGTCTGGATCAGGGTCAGCGTCTCGAAGAATTCGTCCATCGTGCCGAAGCCGCCCGGAAACACCGCGACCGCCTTGGCGCGCATGACGAAATGCATCTTGCGGATAGCGAAATAATGGAAGTTGAAGCAGAGCTCCGGCGTCACATAGATGTTCGGCGCCTGCTCGTGCGGCAGGACAATGTTGAGGCCGATCGACGGCGCGCCGACATCGTCGGCACCGCGGTTTCCCGCTTCCATCACGCCGGGCCCGCCGCCGGTCACCACGACATATTCGCGGTAATAGGAGGTAGCCGACTGCTGCGAGCAGAGGCGGGCGAATTTGCGCGCTTCCTCGTAGTATTTGCTGTTCTCCTCGAGGTTCTTCTTCTGCGTCTCGTTCTTGGCCGCCCAGGCCTCGCCGCCGGGTTCCGGCAGCCGCGCGCCGCCGAACAGGATCACCGTCGAGCGGATGCCGCGTTCGGCCAGGATCATTTCCGGTTTCAGGAGTTCGAGCTGCAGCCTGACCGCGCGCAACTCGCGCCGCGTCATGAAGTCGGGATCGTTCCAGGCGAGCCGGTAGGTTTCGGCACGCGTCTGCGGCGTGTCCGGCACGCTCTTCGACCGCTCCAGATCCTCGTCCGAATGCGGCAGCGGAGTCCACCCCGCCTTTTCCATAGGAGTCATAACTACCCGTCCAATTCCCTTAACTGCGCCGTCCCGTGACGCACACGCGATTGACCCCCATTAAGCCTTAACATAGGGTCCGCGCGACTTTCAAAACAGGTTAAGGCGCAGCCCCTTAACAGCTTGGTAATGGAGCGAATTCATGTCGAAGCCCGATCTGGCGAGCCTCGAAAAGACCATCGAGAAGGCCTTCGAGGAACGCGACGCGATTTCGACTGCGACGCGCGGCGAAACGCGCGATGCCATCCAGTCGGCGCTCGACCTGCTTGACCGCGGCGCCGTCCGCGTCGCCGAGCGGCAGGCCGACGGCAAGTGGCATGTCAACCAGTGGCTGAAGAAGGCCGTGCTGTTGTCCTTCCGGCTCAACCCGATGGAGATCATCAAGGGTGGTCCCGGCGAAGCGATGTGGTGGGACAAGGTGCCGTCGAAGTTCGATGGCTGGGGCGCTGTCGACTTCGAAAAGGCGGGCTTTCGTGCCGTGCCGGGGTCGATCGTGCGTCGCTCGGCCTATATCGCGCCGGGCGCCGTGCTGATGCCGTCCTTCGTCAATGTCGGCGCCTATGTCGATACAGGCACCATGATCGACACCTGGGTCGGGGTAGGCTCCTGTGCCCAGATCGGCAAGAACGTGCATCTTTCCGGCGGCGTCGGCATCGGCGGCGTGCTGGAGCCGATGCAGGCCGGCCCGACCATCATAGAGGACAATTGCTTCATCGGCGCGCGCTCAGAAGTGGTCGAGGGCTGCATCGTGCGCGAAGGCTCGGTGCTCGGCATGGGCGTCTTCATCGGCCAGTCTACCAAGATCGTCGACCGCGCCACCGGCGAGATTTTCTATGGCGAAGTGCCGCCGAATTCCGTCGTCGTCGCCGGAACGATGCCGGGCAAGCCCTTTCCGAACGGCGAGCCGGGTCCGAGCCTCTACTGCGCCGTCATCGTCAAGCGCGTCGATGCCAAGACGCGCTCCAAGACCTCGATCAACGAATTGCTGCGCGATTGATCTTTGCGCGAAGCGAGCGCACCTTCCGCCGGCGCGACAATCGGTCGCGCTGGTTCAATATGGAGGGGTGACATGGACTGGAAGTATCTGCTCACAAGCTTTGATGGTCGCATCAATCGGGGCAAGTTCTGGGCCGCGATCGGCGTTTTCATCGTCATTGGCATCGTTGCCTTCATTCTCGATGCGATCCTCGGTACACGCATCACCACCGCCAGTGGCGCCCAGATCGGCATCATCGGCATTCTCATCGCTCTTGCCTCGATCTATTTCGCACTCGCAGTCTACGCCAAGCGCTGGCATGATCGCGGCAAGTCGGGTTGGTGGAGCCTGATCATGCTGGTGCCATTGATTGGCCCGATCTGGTTTCTGGTGGAATGCGGCATTCTCGAAGGCGCCAGGGGCGCCAATCAATATGGACCGGACCCGCTTGCCTGACAGATCAGATCTCACCTGGCTTTTCTTCAAAACCTCGGGCCGCGTCAGTCGCGCGGCCTATTTTCTTGGCGGGTTGCTCGTCGCCATCATCCAGGCCTTCCCGCTCTACCGCTTCACGCTGGTGCCGGAAGGTTCGGCCGAGAGCAACATGTGGTCGTTCATCTTCTTCGTCGCCTTCATCGCCTCGCTGTGGTCGAACATCGCCCTGGCGGTGAAGCGGCTGCACGATTTGGACAAGCCGGGCATTGCGGCGCTGATCCTGTTCGTGCCGGTGGTCTCGATCGTCGCCTTCCTTGTGTTGTGCCTGTTTCCGGGGCAGCCTGGACCCAACCGCTATGGCCGGCGCACCAACGAGCCGGCACAACCCTGAGGTTCGATCGGACATGCGCTACCGTACGCTTGATCCGAAGCTGATCATCGAGACCGCGGAACGGCTGGAGACGCGCGTTGCGGAGCGCTTCCCCGATGCCGGGCTGCGCGGCGTTGCCGCCGAACTGGTCTCGCTGTCGCGCGATCTGGCACAGGGCGCCAAGGCCCTGGAAGCGCCGATCTGGTGGCTGCGTAGCCTCATCGTCGCCGCTGTCGTTGCCGGCGCGTTGATGTTCATCTTCGTCGGCACCGTCCTGCCATTCGACCGCATTTCCAAACCCGGTGATGCCGTCCAGTCGGTGCAAGGCATCGAAGCTTCGCTCAACATGTTCATCCTCGCCATTGTCGGATTTCTCGCCTTGATCCGCTCCGAGGAGCGCATCAAGCGCAAGCAGGTCTTTCGCCAGCTGCATAGCCTGCGCTCGCTGATCCACGTCATCGACATGCACCAGCTGACCAAGGATCCAGCGGCGCTGTCGGCCGATTTCAAGCCGACGTCGCATTCGCCCGCCCGCATCACCAATGCCGCCGACCTGGCGCGTTACCTCGACTATTGCTCCGAAATGCTGTCGATCACCGGCAAGATCGCCGCATTGTTCGCGCAGTCGGTCAATGACGACGTGGTCATCGACGGCGTCAACGACATCGAGAACCTGGCGTCCAACCTGTCGCGGAAAATCTGGCAGAAGATCACGTTGATCGACGGCCGGCCGGTGCAACAATCTGCTCCGGCGCCAGGCCCGGCGAGCCAAGCCGCTCCGCTTCCGCCGCACGCACCAAGGCGGTGATCCGCTGAACTGTGGGCACCGGCGTGCCGGCTTTTTCCGCCAGCCGCAGGACGGCGCCCTGCAAATCATCGATCTCCGTCGGCCGGCCGCGCTGCAAATCGTCCCACATCGACGAGCGCGCCTGCGGGTCGATCGCCAGCATGCGCCGTGCCAGCAGCTTGAACAGCCAGTCCGGCAGCCTGAGCACTTTCGGCAGCAGCGCCGGCCGCAGGCCGGCGATCCGCGCCGGCTCGATGCCGGACCCTTTCATCGCCGTCAGCGCCTCGTCGATCTGGCTGGCCAGGATCAGCCGCCAGCGCCGATCGGCCAGTTCGGTCGCCAGCGGCAGGCCGGAAAGCGCCACCAGCGCGTTGTTCAAATTCATCAGCAGCTTGCCCCACAGCACGGCTTTCATGTCGCCATGGGCTTCGACCGCAAACCCTTCGACGCCAAGCAGGCCGACCAGGCCGGCGGCGCCATCCTCGACCATTACCGTGCCGTCGCTGGCGCGGCGCACGCGCAGCGGCAGCTCGCCATCCGGGGACTGCACCACATTGAACGGCACCATGCCGGCCAGCACCGTACGTCCGGAAAGTCCAGCGCGCAGCCTGTCGGCATTATCGACACCGTTCTGCAGGCTGATCACCATGGCGTCGGGCCGGGCATGGGCTTTGATAAGATCCGCCATGTCCTGCGTCGCGCCGCTCTTGACCGTGACCAGGATCACGTCCGCCAGCGGCAAAGCGGCGGCCGGATCGGCGGTGACGGAAAGCGCCTCCGGCCTGATCGAGCGATCGCGGCCCTCGAGGTCGCTGACCCGCAATCCGTCCTGCCGCAACGCTGCCTCGATGCGCGGCCGCGCCAGCAGAATGACCTCTCGGCCGGCCAGCGCCAGGCAGCCGCCGGCGTAGCAGCCGATGCTGCCGGCACCGGCTATGACGATCCGTTTGTCCTTGTCTGCCATCCTGTCGCCCGCGCCGGGTCGCAACTATACGACATGAAAACCATAATATCGGCGGTATCGCCAGCCATGAGGCTGGCCTCTATGTCTGGCCGTGACAGGCCCTGCGCTTTCGACTATCGCTTTTGCCATGACGCTGCCGACCGATCCCGTTGAAAACCTTGCCGCCCTTATCCGTTGCGCTTCGGTGACGCCTGCTGAGGGCGGTGCGCTGACCGCGCTGGAGACGATGCTCAAACCGCTCGGCTTCCTGGTCGATCGGCCGGTGTTTTCCGAAGACGGCACGCCAGATATCGAAAACCTCTATGCAAGGCGTTCCGGCAATGGTCCGCATCTGATGTTCGCCGGCCACACCGACGTGGTGCCGGTCGGCGACGAAGCCGCCTGGACGCATCCGCCCTTCGCCGCCGAGATCGCCAATGGCGAGATGTATGGCCGCGGCGCCGTCGACATGAAGGGCGGCATTGCCTGTTTCATCGCCGCCGTGGCGCGCCATGTCGAGGCCAATGGCGGTCCGAAAGGCTCGGTCTCGCTGCTGATCACCGGCGACGAGGAAGGCCCCGCGATCAACGGCACGGTCAAGCTGCTCGAATGGGCGGCTTCCAGGGGCGAGAAATGGGATGCATCTGTCGTCGGCGAGCCGACCAATCCGGATGCGCTGGGCGACATGATCAAGATCGGCCGCCGCGGCTCGATGTCCGGCGCCGTCACCGTCAATGGCCGCCAGGGCCATGTCGCCTATCCCTTGCTTGCCGACAATCCGGTGCGCGGGCTGATGAGCCTGGTCGATGCCTTGCTGCATCCTGTTTTCGACAAGGGAACCAGGGATTTCCAGCCGACCAATCTGGAGATCACCTCCATCGATGTCGGCAACCCGGCCACCAATGTCATCCCGGCCAAAGCGACCGCGACCTTCAACATCCGCTTCAACGACACCTGGACGGACGAGACCCTGCAGGCCGAAATCCACAACCGGCTCGACCAGGCAGCCAGGCGCAAGAAGTACCGGCAGGGCAAGAAGGCGCCGGTCGACTACGAGCTCGTCTGGCGTGACCGGCCGAGCCATGTCTTCCTGACCCGTGACGACAGGCTGATCGAAACGCTGCGCGGCTCGATCAAGTCGGCGGTCGGCAAGGAGCCGACGCTGTCGACTTCCGGTGGAACGTCCGACGCGCGTTTCATCAAGGACTATTGTCCGGTGGTCGAGTTCGGGCTGGTCGGCAAGACCATGCACATGGTCGACGAGCGCGTCACCATTGCCGACCTCGAGACGCTGACTCAAATCTACCAGCGCTTCATAGAAGACTGGTTCGGACAGGGCTGAACAGCATGCTTTCGGCGGACGAAACCCAAGCTTCGCTGACGGGCGCCTGGCGATTGATGCTCGGCAAGGCCGACGGCCTGCGCCTGCTCGACCTGTCGGCCGACGGCTTCTGGAATTCCTTTTTCGCCATTGTCGTTGCAGCACCGGCGCTGATCGTCGGCTGGGTCGGCATCGCCAACGAAATCGGCGATCCCGACGCCTTCGCGGGGCGCTTCAGCATGCTGGTGCGCTTGGCGATGGTCGACATCGGCTCCTGGGTGCTGCCGCTGGTTGCGCTCGCTTTGATCGCGCCGCGCGCCGGCATAGGCGGCCGCTTCGTCCACTACGTCGTTGCCAGCAATTGGGCTTCGGCCATCACCGCCTGGCTGATGCTGCCCTCGGCGCTGATCCGGCTTTTCCTGTCGTCCGCAAGCCAGGTTTCGAGCCTTGTGTCGCTGTTCCTGTTTGCCCTTTCTATGGTGCTGACCTGGCGCATGACAAATGCCACCATAGGCAAGGGCGCAGCAGTAGGCTCCGCCGTTTTCGTCGGCATGTTCATCGCGTCGCTGCTGGTGCTGTTCGGCCTGCAGACGCTGCTCGGCATCACGGTGCCGGACGATGTCGGAGTTCAGAGCCTTTCCGGGCTCGTCTCGACTGGATAATCGACACCAGTGAGAAACAGCCCGTCGGGCGGCGCCACCTGGCCGCAGGCGGCTCGGTCATGCGCCTCGAGTGCTGTTTTCAGGTCGGCCGCGCTCCAGCCGCCGTCGCCGACCCGCTTGAGCGAGCCAACCATCGAACGCACCTGGTTGTGCAGGAACGAGCGCGCCGAAGCCCTGACCTCGATCATGTCGCCTTGTCGGCTCACATCGAGCCGTTCCAGCGTCCTGATCGGGCTGTTGGCCTGGCACTGGGTCGAGCGGAAGGTGGTGAAGTCGTGCCGTCCGAGCAGGACCTTCGCCGCTTCATGCATGGCGCCGGCGTCGAGCCGTTTCGGCACCCACCACACCTTGCCCTTGTCTAGCGCGGCCGGCGCACGGCGGTTGAGGATGCGGTAGAGATAGTGGCGGCCGATGGCCGAGAAGCGGGCGTCGAAGCTGTCGGAGACGACCGTCGCTTTTAAGATGGCGATGCGCGCGCCTGCCGCCTGCAGATGGGCATTGATGGCATCGCGCACCTTGTCGTCAGGCCACGCCTTGGCGAGGTCGGCATGCGCCACCTGCGCGGTCGCATGCACGCCGGCATCGGTGCGGCCGGCGGCGCGCAGCCTGATCGCTTCGCCGCAGAAGTTTTCGATCGCCTGCTCGATCGTCTGCTGCACCGAAGGCTGGTCCGCCTGGTGCTGCCAGCCGGCAAACAGGCTGCCGTCATACTCGATGTCGAGGCGAAAACGCGGCATTTGCGACCAGAGCTCTCGCCTCGGGCAATCCAGGAAAAGTGTGAAACGGTTTTCCGTTCGGAATTGCGTTAAAACAAAGAGGTAGAGCAGTTCGCCGTTTCCGTGAAACGGTGGACTGTTCTACGCGGCGAGAGCGGTGAAGGCGGAGGCATAGACCAGCGTGCCCGCCTCTGGGGCGTCACCCCAGGCCAGCGCTTGCAGCGCTTCGCCCTGGTACTCGCTTTCGAAGTTCTCGGCACGCGTGTGGCTATAGCCGAAACGCCCGTAATAGGTGGGGTCGCCCAGCACCACGGCCAGCGTCTCACCACCATCCTTGAGGCGGATATGCGCCTCTCGGATCAGCGCGCCGCCGATGCCGCTGCCATGGAACGAGGGCTCCACCGCCAGCGGCGCGAGCGCCACGGCCGCGAAGGTCTTGCCGCCATTCTGGACGAACAGCCGCGAAAACAGGATGTGGCCGACCACCTGGCCATCTTCTTCCGCCACCAGTTCTGCAACCGCGTCGCCGCCGGTCACCAGCGCGTCGACCAGACCGGCCTCCGCCTGCTGGCCGAAAGCGTGTTCCTCGACGAGGCGGATGGCCTCGCGATCCCGCGGCGTTGCCGCGCGTATCGACATCATGCTCATGAGAATTTCAGTCCTTTTTCGATCTTGGCCCCGCGCAGGAATTCCGACGCGGCAGCGGGCTTTCCGCCCGCCCGTTGAACTTCGACCAGCCTGATCGCGCCCGCCCCGCAGGCGACCGTCAGCCGGTCATCGAGAATTCCTCCCGACTCGCCCAACTCTTCCGAAGGCGACAGGCCTTGCGACAGCGTCGAGCGAAGCAGTTTCAGCCGCTCCTGACGGCCGCCAATTCCTATCTCCGACCAGGCGCCGGGAAAGGGCGACAGGCCGCGAATATGATTGTGGACCTCACTTGCCGAGCGAGTCCAGTCCACGCGAGTCTCGGATTTATCGATTTTCTTGGCGTAGGTCACCCCATCCACAGCTTGTGTGGTGAATGTCAGCGTGTTCCCTTCCAACCGCGCCAGCGCTTCCACCATCAAGGCAGCACCGACACTCATCAACCGACCATGCAGATCGCCGGCTGTCATATCGGGATCGATGGCGCATTTTTCAACCATTCCGACCGGACCGGTGTCCAGGCCCTCTTCCATGCGCATCACCATCATGCCGCTTTCCAGGTCACCGGCCATGATGGCGCGCTGGATCGGCGCGGCACCGCGCCAGCGCGGCAGAAGCGATGCATGGCCGTTGATGCAACCGAGCCGGGTCGCTTCCAGAACCGCCTTCGGCAACAGCAGTCCATAAGCGACGACCACCGCCACATCGGCCTGCAAGGCGCTAAAAGCGGCCTGTTCGGCCTCGCCTTTGAGCGAAACCGGCGTCCGCACCTCGATGCCCAGTCGCTCCGCCTCGCGCTGCACCGGCGAAGGCGTCAGCTCCAGCCCGCGTCGTCCTGCGGCGCGCGGCGGCTGGGTATAGACGGCTGATATCTCATGGCCAGCCTCGGCGATCGCGCGCAAAGTCGGGACAGAAAACTCCGGCGTACCCATGAAGATGACGCGAAGGGGCATTTTTCTTCCGAGACCTTCTCTCTACCTGCGCCGGGAAGTCAGCTCAGGCTTCAAACGGGTTTACCAGCTTCAGGTCAAGTCCGTCGAAGTCTCGAACGTTGAGGGTGGCAAGCGTGGCGTCGTGCGCCTGGCAGATCGCGGCTATCATCGCGTCCTTGGTTTCGACTGGTCTGCCAGCGAGTCGTCTTGCCGCGGCAATGCGGCCATACTGTTCTGCGGGCAGATCCCCAAAAACCAGGATCCGACCTGAAAATTCGCCCCGGATCCTCGAAATGCTTTGGAGAAGACCATCCCGCCGGATGGCCTCCTGGACAAGGTAGGCTCCGAAATAAAGCTCTGCAAAAACAATGGTGGAGAGAAAAAGGGTCGCAGGCTCTTGGCCGTTCAACCAGTTGAGAACGTTTGGGCTCCGTTGCCGCGATAGCACGTCCGATATGACGTTGGTGTCCAGTATGATCATTCCGGTCAACGGAAATCAGGCGGCCCACGATCGGCCTCACTTCGCGACCTCGCTATTTCCTGAATCTCGTCGTTTGTGAAACGATCATCGCCGACGAGCGAATAGAGGCGATCGCCGGCCTTTTCGGCGCTGGCAAATTGTGTTGCAAAACCCTTCTGCATCAAGACGACTGCCTCCTCCGAAAGGCTGCGCTTGTTCAGCCGCGCACTTTCCTCGAGACGCCGTTTCAATTCCGGATTAATCCCACGGATCAGCATGTCACCCATAGACACCTCCTGTGTGATATCGCTGATATCACAACAAGCCGCTATTTTCAATCGAAGGTTCGTCAAGCTGAGCTGCCGAGGCTGATGGGGAGGGGCCGTGCCCGACAGAGCAATGCCTATCCCGCCAGCTTGCCCGGCGCCTTGTCCCTGGCGAGTTTCTTGAATTTCTTCACCACCATGTCGCGCTTCAGCTTCGAGATGTGGTCGATGAACAGGACGCCATTGAGGTGGTCGATCTCATGCTGCAGGCAGGTGGCCATCAGGCCCTCGGCCTCCAATTCCTGCAGCTTGCCGTCACGGTCGAGATATTTGACCCGCACGGAGGCCGGGCGCTCGACCTCGGCGTAATAGTCCGGGATCGACAGGCAGCCTTCCTCATAGACGGAGCGCGCATCGGCGCTCTCCAGGATTTCCGGATTGATGAAGACCTGCGGCGCCGGCGTCTCGTCTTCCTTGGCCAGATCGATCACTAGCAAGCGCAGCGGCTCGCCGATCTGGATCGCCGCCAGCCCGATGCCTGGCGCGTCGTACATCGTCGCCAGCATGTCGTCGGCTAATTTGCGCAAAGGTGCGTCGACGCGCTCCACCGGCTTGGAAACCTGGCGCAGGATGGGGTCGGGAAGGATGATAAGCGGCTTGATCGACATGGCGTTCCACCTAAGACCTCCAGAGAAAAGCGTCAACCGGTAGGCTGGAGGCTCGTTCACGTTTTGATCTGTGCCGGCAGCGCGAATCGTTTATGCTGTCCACATGAATGATTTGAGCACCATCCTTTCCGAACCTGTAGCCCGGCTTGGCGCAACCACGATCACACTCGGCCATGCGCTGGCCTTCGGCGCCTTGCTGTTTCTTGGCCTGTTCGTGGCGCTTGTCATCGCGCTGTGGCGGTCGGCGAAGGCGCGCGCCGTGGCGGCTGCGGAAGCCGCCGATCATGCCCGTGATGCCGAGGCGCGGATGGCCGGCATTCTGCAAAGCCAGGCCGAAATGCAGGGTCGTATGGGCGCCATCGCCGAAGTGTTCGGCGCACGGCAGGCGGAGCTGACGCAATCGATCGGCCAGCGCCTCGACGCCATGACCGGCCGGCTCGGCCAGACCATGACCGAGCAGACCAAATCCACGCATGAGAGCCTGGCCAAATTGCAGGAGCGGCTGGCCATCATTGATGTCGCGCAGGGCAACATCCAGTCGCTCGCCGGCCAGGTCGTGCAGCTGCAGGCGATCCTCTCCAACAAGCAGACGCGCGGTGCTTTCGGCCAGTCGCGCATGGAGGCAATCGTTGCCGATGGCCTGCCGCATGGCGCCTATGAATTCCAGGCGACGCTGTCGAACGGCAGCCGTCCTGACTGCCTGGTGAAGATGCCGAACGGCGCACCGTCGCTGGCCATCGACGCCAAGTTTCCGCTCGAAGCCTGGAATGCCATCCGCGCCGCCGACGGCGCCGACCTGCAGAAGGCCGCTTCGCAGGCCTTCCGCCGCGACATCGAGATCCATGTTCGCGATATCTCGGAAAAATACCTGATCCAGGGCGAGACGCAGGACACTGCCTTCATGTTCGTGCCCTCGGAATCGGTGTTCGCCGAGATTCACGAGAATTTCGAGGCGATCGTGCACAAGGCGCACCGGGCCCGAATCGTCATCGTCTCGCCGTCGCTGCTGATGCTGTCGATCCAGGTCATCCAAGCGATCCTCAAGGATGCCCGCATGCGCGAACAGGCGCACCTGATCCAGGGCGAGGTCATCCGGCTGATGGAGGATGTCGCGCGCGTCGACGAGCGGGTGCGCAAGCTGCAGGTGCATTTCGGTCAGTCGGCCAAGGACATCGACGACATCCTGGTTTCGACGTCGAAGGTCACCAAGCGCGGCCAGAAGATCGAGGCGCTGGAATTCGGCGCGCAGCCCGATGGCGATGCCGCCGCGGACGCCGCGTCACGGGCTCCCGCCGCGAAGGTCGATACCGGCGCGCGCGTTGCCGATTCGAAAACCGGGCAGCTCAGACTGAGGGTCGTCGAAGGCGACGATTGAGGCGCGGTGCCGGACCGCGCTACTGCTCCTCCAACGTGGTCATGCCCTGAAATTCAGGCAGCCAGTGCAGCGCCGAGCGATGCCATTTCTGCTGTGTCGGGATCAAATCCTGGCGCTGCCGCGCGGTCCCCACGCGAATTCCATAGACCCTCGGACCATCTCCGACAGACGTGGCGTAAAGATGCGAGCCGCAGTCCGCGCAAAAGGCCTGGACACGCTTGGCGCCGCTCGCCACGATCTTGATGTAGATTTTCGGCGTGCCCTTGGTGATGCGATAGTTGCTTTCCGGCGCCGGAACCGTCAGGCGAAAAGCCGTGCCGGTCAGTTGCTGGCAATCCGTGCAATGGCAAATTCCGGTATTTGTCGGGTCGACCTCCGCCTCATAGGTTATCGCGCCGCAGTGGCAGCCGCCGTCGATCTTCATCTTCGTTCCTCCTGAATTCCGGTAATCTAGCGGGTCAAGGCAGCCAGGCAATGGCGCGGCGCTAGTCCAGGGTAGGATCGGATGCGGTGTCGATCAGCCTGCGCCGCTGTTCCCAGGTGCCTGTCGTCTGTGGCTTGACGAACAGTCGCGTGATCTCCGGCATTTCCTTCTTCAGCTGCGCCTCCAGGCGCTCGACGCAAGCTTCGATCTCGGGCGCCGTCAAATGGTCCTCGAACTCAATGCTGAGCCCGGCGACGATCTCTGTCGGCCCCATATGGACGGTCAGGACGCCGTTCGCCCGCTGCACCGCCGGATCCTGCTGGGCGATCGCCAGCACCTGTCTCTGGACCTCGAGCGAGGCCGGCTCGCCGATCAGAAGGCCCTTGCTTTCGCGGGCCAGGAAGATCGCCGTCGCGCCAAGGATCAGCCCAATGCCGATCGAGGCGGCGCCGTCGAGTTCCGGCATTTCCAGAACTTCCGCCGCCAGGATGCCGGCGAACGCGACGATCAGGCCGAGAAGTGCCGCACTGTCCTCGAACAGCACGGTGTAGACGCTCGGATCCTTGCTCGACTGCACCGCCCGCAGCCAGCCCTGCTTGCCCTTCTGCTGGCGGAACTCCTTCAGTGCCACCCACCACGAACTGCCTTCGAACAGGAAGGAGAGACCCAGAACAATATAGTTTACCTTGGCGTTGGCGACCGGCTCCGGCGCCATGATATGGATCACGCCTTCGTAGAACGACACGCCGGCGCCCAGCGCGAAGACGAGAAGCGCGACGATGAAGCTCCAGAAGTAGAGTTCGCGGCCGTGACCGAGCGGATGCGTGCGGTCGGCCGGGCGGGCGGCGCGGTGCATGCCGTAGAGCAGCAGGCCGCCATTGCCGGTATCGACCAGCGAATGCACGCCCTCCGACAGCATCGCCGAACTGCCGGTGAAGAGGGCGGCGGCGAACTTGGTCACCGCGATGGCGAGATTGCCGGCGAGCGCCGCGTAGATGACTTTCTTCGAGCCGCCGTGCCCGGCCATGGCATTTGTCCCCGTTCAAGGCGCAGTCTAGCGGCCAGGCCGCTAAAGCTCCACAGGCATCACACCCCACGAATGTCGGGTCGTCCGAGGCAGCAGCCATGAGGGATCGGCCTATGGAAGACGGCGACTACTCGACGATCTCGCTGGTCCACACCTTGAAGCCGGCAAGCGTTCCCGGGCCGAATATATGGGTCAGCGGCACGTCGGCGGCGTCGCGGCCGGAGGCGATCAGGATGCGGCCGATGCGCGGTGCATTGTTGCGCGGGTCGAAGACATGCCAGCGGCCGCCGAGATAGACCTCCATCCAGGCGCAGAAATCCATGCTCGCCCACGGTTTCGGCATGCCGATGTCGCTGATGTAGCCGGTACAATAGCGCGTCGGGATGTTGAGCGCCCGGCAGAAGGTGACGGCGAGATGCGCGTAGTCCCGGCACACGCCGCTCTGTTCGCGATAGGCTTCCGCCGCGGTACGCGTCGGCCGTGCATTGCCGTAGTTGAAGACGATGTGGTTGTGGACGAAGTCGCAAACCGCCTGTACGCGTGGAATGCCAAGCGGTGTGTTGCCGAACAGCCGCCACGCTTCGTCAGCTAGAAGGTCGCTCTCGCAAAACCGGCTGGGCAGCAGAAATAGCAGTGTGTCCGCCGGCAGGTCGCGCACCTCGTGCTGCCAGGCCATCAGGTCGCCCATCTCGAAGGTGCCGGGATCGCGGATCACCGCGTCGGTGCCGAAGGTGAAACGCCCAGGCGGCGCGACGAACCGGTTGCACCAGTTGCCGAAACTGTCGCGATAGCTTTCGATCGGCACAGGCGGGTTGGAGATCAGGAAATCCGGCCGCTCGAGATCGGAGGCACGCGAATAGTGGACATTCAGCATCGCGATGAGCGGCGTTTCCTGAGGAAAGTCGAAGCTCATCTCGCAGCCGATGTGGATTCGCATTGTCGTCCTGACGGCCTGCCTGACGATCACCCGGCGAAGCTCGGGTCGATGCTGCAGTGCGAAAATGACCATCGCACGGACCGCCATGGTTTGCGAGCAAATTAGAGCAATTCCAGGAAAAGTGTGAAGCGGTTTTCCGTCCGGAATTGCGTCAAAACAAAGAGTTAGAGCAATTCACTGTTTCCGCGAACGGTGAGTTGCTCTAGAAACCGGTTGAAAGCGATACGCTGACGGCGGCAGCAGTCGCTAACCCCTTGCAGTCGGGCGTTTCTCTTGTTTCACTTGGCTTCCACATCAGGAGGAACGAATCATGGCTAAAGGTGCGATGAAGGCAGGCAAGGAAGCACGCAAGCCGAAGAAGGACGCCAAGAAGCCCGCTCCGGCTCCCGCGCTGAAGGCGCCGCCGGTCAAGGCGATGAAGCTCAAGGACAAGTAGGTCCGGCGACCCACTTCGCAATAAGATTACGGCCGGCGACACTGTTGCCGGCCGCTGTTGATCGAGCGCCCGAAAATCCTATATTGGCGTGGCGGGGACGACCTCGCGCTTCCCCAAAATCCGGACGGGACGACCCGCCATTGTTTGACTGATCATCGGACGCCGAAATCATTTTTCGGTCCGATGCTCTGATGGAGCGTTGTCGATGTCGTGGATTCTTCTCTTTTTTGCCGGCCTGTTCGAGATCGGCTGGGCAATCGGCCTTAAATACACCGATGGCTTCTCGAAGCTGGTGCCGACCGTGCTGACCGTTGCCTCGATGGTCGTCAGCCTCACTCTGCTCGGCCTGGCGCTGAAGGCGCTGCCGGTCGGTACTGCCTATGCGGTGTGGACCGGCATCGGCACCGTCGGTACGGCACTGCTCGGCATCTGGCTGCTCGGCGAACCGGCCACCGTGATCAGGCTGGCCTGCATCGCGCTCATCGTCTGCGGCATCATGGGGCTGAAGTTCGCTGCCTGACCAGAACCGTTCTTGTTTTTATGCATGTCGTCCTCCCAAACCGGGACCACTTTTGGGCGACATGCATTGGACAAACACGTTCAGGGCCGCTGTGAGGCGACCCTGATTCTCGAAGCAGATTGCTTCGTAGCCTGGAGGCTAGCGGGCGGAGAAGCCCGGAGGCGTCCTGCCGGTGCGCTGCTTGCGTGCCGCATAACGTGCGTCGCGCTTGGCCTTGCGTTCGGCTTCGTCGGCCAGAAAACGGGCAATGCGCTCGTTCTCTTCGGATTCCCGAATCTTGGCCTCAGCCTGTGCAGCTTCCTCGGCGGCGATACGTGCCGCTTCGGCTGCTGCCTCGCGCTCGGCCTTCTCGACCGCTTCGCGTGCCAGCTTCTCCTGCTTCAGCCGGGCCTTTTCGGCCTCGCGGATTTCGCGAGCCGCAAGGATCGCCTTGCGTTCAGCCTGCCGCGCCAGCACTGCGGGATCATCCGCCGCCGGCTTTGCCTTGAAGCGCTCGAGAAGCGCCTTCTTTGCCTCGTTTGCGGCATTGCGCCGCTCGAAAACGTCTTTTTCCCTGTAGATAGCCAAGTCCACTTCCCTGAAGTCAATTCGCGACGCTTACATACGCGCGAAAACCGAGAGTTCAAGCGCCAAAACGGCATGGCAGCCATGAAATTGTCGGCTGTTGCAGCCGGGAGACGCCTTTAGAGCAGTTCCAGGATAAGTGTGAGCGGTTTTCCTGGGAAAAGCGCGCAGCGCTTTCCCTTGGGAATTGCGACGAAGAGATAGAGCCGAAAACGACATGCACTGTTCACCGTCGCGCCTCTGGCGGCGAGGTTGGCGGATGGCTACGTCTAGCGGCAAATTCCAACATCAGGATGACATTAGATGGAACTCGGTCTCTACACCTTCGCCGACGTCAGCCCGCAGCCGGGTCCCGGCGCCATTGGCCCGCATGAGCGGCTGCGCAACCTGATCGAGGAGGTCGAGCTGGCCGATCAGGTCGGCCTCGATGTCTTCGGCCTCGGCGAGCATCACCGGCCCGACTATGCCGCCTCCGCCCCGGTCGTGGCCCTGGCTGCGGCGGCCGAGCGTTCGAAGCGCATCAAGCTGACCAGCGCGGTCACCGTTCTGTCCTCCGATGATCCGGTGCGCGTTTTCCAGCAATTCGCCACGCTCGATCTTCTGTCTGGCGGCCGCGCCGAGATCATGGCCGGGCGCGGCTCGTTCATCGAATCCTTCCCGCTGTTCGGTTTCAACCTCGAGGACTATGACGAGCTGTTCGCCGAAAAGCTCGATCTGCTGCTTGCCATCCGCGACAGCGTGAAGGTCACCTGGTCGGGCAATCTGCGCGCGCCGATCAACGATCGCGGCGTTTATCCCCGGCCCTTCCAGGACAGGCTACCGGTCTGGATCGCCATTGGCGGCACGCCGCAATCTGCCGCCCGCGCCGGCGCGCTCGGCCTGCCGCTGGCGCTCGCCATCATTGGCGGCGAGCCGGCGCGTTTCGCGCCGCTGTTCGATCTCTACCGCGAAGCGGCCAAGCGCGCCGGCAGTGATCCCGCGGGCCTCGCCACCAGCATCAACGTGCATGGTTTCATCGCCGAGACGACCGAGCAGGCGGCCGACGACTTCTACGGCCCGCAAGCGGAAGTGATGAACCGCATCGGCCGCGAGCGCGGCTGGGGACCGACATCCCGGGTGCATTTCGACCAATCGCGTGGTCCCGATGGCGCCTTGTTCGTCGGCAGTCCTGAGCAGGTGGCCGAGAAGATCGTCGCCCAGCACAAGATCTTCAAAAACGACCGCTTCCTGCTGCAGATGGCGATCGGCACCATGCCGCACGCCAAGATCATGAAGGCGATCGAACTCTACGGCACCAGGGTGGCGCCGATCGTGCGCAAGGAAACAGCCAAGACTGAGCCGGCAGCGGCAGCGCCGGTCGCCTGACCCGGAGTCCAGCGCGAGCGGCCTCAATCCCGAAGCCGGCTCATGGAACCCTCGCCCGTAACTCCGCGTTTCTTGGAGGCGGTTGCCGTGCGAAGGGGCGCCGGCTTAGGGGTGACTATGAAAACCGAACCCACTGCCTGGGGTCAGCAGATTTCCGATGAACCGGAATCGCGTGCCGCGGCGCGCGCCGACACGCGTCTGATGCGTTCGCTCCTCATCGGCATCTTCCTTTTCATGGCTATCTATGCGCTCTACTTCGCTCGCGCCTTCTTCATGCCGGTCATTCTGGCTTTCCTGCTGGCGCTGACGCTGACGCCGATCGTCCGGCTCCTGCGCAAGCACGGCATCCCCGAAGTGATCTCGGCAACCCTCCTGGTGGTGTTGTCCATCTGTGTGTTCGCCACCGCCGGCTATCTGCTCAGCAGCCCGATCATCGACCTTATCAACAACACCTCGTCGATCGGCCAGAAACTCACCGAGCGGTTGGCGCAATTGCGCCAGCCGCTCGAGAAGATCATGCAGATTTCGCACCAGATCGAACAGCTGACCGAGACCTCGCAGGAGTCGGGTATTCAGAAGGTGGCAGTGGCGCAGTCCGGCATCCTTTCGGCGGCCGCCAGCAACATCCTGTCGGCGGGAACAGGTCTCACCATCATCTTCGTGCTGTCGCTGTTCCTGCTCGCCTCCGGCACGATGTTTTATGAAAAGATCATCCAGTCCTTCGCCAGCCTCAGCGAAAAGAAGCGGGCGTTGCGCGTCGTCTATGATGTCGAACGGGAGATCTCGCACTATCTGCTCACCGTCACCATCATCAATGCCGGCCTCGGCACGGTCATCGCTCTTGGTCTGTGGGCGCTCGGCATGCCAAATCCGCTGGTCTGGGGCGTCGCTGCCGCCCTGCTCAACTTCCTGCCCTATGTCGGAGCGCTGATCACCATCATGCTGGTCACGGTCATGGCGTTGATCAGCTTCGATACCATCTTCTACGCGCTTCTGGCGCCGGCCTTCGTGATCTTGTGCGACATCGTCGAAGGCCAGTTCGTCACGCCGATGGTGGTCGGCAGGCGCCTGGAGATCAACGCCGTGGCGATCTTTATCGCCATCGCTTTCTGGTCATGGTTGTGGGGTTTCGTCGGTGCCCTGATGGCGGTGCCGCTGCTGGTCGTCATCAAGGTGTTCTGCGATCATTTCGATGGGCTCAGCCATGTCGGTAATTTTCTCGCCGCGCAGCACACGGCCGTCCTCGAGGAGGACGACATCGAAGCTGTCAAAGGCTGATCAATATTTTTGAATTTGCGGCGTCGCCGGGCGCTTCCTACATGCGGTCCTGACACAGGATACCGTTCCATGACCGACCTTTCCGTTCTCGACCTGTCGCCGATCGTCGAAGGCAGCGATGCCTCGCAGTCGCTGGCCAACTCGCTCGATCTTGCCCGCCATGCCGAGCGCCTTGGCTACAAGCGCTACTGGCTGGCCGAGCATCACAACATGCCGGGGATCGCCAGCGCGGCAACCGCGGTCGTCATCGCCCATGTCGCCGGCGGGACCAAGACCATTCGTGTCGGTGCCGGCGGCATCATGCTGCCCAACCATGCGCCGCTGGTGATCGCCGAGCAGTTCGGCACGCTGGCCGCCTTGCATCCGGGCCGCATCGATCTCGGCATCGGCCGGGCGCCCGGCACCGACATGGGCACCGCGCGGGCGCTGCGCCGTAATCTTGAAGCTGGCGTCGACAATTTCCCGCAGGATGTCGTGGAGCTGATGGGCTATTTCCAGCCGGCCGAGGAAGGCCAGCGCATCCGCGCCGTGCCCGGCGAAGGCCAGGACGTGCCGGTTTGGATTCTTGGCTCCAGCCTCTACGGCGCGCAGCTCGCCGCCATGCTCGGCCTGCCCTACGCCTTCGCCTCGCATTTCGCGCCGGCGGAGCTGGATCACGCGCTGGATGTTTACCGCTCGCGCTTCCAGCCGTCCGAGCAGCTCGACAAGCCGCATGTCATGCTTGGCCTCAATGTCTTCGCCGCACCCACTGATGCGGAGGCCCGTTTGTTGTTCACCTCGCTGCAGCAGGCTTTCGTCAATCTGCGCACCGGCCGTGCCGGCCGGCTGCCGCCGCCTGTCGAGAACTATGACCGCGATCTCGATCCGATGGCAAAGACAATGCTCGACCAGGCATTGTCCTGCGCCGTCGTCGGCTCCCCGGAAACGGTGCGGCAAGGCATCGATGCCTTCGTGCGCCGCACCGGCGCCGACGAACTGATGGTCACCGCGCAGATGTTTGATCATGCGGCGCGGGTGCGGTCGTTCGAGATCCTGGCCGAAGCGCACAAATCCCTGTCGCAAGCGGCCTGACAGCTAATCTCCCCCCAAGTGGGGGAGATGTCCGGCAGGACAGAGGGGGGCGCTGTCCCGCTAGCCTCTCCAAGGTTCCATCCGAAAAACTATGCGCTCACGCTCTGCGCCATCGCTCCCAGCGGGCGGCATGAATTGCGGATCATCAGCCGGCCCTTGAGAACCAGTTTGCGCGGCGGCGCGTCCCTGTTGCCGGCGAGACGGTCGAGAAGCAGGTTGGCCGCCTGTTCGCCGATCGCCTGCACCGGCTGGGCGACCGTGGTCAGCTGCGGCTGGAACACGTCGGACCATGGAAAGTCGTCGAAGCAGGCGACCGAAATGTCTTCCGGGCACGACAGGCCGATGTCGCGGATCGCCTTCATGGTGCCGATCACCATCGGGTTGTTGGCCGAGAAGATCGCACTTGGCCTATCATGCGAGGAAAGCATCTGCATGGTGGCGTTGTAGCCGTCGATCTCGTGGAAATTGCCGAAGCGGATCAGCTCCTCCGCGATCGGCAGGCCGGCGGCGTGAATTGCCTCGCGATATCCCGCCATGCGGTCATGCATCGGCGAAATATCCGACGTGCCGGTGATGTAGCCGATGCGCCGGTGGCCGAGATTGACCAGATAGGTGATGGCGTCGAACACCGCGCGCTGGTTGTCCAGCACCACGGCATCGGTGTCGACGTCTTTGCAGATACGATCGAGCAGCACGACCGGCACGTTGGCGTCGTCGACGATCCGCTTGAGGATCGCGCCGTCGCCGACGCGCGCCACGATCAGCCCGTCGACCATGCGGTCGAGGAGCAGCTTGATCTGATCGTCCTGGGTGTTCAAATCCTCGTCCGTGCAGCACAGCATGACGGCATAGCCGGCCCGGTCGAAAGCCTGCTGGATGACCGAGACGACATCGGTGAAGAATGGGTTGGTGATGTGCGGCACGGTCAGCCCGATGGTGCGGGTCGTGCCCATCTTCAGGCTGCGGGCGATCGCGTTGCGCTTGTAGCCGATATCGCGGATCGCCTGTTCTATGCGCTGGCTAAGCTCCGGGCTGACCGTCGCCGTGCCATTGATCAGCGCCGAAACGGTCGCGACAGAAACACGCGCCGCTTCAGCCACATGAAGCATGGTGGGGGCGGTGGATTTCCGGTGTTTTTTTTGCCCTGATGCTGTCATTTCGAAACGTTTCGCCACCCTTGCCGGCCAATACGTACGGAATCCTGTCCTTTTAAGCAAGAATCGAAATGCATCAAGCTTCCTGCACCCCTATATCGGCTTGACATGATCGAAACGTTTAGATTAGCGTTTGCGGGAAGTTGACGACGACGGAAGGGAGGCCGCCATTGTCATGCAAGAGAGCAGTTCCCTTTCCCCGCAGCACGGCGCTGCCGATCGGTCGGACACCGTTCTGAGCGCCGAGCGCATCTCCAAGAGCTTCGGCGGCATCGCCGCCCTGGTCGATGTCGGCTTCGAGCTGCGGCGAGGCGAGGTTCATGCCTTGATGGGCGAGAACGGCGCCGGCAAGTCGACGCTGATGAAGATCCTCTCCGGCGTCTACAGCGGCTATGAAGGTACGGTCAGCGTCGATGGCCGTCCTGTCAGCTTCGCCGGCGTGCGCGACGCCGAGGATGCCGGCATTGCCATCATCCACCAGGAGCTCAACCTGGTGCCCGAACTCAGCGTCGCCGACAACATCTTCCTTGGCCGCGAGAAGCTGATCGCCGGGCTGATCGTCGACCGCAAGGCGAGCAGCCGCGCGGCGGGTGCTTTGTTGCAGCGGCTCGGCATCGACCTTGATCCGCAAGCCCGCGTCGGTGCCCTGCGTGTCGGCGAGCAGCAACTGGTCGAGATCGCCAAGGCATTGTCGATGTCGGCACGCATCCTGATCATGGACGAGCCGACCTCGGCGCTGTCGCCGGCCGAATGCCAGCGGCTGTTCCGCATCATCCGCCAGCTTGCCGAGAGCGGTGTCGCCATCGTCTACATCTCGCACCGCATCGACGAGGTCATGCATCTGGCCGGCCGCGTCACCGTGTTTCGCGACGGCCGCCATGTGCTGACCGAGCCGATGGCCAGGCTCGACGAAGATGCGATCATTTCGGCGATGGTCGGCCGAAACCTGCTCGCTTCCTCCCAGGAAGAGCGCAACACCAGCGGCGAGATCGTGCTTTCGGTCGAAAACCTGTCGCTGTCGAAGCCCGATGCGCATGGCTGGCGCACGGTGATCGACGGCGTCGGCTTCGATCTCGCCGCCGGAGAAATCCTCGGCATTGGCGGGCTGCTGGGGTCGGGCCGCACCGAGATCCTGGAAGCGATCTTCGGCTCGAGCGACGGCCGTACCGGCGGCGAAATCCAGGTCGACGGCCGGCCCGTGGATATCCGTTCGCCCCGTGACGCAAGGCGCCTGGGTATCGCGCTGGTGACCGAGGACCGCAAGACGCAAGGCCTGCATCTGCAGGCCTCGATCACGGACAATGTGGCGCTGCCGCTGGTCGGCTCGCTGGCGCGCTTCGGCATCCGCTCGCTGGCCGGCGAGCAGGGGCTGGCGCGGCAGGCAGTCAAGGCGCTTGGCATCCGCTGCCGGGACATCGATCAGCCTGCCGGCACGCTGTCGGGCGGCAACCAGCAGAAGGTCGTCATCGGCAAGTGGCTGGCGACCAGGCCAAGGGTGCTGCTGCTGGACGAGCCGACGCGCGGCATCGATGTCGGCGCCAAGCGCGAGATCTACGACCTGATCTTCAGGCTGGCGCGCGACGGACTCGCCATCGCCGTCATCAGCTCCGAACTGCCGGAGCTTTTGCATCTCTCCGACCGCATCCTGGTGATGGCCGATGGCCGCCAGACAGGCATTCTTTCCCGCGATGCGGCCAGCGAGGAGGCCATCATGCGTCTCGCCGCCCCGCGCCGGACCATATCGAGACCAGCCGCATGACTGCCCTGAAACTCCTGTCCCGGACCAAGCTCTATTGGGGCCTGATCGCCATCTTCCTGATCGGCGTGCTCGGCTCTCCGATGAGTTCGAAGGGCAACAACATCTTCCTCTCCTACGGCAATCTGCTCGACGTGCTGCGCCAGGTGTCGACCACCGGCCTGATCGCCACCGGCATGACGGCTGTCATCATCACCGGCGGTATCGATCTCTCCGTCGGCTCGCTGATGGCCATCTGCTCGGTGGTCTGCGCCATGCTGCTGACGGTCCCAGGCGTGACGCCGGGCGTCGTGCTGGGCGTGCCGACCGTCGCGCTGGTGGCGCTCTGCCTCGGCTTCGTCGTCACCCGCTTCATTTTCCAGAACCTGGCAAAGTCCCGTGCCGGCGCCGATCTCGTCCGCGAGATCAGGCTTGACGGTCTTCGCGGCATCGTCACGCCTGCTGTCGTCGGCGTGGTCCTGTGCTGCCTGTCGCTGTGGTTTCTGCTGCCGCAGATCGAGCCGAAATTCGGCGTGCTCGGTGTGCTGCTGGTCGCGCCATGCGTCGGCTTGCTGTTCGGCGCACTCAACGGCTTCATCATCGTTGCCGGGCGGCTGCAGCCCTTCATCGTCACCCTGGCGATGATGGTGACGGCGCTTGGCATCGCCCGGCTGACCGCTGGCCAGAACAATGCGGTACTGCCGGTCTATACGGGCTCCAACGCTACCGCCGATTTCGAGATACTGCGCTCGCTGGTGTTCGGCATCATCCCGATGCCGGGCCTGTTCTTCCTCGGCGCCATCGTGATCTATGGCGCGGTGCTGCGCTTCACGCCGTTCGGCCGCTATGTCTATGCCATCGGCGGCAACGAGGAGGCGGCGCGCCTCTCCGGCATCGCTGCCGGCCGCGTCAAGATCGCCACCTATGCCGTCTCCGGGCTGCTCGCAGGCATCGCCGCCGTGCTCTATGTCGCACAGTACCGGCAAGGCAAGCCGGATGCCGGCGCCGGGCTGGAGCTCGATGCCATCGCCGCCGTCGTCATCGGCGGCACCAGCCTGATGGGCGGGCGCGGCAGCCTCATAGGCACATTCTGCGGCGTGCTGATCTTCGGTCTGCTCTCCAACATCCTGCAGCTCCACAACATCAATTCGAACCTTCAGCTGGTGCTGAAGGGGATGATCATCATTGGCACCGTGCTCGTGCAGGAGCGCAATGCCGGTGATCTCCTGGCCTATCTGCGCCTGCCCGGCGGGCAAGCGGCGCACAAGGAAACGGCCGCGGCAAAGCGGCCGTCGCAAGAGACCCCGTCTCTCAATCTCGGAGGAAACAAAAAATGAAACGACGTGACATGCTGAAGCTTGCCGCCGTGACCGCGGCACTGCTGACCACCACCGCGCTTCTGACCACCGGCAATGCCTTCGCCCAGGACAAGAAGTGGAAGATCGGCTTCTCGCAGGTGACGACCATCGAGCCCTGGCGCGCGCAGTTCAACAAGGACATCCTGGCCGAAGCCGCCAAGCATCCCGAGGTCGAACTGATCATCACCGACGGTGAGGACAAGACCGAAAAGCAGGTCGCCGATGTCGAGAACCTGATCCGTCAGGAGGTCGATGCGCTGTTGGTGTCACCGAAGGAATCGGCCGGCCTGACCGGCGTGGTGCAGCAGGCGATCGACGCCAAGATCCCGGTCTTCGTGCTCGACCGCAATGTCGACACCAAGGACTACACCCAATTCGTCGGTGGCGACAACGCGCTGATCGGCCGTGCGGCCGGCGAATATGCCGTCGAACTGCTTGGCGGCAAGGGCAAGGCTGCAGGCAACGTCGTCGAGATCTGGGGCGGCATGGGCACCCAGCCGGCGCATGACCGCCATGACGGCTTCCACGAATTCACCGACAAGGAGCCGGGCATCAAATATCTGCTCGACCAGCAGTCGGGCGACTGGAAGCAGGACCAGGCCTACAATCTAATGGCCAACGCGCTGAAGAGCAACGAGAAGATCGATCTCGTTTACGGCCACAACGACCCGATGGCCTATGGCGCCTATCTCGCAGCCAAGGATGTCGGCCGCGAGAAGGACATCAAGTTCATTGGCATCGACGGCCTGCCCAATGAAGGCGTGCAGATGGTCAACAAGGGCGAGCTGACGGCGACCTTCACCTATGTCACTCCCGGTGCCGAAGGCCTGCGCCAGGCGATCAAGTTCCTCAACGGCGAGAAGGTCGAAAAGACCATCACTCTGCCGACCGAGAAGATCACCAAGGAAAACGCCGCCCAGGTGCTGAAGGACAACGGCCTCTGAGTTTTCGCCGGGGATAAGTGCCAGCCGAAGGTCCAGGTTCTTCGTCCCAGGGACAGCTTGGCACCCTTCCTCTCCCCCGTCGATCGGGGGAGAGGTGTCGAGCGAAGCTCGACGGAGTTGGGGGTCGACCTTTGGCGCGGTGCGGGAAGATTCTTGCGCCCTGGTCCCCTTTCAATATTCGTTGGCGGCGGTTGCCAGGTGGTTCCCCCACTCCGTCGCTGCTCCGCAGCGCCACCTCTCCCTCCTCCGGAG
>NZ_RZQL01000201.1 GCF_003997935.1 Mesorhizobium sp. M7A.F.Ca.US.006.01.1.1
GCACCGCCATCCACATGCCGGCGACATAGAGAAAGGGCATCGCCAGCGGCGCGTCCTCATGCCAGGGCAGCGGCAGACGGACAAAGACCAGAAAGGTCGCCGCCGACATGACCAGCCCGCCGAGGATGGCGGTCAGGCGCAGGGGCAGCGATGTCGCCGAAATGACGACAGGCACGGTCATCAGCAGCGAGAACGGGTTGGTGAGGCCGCCGGTCATGTAGAGCAGGCCGGCAAGCTGCAGGCTGTCGAAGATGAGGATGCCGAAGGCCGCAAGCGGCGTGAGCCGGTGCGCCGCCGGAAAGCGAAAGGCGAGAAACAGGTTCATCCAGGCCGAACAGGCGATCAGGGCAAAGCAGAGGCTGACCGGCAGCGGAAACTTCAGCCCATAGGCGACGACGAGCACCGTCAGGCTCTGACCGACAATGGCAAGCCAGCGCAACCGGATCAGCGTGTTGAGGCGCAGTCTCTGGCTCTGCTGGAAATCGGGCGAACGCAAAACGTTGATCATGGCCATGAATTACAGCCGCGGAGCGGCAAACGCTAGGTACCTCGCGGTTTGGCTCGGGCGGTGGCGGTCGCGAGCAGCGGATTTTCCGGCCAGACATGTTTGGGATAGCGGCCGCGCATATCGGCGCGCACGTCGGCCCAGGAGCCGCGCCAGAAGCCGGGCAGGTCGCGCGTCGTCTGGATCGGCCGGTGCGCCGGCGAAAGGAGTTCGAGCGTCAGCGGCACGGCGCCATTGGCGATCGAAGGATGGCGGTCGAGGCCGAACAGCTCCTGCACGCGAATCGCGAGCACCGGCCATTCGCCATCATAGCGGATCGGCACATGGCTGCCCGACGGGGCGTCGAAATGGGTTGGCGCCAGCGTATCGATCCTGCGCTGCACATCATGCGGCACGAGGCTGGCCAGTCCGGCCGAGACAACGCCCGCATCGATGGCGGCAAACGATGACGCGCCGGACAGGTAAGGCAGCAGCCAGTCGTCGAGGCGCTCGATGAGGGCGTCATCCGCCATATCGGGCCAGGGCGCGCCGAGGCCGCGATGCAGCCAGCCAAGCCGCTGGCGCAGCGTTTGCGCCTCCTTGCTCCAATTCAGCAGCGACAGTCCGTGCTGGCGCACCGCATCGAGGACGGCGCGGTCGGCGTCGGCCCCCGTTGGCGGCGGCAGCATGCGTTCGGCGAGCGTGATGGCGCCAAGGCGCACGGTTTCACGCACGCGCACGGCGCGCTTGTCGCGATCGAAGCTCGTTTCACGGCGAGCCTCGATGCTGTCCGCCAGCGCAGCGCGGACATCGTCCTCGCCGATCGCCGCTGCCGCCGTGATGCGCGCATTCTGTGCCTTGCCCTGCAGGTCGGCGACGACCAGAAACGGCTCGCCCGCCAGCGGGTCGGCGGCGTCGAGCATGGCGCCGGAGCCGTTGGCCAGCACGAAACGGCCACGCTCGCCACGCGCCTTCGCCACCCGATCCGGCCAGGCGTGGACGAGCAGGGGACCAGCGGCCGCAGCTTCGCTGCCCTTCGCCCCGCCAGCCTGCCTTGCCAGCCTTTCGGCGAGCTGCTTGGCGGCGGTAGCGCGCGGAGATCTTTCCCCGCGAAAGCGCATCAGCCGTCGCTCCAGATCGGCGCCGTCGCCACCAAGGCCGCGCTCGGTGAGCAGCACGGCAAGCATCGCTGCCTCCAAGGCATGGCCGCTGCCGGCTGCCTCGGCGACCATATGCGCCAACCGCACCGGCAGAGCGAGCTTGCGCATCGCTGCACCCGCCTCTGTCATGCGCCCCGTCTCGTCGATGGCGTCCAGCGCGCGCAACAGCCCCCTTGCCTCATTAAGGGCCGGAACAGGCGGCGGATCGAGAAAGGCGAGCCCTGCCGGATCGGCAACGCCAAAGGCAGCGCAATCGAGCATCAGTCCGGACAGATCGGCCTCGAGGATTTCCGGCGGCGTGAAAGCGGGAAGTGCAGCCGTCTGCTCGGCCCGCCACAGCCTAATGGCGACGCCTGGCTGCGTGCGTCCGGCACGGCCGGCGCGCTGGTCGGCGGAGGCCTTGCTGACGCGCACGGTCTCCAACCGGGTGAGGCCGCTGGCCGGTTCGTAGCGCGGCAGCCGCGACAGACCCGAATCGATGACGACGCGCACGCCGTCGATGGTGATCGAGGTTTCGGCAATCGAGGTGGCCAACACTACCTTGCGGCGGCCGGGCGGCGGCGGCTTGATCGCCGCGTCCTGCGCCTTGCCGTCGAGCATGCCGTAGAGCGGGACGATGTCGGTATCGGTGCCGACCTTGCCGGCCAGCCGTTCGGCGGTGCGCTCGATCTCGCGCTGGCCGGGCAGGAAGGCAAGGACGCTGCCGCTCTCGTCGGCAAGGGCGGCGCGGATCGCCTTGGCCATCGCGTCCTCGATGGCGATGCCGGCGGGGCGCTCGTCATAGCGGATGTCGACGGGGAAGGCGCGACCCTCGCTTTCGACGACCGACGCGCCCGACATGAGTTTGGCGACACGCGCGCCGTCGAGCGTCGCCGACATCACAGCCAAGCGCAGATCCGGCCTGAGCGCCCCTTGCACGTCGAGCGCCAGAGCGAGACCGAAATCGCCGTCGAGCGAGCGCTCGTGGAATTCGTCGAAGATGACAGCCGAAACGCCGGGCAATTCGGGATCGTCGAGGATCATCCGCGCCAGCACGCCTTCGGTAACGACCACGATCCTGGTCTTTGCCGAAATGCGGTTTTCCATGCGCATGGCGTAGCCGACGGTGGCGCCGGGTTCCTCACCAAGCAATTCAGCCATGCGGCGGGCGGCGGCGCGGGCGGCGAGGCGGCGCGGTTCAAGCAGGATGATCTTGCCGGCGCCGAGCCAAGGCGCGTCGAGCAGCGCCAGCGGCACCAGCGTCGTCTTGCCGGCGCCCGGCGGCGCTACCAGCACGGCGCTGTTGCCATCGCCAAGCGCTTCCCTCAGCGCCGGCAGCACGGCGGATACAGGAAGCTCCGGCAGGGGTTTTGTGGTCATGGCGCCCGCATATCAGCGGTTACGGCCACGGCGCAACCAGAGTCGGTTCAAAGCCGGGTGCGCGAAAACGGGTTCCAGCGCACGGTGCCCAGCCGCGCTTCCTCGCGCACCATGGTCAACAGGCCGGCGCCGCCAACGACCGCCAGGCCAACCAGCGACAGTCCGTCCGGATATTCCTGGAAGAACAACGCGCCGAGGATCACCGCCCAGGCGATCTGTGAATAATGCGTCGGCGCGACCCGGTTGGCAGGCGCGTATTTCATGGCCAGCAGTTGAAGGAATTGTCCACCCGCGGTGAAGGCACCGGCCATCACCAGCCACAGCAACTGCTTTCCGCTGGGAACAGTGAAGGCGGTGGCGGCGGCACCGATGCCGTTGAACAGCAGGCCGCAACCGACCAGCACGCCGAGCATGGTGGTGCGCTTCTCCTGCTGCGCCAGCGAGCGCATCAGGATGACGCTGGTGGCGGCGAGGAAGGCAACGCCGAAGGCGGCAAGATGGCCGAGATTGAGTTCGCGAAAGCCAGGCCGCACCACCAGCATGACACCGGCAAAACCGGCGACCACCGCCAGCCAGCGCCAGGGGCCGACCTTCTCCTTGAGGATCACCGTGGAGAGAATGGTGACGCAGAGCGGCGCCAGGAAGATCAGCGCATAGGACTCGGCCAGCGGAATGGTGGTGAAGGCGTAAACGCTGAGCACGCCGGAAGCGATACCCGCCCAGGCACGCGCCTGCACCGCCCATGGCCTTTTGGTGCGCCAGAAATCGCGCCAGCGTTCGCCCGCAGGTCGCGTGAAGAACAGGAAGAAGCCCGCGAACAAGGTTATGAAAAAGCCGATCTCGAAGATCGTGAGCTGACCGCCCAGGCTTTTGACAACGGCATCGCTACCCGAATAGCTTGCGTAGGCGAGCAGGGCGAGCAGGATTCCGTTCGTCACGTTGTTCCAATTCCGGGGAGAGAGTGGTTTGAAAATCCTGGCGCTCGGTGCGCATCCGGACGACATCGAGATCTTCATGTTCGGGACGATGGCCGCCTATGCTGCGCAAGGCGCAGAACTCACTTTTGCCATGGCCACGGATGGTGCCAGGGGCGGCACAAGTGATCCCGCTGTTCTCGCTCGTGTCCGTCGCGACGAAGCAACGGCCGCGGCCGCGCTGGTAGGCGCAGTGCCACGCTTCCTCGACTTCCCGGACGGCGAGCTGGTGGCCGATGCAGCGCTGATTGGAGCTCTGAAAGCACTGATCGGTCAAATCGGCCCGGATCTGGTGATCACGCATGCGCCCAACGATTATCATGCAGACCATCGCGCGCTGTCGGACGGCGTTCGTATCGCGGCGTCTTTCGCCGTCCCAGTGCTGCATGCCGACACGATGGGCGGCACCGGTTTTTCGCCGACGCACTATGTCGACATTTCCGCCCATGCCGACGTCAAGGCCGAGGCGATCCGCATGCATCAATCGCAGGATCCCGACCGCTTCGTCGACATTGCGCGGACACAGAACGCCTTTCGCGCCGGCCAGTGCAACGGCGCGCAAGGCTCATCGGCCGAAGCCTTCCGTTTCGAACCGTCGTTCCCGTTCGCCGATATCCGCGCGCTGCTGCCGCCGGCGCCGCCGATCCGGAAGGTGATGGTGAGCACCCGAAGGGTCGATTGAAAGCCGAGGCGACCCCACGTCCTGGTCACAATCAGCCTGAACAGCTTCGGTAAGCCGACCAGCGACCCGCGCTTTTCCCAACGTTTTCAGACATCGCGATAAGCATGCTGCGGCGCAGCAACGAATTCGCTTGCCTTGTTTAGTAAAAATTGCATCACTAAACAAATTACTAAACATCTGCAGTGTAGCAGCGCAGCCATGTTTGGGCCCCTGAGGAGAGGGGTTGAGGCTTTTTGAAACCGTCATCCGGGCGCGTTTCGCAAATGGGAGGAAGGCATGAAATCGAGCTTGAAACTGGCGTTGGGACTGACCTCGGCGATCACAGCGTCGACAGCCGTCGCGAACGTCGCGCACGCTGAAGACCTGACGCTGTGCTGGGCCGCCTGGGACCCGGCCAACGCGCTTGTCGAACTGTCCAAGGATTTTACCAAGGAAACCGGCATCGGCATGAAATTCGAGTTCGTGCCGTGGACCAACTATGCCGACCGTTTCCTCAACGAACTCAACTCGCACGGCAAATTGTGCGACCTGATCATCGGCGACAGCCAATGGATCGGCGGCGCTGCCGAGAATGGCCATTACGTCAAGCTGAACGACTTCTTCGACAAGGAGAAGATCAGCATGGACGATTTCGTCCCGGCAACCGTCGTCGGCTATTCGGAATGGCCGAAGAACACGCCGAACTACTGGGCGCTGCCAGCCATGGGCGACGTCGTCGGCTGGACCTATCGCAAGGACTGGTTCTCCAAGCCGGAGCTGCAGAAGGAATTCAAGGAGAAATACGGTTGGGACCTCGGCCCGCCGACCACCTTCGACCAGTTGAAGCAGGTCGCCGAGTTCTTCCAGAAGCGCGAGATCGACGGCAAGACCGTCTATGGCGCCTCGATCTACACCGAGCGCGGCTCTGAAGGCATCACCATGGGCGCCATGGACGTCCTCTACAGCTACGGCTTCCAATACGAGAACCCCAAGAAGCCCTATGAAATGGAAGGCTTCGTCAATTCCGACAAGTCGGTGAAGGGGCTGGAATTCTACAAGGCGCTCTATGATTGCTGCACGCCTCCGGGCGCGTCGAACAGCTACATGGGCGAAGGCGTCGATGCCTTCAAATCCGGCCAGGTGGCTATGCACATGAACTTCGCCTTCACATGGCCAGGCCTGCAGAAGGACGAGAATGTCGGCGGCGACAAGATCGGTTACTTCGTCAACCCGAAGGGTCCGGACGGCGAGCAGTTCGCCCAGCTAGGCGGCCAGGGCATCTCGGTGGTGTCCTATTCCGACAAGCAGGAGGCGGCGCTGAAATACATCAAGTGGTTCGCCAACAAGGACGTGCAGGCCAAATGGTGGTCGCTCGGCGGCTATTCCTGCCTCAACGCGGTGGTCAAGGATCCTAAATTCCCGGCCAGCCAGCCCTACGCACAGACCTTCCTCGACTCGATGGCCATCGTGAAGGACTTCTGGGCCGAGCCGAGCTACGCCCCGCTGCTGCAGTCCTCGCAGAAACGCTTCCATGACTATGTCGTCGCCGGCCAGGGTTCGGCCAAGGACGCGCTCGACGGCCTGGTCAAGGACTGGACGCAAGTCTTCCAGGACGACGGCAAGATGTAACCCGGCTCCTCCCGAGCTAGACCATGCGTCCCGTGCCGCCCTTGGCACGGGACGCAGTTCAGATAAATTCCATGACAGAGACGACCAAGTGACCGAAGCAGGACTCACCATGCTCAATCGGACCGCGGAGAACGTTGCCCGGGCGACCCCGGAACCGTTGGCCCGCAAGGTCCGGGGCATCAGCGACAAGGGCCTCGCCTGGCTGTTCATCTCGCCGACGATCCTGTTGCTGCTGGCCATCAACATCTTCCCGCTGTTCTGGGCGATCTATCTGTCGTTCACCAACTATCGCGCCAATCGGCCGAACGAGGTGGTGAAGAACCTCGGCTTTGCCAACTACCAGCGCATCCTTGGCGACAAGGATATCTGGATCGCCATGCAGACGACGGCGCATTTCGTGTTCTGGACCATCCTGTTGCAGACGCTGATCGGCTTCACGCTGGCCTGGCTGATAGACCGGAAGTTCCGTGGCCATGCCTTCTGGACGACGCTGATCCTGGTGCCCATGATGCTATCGCCGGCGGTGGTCGGCAATTTCTGGCGCTTCCTCTACGAGCCGCAGATCGGCCTGTTCGCCTACGCCATATCCTTCGTCACGAGGATTCCGCCGACCGATATCCAGATGCTCTCCAATGTGTCGCTGGCGCCCTGGTCGATCATCATCGTCGATACCTGGATGTGGACACCCTACGTGATGCTGATCTGCCTCGCCGGCCTACGCTCCATCCCCGAATACATCTACGAGGCGGCCGAGGTCGACCGCGCCTCCAACTGGCGGCAGTTCTGGTCGATCACGCTGCCGATGGCGCTGCCCTTCATCATGCTGGCTGTGCTGTTTCGCGGCATCGAGAACTTCAAGATGTTCGACATGGTCAATCTGTTGACCGGCGGCGGGCCGGGCTCGACCACCGAGGTCGCCTCGATAACGCTGAAGCGGCAGGCTTTCGAAAGCTGGCGCACCGGCTATTCCTCGGCCTTCGCCATTATCCTGTTCGTCGCGGTGTTTGGTCTGGCCAACATCTACGTCAAGGCGCTCAACAAGGTGAAGCAGAGATGAGCCTGACCACAGCCCATTCGGTCGTCGCACCGAGCAGCAACTCGAAACGGATCGCCGGCACGATCATCGTGCTTTATGCACTGATCTCGATCGTGCCGCTGCTGTGGATCTTCGCCACCAGCTTCAAGACGCCGCCGGATTCAATCGCCTATCCGCCCAAGATTCTGTTCCAGCCGAGCCTCGAAGGCTACTGCAATCTGTTCACGACGCGGACCCGGCAGACGCCGGAATACATCAACTCGCTGGGTCCGGCGACGGGCTTCTGCGACGAGACCACGCGCAAGCGCAACATGGTGATCGCCGGTCCGTCCAACTTCCTGCCGCGCTTCGTCAATTCGCTGATCATCGCCTTCGGTTCGACCTTCTGCGCGGTGTTTCTCGGCACGCTGTCGGCCTACGGCTTCTCGCGCTTCAAGGTGCCGCTCGCCGACGACCTTTTGTTCTTCATCCTGTCGACGCGCTTCATGCCGCCGATCGCCGTCGCCATTCCGATCTACCTGATGTATCGCGAGCTTGGCCTGTCGGACACCGCGCTCGGCATGATCCTGCTCTATACGGCAGTCAATGTGTCGCTGGCCGTCTGGCTGCTGAAAGGCTTCATCGACGAGATCCCGCGCGAATATGAGGAAGCGGCGATGATCGACGGCTATACGCGGCTGCAAGCCTTCTGGCGCACCGTGCTGCCGCAAGCGACGACCGGCATTGCCGCGACCGCGATCTTCTGCCTGATCTTCGCCTGGAACGAGTATGCGTTCGCGGCACTCCTTACTTCCGGCACGGCGCAGACCGCGCCGCCCTTCATCCCAACCATCATCGGCGAAGGCGGCCAGGACTGGCCGGCGGTCGCGGCCGGCACGACGATCTTCCTGGTGCCGATCCTGGTCTTCACCATACTGCTCCGCAAGCAACTGCTGCGCGGCATCACCTTCGGCGCGGTGCGCAAATGAGCATGACCAAACCCGTCAAACGCAAATCGCGCTGGCCGGCCTGGGCACGGCGCGGGCTGATGGAAAACATCGCGACAGCGCTGATCGCCATCGGCTTCCTGATGCTGTTCCAGCCCTTCGCGCTGGCGCTCTACACCTACTCCTTCATCACCATGCTCGCCGGCACGGTGATGTTCATCATCGTCTCGAAATTCCCGGAATAATCATGGCCGAAATCCGTGTCCAGCACCTGAGAAAGGCCTTCGGCGATTTCGTCGCCGTGCAGGATTCCAACTTCGTCGTCGAGGATGGCGAGTTCTTCGTCATGCTCGGGCCGTCGGGCTGCGGCAAGACGACGACCTTGCGCATGATCGCGGGGCTCGAGCTGCCGACCGGCGGCCAGATCCTGCTCGGCGGCGACGACGTCACCATGCTGCGGGCCCGCGAGCGCGACATCGCCTTCGTCTTCCAGCTGTTCGCGCTCTATCCGCACATGAATGTGCGCAAGAACATCGGCTTTCCGCTCCTGGCGCAAGGCATGCCGGCGGCCGAGATCCGCACGCGGGTCGAGGAAACGGCAAAGCTGCTGCGCATCGACCATCTGCTCAACAAATCCGTCTCCGGACTTGCCGGCGGCGACCGCCAGCGCGTCGCGCTCGGCCGCGCCATCGTGCGGCGGCCAAAATGCTTCCTGATGGACGAGCCGCTGGGGACACTCGACACCGAATTCCGCGATCTGATGGTCCACGAGCTGCGCGAGCTGCACAACCGCATCCGTGCCACAACGGTCTATGTCACGCACGACCAGATGGAAGCGATGTCGATGGCCGACAAGATCGCAGTGATGAACCATGGCGTCATCGAACAGTTCGGCACACCGCGCGAAATCTACGACCGCCCGGCGACCATGTTCGTCGCCGACTTCATCGGCTCGCCGCCGATGAACTTTTTGGGATTTGGCGGCGGGGTCGCCAGGGGCGCCAGGGAGATCATCGTGCAAGGCGCGAAGGTCGCGGTGCCGGAGGTGCGGGAGGACATCGCACCTAGCGACATGGCGCTCGGCATTCGCCCGGAGCACATACGCTTCGACGATGCTTCCAAGCTTCGCGGCGCCATCTACGGCACCGAATATCTCGGCACGACGCAGATCGTCGCGGTCGAAACGGCGGACGGCATCATCAAGGCACGGGTCCCGGCCGAAATCCGACTGTCCACCGGCGACCATGTCGGGCTGACGCTGAGCAGCGCGCGGCTGTCGCTGTTCGAGAAGGGTTCGGGCCGCGCGGTGAGAACCGCGATCCACGATGTCGCCTCGGAACGGAGGACCCAGCATGGCTGAGGTGCACATCAAGAACGTGACCAAGAGTTTCGGCGACCATGTCGCCGTCGACGGCCTCGACCTGCATATTTCAGATGGTGAATTCGTCGTGCTGCTCGGGCCGACCGGGGCCGGCAAGACGACGACGCTGCGGCTGATCGCCGGGTTGGAACGGCCGGATTCCGGCACGATCGAAATTGGCGGCCACAATGCCACGACACTGTCGCCGGCCGAGCGCGACACGGCTTTTGTGTTCCAACAATATTCGCTCTATCCGCATTTGTCGGTGTTCGACAATCTCGCCTTCCCGCTGCGCTCACCGGCACGGAAAATGCCGGAAGACCAGATCCGCCGCCGGGTCGAGGAGGTGGCGAAGATGGTGCGCATCCATCACAAGCTCGCCAACCGCTCGACCAAGCTTTCGGGCGGCGAAATGCAGCGCGTCGCCATCGGCCGCGCGCTGGTGCGCAAGCCCTCGATCTATCTGATGGACGAGCCGCTGTCGTCGCTCGACGCCAAGCTGCGGGCGGATCTGCGGCTCGAGCTGAAGCGCATCCAGACCGAGCTCGGCGCCACCATGCTCTACGTCACCCACGACCAGATCGAGGCGATGACGATGGCAGACCGCATCGGCATCCTCACTGACGGCGTGCTGGTGCAGATCGGCTCGCCGCGCACCATCTATTCCGAGCCGGCAAACCTGCATGTCGCGGCAAGGCTCGGCCAACCGGCGATCAATCTTCTGCCGACCGGGCTGCTGCCTGACGGCGGCGCACCGGCCGGCACCAAGACGATCGGCGCGCGCACCGAGCATCTGACGATCGCGAAGGCCGCGAATGGTCACGCCGACGGCGTTGTCGACTGGGTCGAGCATCTGGGCGACCAGAACCACCTGCATGTGACGGTAGGGACCAAAAAACTGGTGACGCTGACCGATCCCGATACGGATCTGGCGCAGGGCGACAAAGTGGTGATCCGCTACCGGGCGCCGCTGTATTTCGGCGCCGATGGGCAACGATTGATGTGAGCGGTCTCGGTGATTCAGCACCGGTTTGACTTTGCCAATACGGGACGAATTCGATGAAGCACTTTTTCAACCGCAGGGAAACGATCGTCACCGAGGCGCTGGACGGCCTGTTGCGGACCATTGGATCAGGCGACCTCGCGCGTCTCGACGGCTATCCCGAGATCAAGGTCATCCTGCGCGCCGACTGGGACAAGGCGAAGGTCAGCGTCGTCTCCGGCGGCGGCGCCGGGCACGAACCGTCCCATGCCGGTTTCGTCGGCAAAGGCATGCTGACGGCGGCGGTCTCAGGCGAGATCTTTGCCTCGCCAAGCGTCGAGGCGGTGCTGGCCGCCATTCGCACAGTCACTGGTCCGGCCGGCTGTCTGCTCATCGTCAAGAACTACACCGGCGACCGCCTCAATTTCGGCCTGGCCGCCGAGAAGGCGCGTGCCGAAGGGTTTCGCGTCGAGATGGTGATCGTCGCCGACGACATCGCGCTGCCCGACATTACCCAGCCACGCGGCGTTGCCGGCACTTTGTTCGTGCACAAGATCGCAGGCCATCTGTCGGAGGCCGGCCATGATCTGGCATTTGTCGCAACGGCCGCTCGCGCGGCGGCGAAGGATATCGTTTCGCTCGGCATGTCGCTGTCGTCCTGCTCGATCCCCGGCCAGCCGCATGAAGACAGGTTTGGCGAAAACGATGGCGAGCTTGGCCTCGGCATCCATGGCGAGCCGGGCGTCGAGCGGATTGCGGTGCAAAGCGCCGACAGGCTGGTCGCGATCATGGCGGAGCGCCTCTCGGCACGGCTTGATCCCAAGGCCGCTTATGCCTTGCTGATCAACAATCTTGGTTCGGTGCCACCGCTCGAAATGTCCGTTATCGCCAACGCAGTGCTTGCCTCGCCGCTGGCCAAAACCATCAAGCTGGCGATCGGCCCCGGCCCGCTGATGACAGCGCTGAATATGAACGGCTTCTCGCTGTCGCTGATCCGGCTCGACGCAGCACGCGAGACAGCCTTGCTGGCGCCGGTCGGCCCGCACGCCTGGATACCGGCAAAGCCGGTTGTGCCGCCTGCCGTCGTGCCTATGGCGAAAGCGGCCGGACAGAGCGCGGCACGCAAGCCCAGCCAGGATGCGCGGGCCCGTTCTCTTCTCGTCACCATCTGCGAACGACTGATCGCGCTCGAAACCACTTTGAACGGACTGGACGCCGAAACAGGCGACGGGGACACCGGTTCGACGGTGGCAACCGGCGCGCGCAGTATTCTCGAGCGGCTTGACACGCTGCCGCTTGCCGAGCCTGCAGCCACCCTTGGCGCGATAGGTGGCATTCTGAGCGCGTCGATGGGCGGCTCCAGCGGCGTGCTGCTGTCGATCTTCTTCACGGCGGCGGCGCAGGCTCTGGACAGCGGCGCGGGCCTGGCCAAGGCGCTGCTTGCCGGCCTCGAACGAATGACCTTTTATGGCGGCGCCAGGATGGGGGATCGGACCATGGTCGATGCCTTGGAACCAGCCCTCAAAGCGCTCGCCACCAGCGGCTTGGAGGAAGCGGCCGCCGCCGCTCGACACGGTGCCGAGGCCACCGCCGCCATGGAGAAGGCGAAGGCAGGACGGTCCGCCTATATCGGCAGCAAATTGCAAGGCGTGGCCGATCCCGGTGCTTATGCGGTGGCCGAGGTTTTCGCGGCCGTCGCCGCACTGCATGAAGCGGCCTGACGCATGCTTGAGTTGCCGAATGAGCGTTCTTTCGATACTGCCGGCGGCATGGAAACCGGGAATGCGGGTGACATGGCGGCGTTGAACCTTGCCAGGCTGATCGCGGCCGCCGCGAATACGATTGCCGCGCACGCCGAGGAATTGACCGCGCTCGACCAGGCGATCGGCGATGGCGACCACGGGCTGAACATGAAGCGCGGCTTCGAGGCCGTACGGGCCGAAGCCGAAGCATTTTCGGTCAAGCCGCTGCCCGATGCCCTGAAGGCGATCGGCACCAAGCTGGTGATGACGGTGGGCGGCGCCTCCGGCCCGCTGTTCGGCACACTGTTCCTGGCGCTCGGCAAGGAGATTTCGGCGGCGCCCGATCGTGCCAATCTGACGGCGGCGTTCGGCAAGGCGATCGGAGCGGTGGCCGCGCGGGGCAAATCGCAGATTGGACAAAAAACCATGCTCGACGTGCTGCAGCCGGTGCATGACGCGTTGCTGCAGGGAAGGACTGCGCCGGAAATCGCCGATATCGCCGACGCTGCGGCCGAAGCGACCGTGCCGATGAAAGCCTTGCGTGGCCGCGCCTCGTTCCTTGGCGACCGGTCGATCGGCCACATGGATGCCGGTGCACGTTCGACCGCGCTTCTGGTGCGCACGATCGTCGAAACGCTGGAAGGTCAGCCATGAGCAATGTCGGTATCGTCATCGTTTCGCATTCGCCGCTGGTTGCCGAGGGCACAGCTGACATGGTGCGGCAGATGG
>NZ_RZQL01000202.1 GCF_003997935.1 Mesorhizobium sp. M7A.F.Ca.US.006.01.1.1
GGCCGAACCCGACCGCGCGGTCGGGTTCGGCCCGCGGATGCGAGGAAAGCGGCGCTTCACGCGCCGCCCTCCGCGAACCGCCAGACGGGGATGCCAAGCCGACGGGCCTTGTCGGCAAGGTTGTCGGTGATTCCGGAGCCGGGAAAGACGATCAGGCCGTAGGGGACCACCGAGAGAAGCTGGTCGTTGCGGCGGAACGGAGCCGCCTTGGCGTGTCGGTTCCAATCCGGCTTGAAGGCGATCTGGGTGATCTTCCGGTTCTCTGCCCAGCAGGCGGCGATGCGCTCAGCGCCGCGCGGGCTGCCGCCGTGAAGCAGCACCATGTCGGGATGCTTTTCGCGGGCCTTGTCGAGTGCGTCCCAGATCCGGTCGTGATCATTGCAGTCGAGACCGCCGGCAAAAGCAATCTTGGTGCCGGCCGGGACGAGCACCTCGGTTTCGGCGAGCCGGCGGGCGGCGAGGAAATCGCGGGAGTCGATCACCGCCGCAGTCATCGCCTGGTGGGAGACCTTGGAGCCGGTGCGCGGCCGCCATGCCGATCCGGTTTGTGCCTCGTAGAGGTCGGCAGCCTCATCGCGCATGATTTCGAGCACGTTGCGGCGCTCGATATAGGTGATGCCCTCGGCGGTGAGCCGTTCGAGTTCGACCGACTTCACCTCGGAGCCGTCCTGCTCCTGCTGGCTCGAACGCTGCGCCTCCTCGTTGCGATCGAGGGATCGGGCGACTCGCTCGGCGGCACGGTGGAAGACGTTTGCGAAGGACCAGAGCAGGTCATCGAGATCGGGTTCGAGCCTGGTGTCGCCGAGCATGCCGGCGAAGGTCTCGACGATCCCGGCAAGCCCGGCCCGGATCACCTCGTCGTCGGGAAGTGGCCGAGCATCAGGTTCGTCCTGATGCGGGCGATGGCCGTACATCTGCAGTTCGAGGATGACGCGGTCGGTCGGCGAGGAGGCGTGGTAGGGCTCGTAGACATCGTCGAAAGGAAGCTCGTAGGTCATGGCGTGTCTCCGTCGGTTGTGGCCGCGCCTATCGCGGCCTGACAGCGCATCCCGGCCGCGCCCCGGACGCGGCCGCACCGAAGGCCGGAGCGCGAGCGGAGGACGGCGCAGCCGTTGCGGCCGTGACCGGGGCGTGGCAGGGGTCGCCTCTCGGACAGGCCGCGGGAGCGGCCTCTCCGGCGGACCACCGCCATGCCTAAACGTCTTCCGGTGACGCCCCCGCCCGCCTGCCGCCCCGGCCGTTCATCCGGACGGCAGGAAAAGACGGGCATCCTCCGGGACGAGCTGATCGCTGAGCCGTGCCGCGAGATGGGCGGGGCCGAGATGGCGCAGATCGTCGTTGAAGTCGCCGAGCTGCGGCCGCAAAACCAGGGCGAGAATCCCGGCCTCGCCTGCGCGCTGGCTGAGACGCCCGATGCCATGCCGGCCGGCGGCGTCGGCATCGGCTGCGATGTAGAGGCGACGGCAGCCAGGCGGGAAGGTCAGGCCGGCGAGGTGATTGGCCGAAGTGGCGGCGGCCACCGGCAGCGCCGGCATCACCACCTTAACCGACGCCATCGTCTCAAAACCCTCGCCGGCGGCCATGACCGGGACGGGCTCATCTGGCTGGCGGCCTAGCCAAATGCCGTTGCCAAGGAGATCTCCCAGCGAGCGGCGTGGATCAGTGAGTTGCGCCTTGCCCTGACCCGAAGGATCAAGCCAGGTGCGCTGCAGGCCGGTAATCTCCCCGTCGAGGTTGGTGACAGCGGCAATCAGCGCAGGCAGGGTCCGCGTCTCGCCGGTCACGAGATCCCTGTAGTAGCAGCCGGGATGGAAACGCAGCGCACGCTCATGCGTGGAAAGCAGGATGCCGCGGCCAGCAAGATATCGTTCGGCCAGCGTACCGGCGATCGGCTGGGACATGGCGAACAGGCGACGCGCGGCCTCAGGCGAGCCGCGTGCCGCGGCAGATTGGCGCCCGGCGACGGATGGTCTGGACTGAAGGTCTGGCTGTGGCATGGCGAGGAAACGACGTGCTTCATCCGTGACCTCGCGGAAGTCGACCAGACCACAGCTCTGCTCGATGACGTCAAGCAGGTCGCCATATTCCCCCGATGACTCATCGACCCATTTTCCAGCTGCCTTGCCGCCAACCGCTTTGAGCCGCACATGCATGGAACGGCCGCGCATATTGCGGACATCGCCGACCATCCAGTAATTGCCGGAGCGATGGCCGTTGGAGAGATATTCGCGGCACACCGCCTCGGCATGTTCGCCAAGGCGGCGTGCCAGCTCGGACGCCGAACCGGACATGATCGCCTCCCCTCAAGCCGCGGCCGTACGGTCGGTGACCCCGACCAGCGTATGGCGCTCGAGAAGGGAGGCGAGGATGGCGCAACCTTGCGCGGATGTCGGGATGAACAGCCGGAGCTTCCAGGAGATGATCTCGGATATCAGCCCCAGCGCCTTCAGTCGGGGGACCATCGCGTCGGTGAAGCCTATCAGCTCGGCACGGTAGTCGTTCATGACCCGACTGCGGCGCAGGATCAGGCCATCGGCGAGTTGCAGTCCGATCTTGCCTTCCACGAGCCCCGTCCATGCATCTTCCGGCGCGAGGGTCGGCACATTGTCGATGCCCAGATTGCGGAACATGGTCGCAACAAGGGTTGGTGCGATGTAACGCCCGATGATGCGTTCGCCGGCATCGGTCTGGATCCGGTAGACCTGACAATCATGGTCCGGCAGCCGACGCCAGATCGGCAGGAGCAGACCCGTTACGATGTGGAAGGTGTTGGTGGTGAACTCCGGGACGGCCGCGACCTCCGCCTGCCATAGGTCGCAGAACAGTTTTCGGTCGGCGGGTTGCCAGTGGGTTTCGGCTAGGGCGTCGAGACCGAAGCGCAGCTCGTCGATCGGCCGCAGCAGGCGTACGCGGTGCTCTATCGTGCCGTCGTCGAGCATCAGGCTCGCCGTCGGCAGCTGTATCGCCGCGCGGTTCGATCGCGTGTTCATCAACAGAACAGATTGTGGCTCCGCGCGGGCGATCGCCAGTACATCGACCACACCGAGCGGCCGAATACGGTCCTTGCGCGCGACGGTCAGCACATGCGACTGCGCGCCGGAGACCGGGTGCGCGTAGACGGTGCGACGATCGGTGACGAGGATGCTCTCCGCCGTGATGGTCTCCAGCCCCTTGTCGTAATTTCCGGCGGCGATGGCGCCTTCGATCTTCGCCGTCATCAGTTGCTCGAACACTTCGAACAGCAGGTTCTGGGTCTCGATGCGCAGCGCCAGCAGGCGATTGAGCCAGGTCGTGATCGGCGGCAGCTCGTCGCGCAACCCGCCCTCGTCGGTGGTCAGCGACAGACCGGTCACGGTCTCGAAGGTCGTGAGTGAGCAGCCGTCGATCTTGCCCTGATGCAGCAGATAGTAGAATTGGCGCAGCGCCGCACGGGCATAGCGGCTTTCCAGATTGTCCTCGGCACGGAACAGCCCGGCACCACCAGTCTGACGCTGGCCGCGCGTGATCGCACCCAGCGTGTCGAGCCGTCGTGCGATCGTCGACAGGAAGCGTTTTCCGGCCTTCACATTGGCGGCCATCGGCCGGAACAGCGGCGGTTGTTTCTGATTTGTGCGGTGGGTCCGGCCGAGACCCTGGATGGCGTTGTCGGCGCGCCAGCCGGCTTCCAACAAATAGTGCTTGCGTAGGCGCTGGTTCTTCACGCCGAGATCGGCGTGGTAGGAGCGCCCGGTGCCGCCGGCGTCCGAAAAGATCAGTACGCGCTTGTCGTCGTCCATGAAACTCTGGGTCTCGGCGAGATTGGCCGAGCCCGGGCGGTTCTCGACGGCCAGCCGGTCGATACCATCGCGGCCGGTCTTCTTCACGATGCGGCGCGAGCGGCCGGTCACCTCGGCGACGGTGTCGGTGCCGAAGTGATGGATTATCTGGTCGAGCGCGCTGCCAACCGGCGGCAGCGAGGCGAGTTTTTCGATCATCTCGTCGCGTCGGCGAACGGCCTCCCGGCACTGAACCGGATTACTATCTTCGTCGTGGACAGGCCGCGAATAGACGCGGCCCTCCGCATCCGAATATTCCTCGAACAATTGGGTGGGGAAGGAGTGCATCAAGTACCCACCGACGTACTCGCGCGGCGTGACATCGACATGCAGATCCGACCATTCCTCGGTCGGGATCTCGGCAAGGCGTCGTTCCATCAGCGCTTCGCCGGTAGAGACGACCTGGACGACCGCCGAATGACCATCGGCGAGGTCCTGATCGATCGCGCTGATCAGGGTCGGCGTCATCATCGAGGTGATTAGATGGCTGAAGAAGCGCTGCTTCGTGCTCTCGAAGGCTGAGCGTGCCGCCGATTTTGCGATGCGGTTCAGCGTGCCGGACTCACTGGTGATGTTGGTCGCCTGGAGTGCGGCGGTCAGGTTGTTGTGGATCACCTGGAACGCGTCGGCATAGGCATTGTAGATGCGGATCTGCTCCTCGGTCAGCGCGTGCTCGAGCAGGTCGTATTCGACACCTTCATAAGAGAGCGAGCGCGACGTGTAGAGGCCGAGCGACTTAAGGTCACGGGCGAGCACTTCCATCGCGGCGACGCCGCCATCCTCGATCGCCGCGACGAATTCAGAGCGGTTGGCGAACGGGAAATCCTCGCTGCCCCAGATGCCGAAACGTTGCGCGTAGGCCAGGTTCTCGACGGCGGTCGCGCCCGTCGCCGAGACATAGACGATGCGGGCATCGGGAAGCGCGTGCTGCAGCCGCAAGCCTGCCCTGCCCTGCTGCGAGGGCGCGACGTCGCCGCGCTCGCCTTTGCCGCCCGCCGCGTTTGCCATGGCATGGGCTTCGTCGAAGACGATGACGCCATCAAAAGCTTTTTTCGTCCCTGTCGCGGCTTCCCCGCTCCCCGCCTCTTGCCCGACCCAGTCGATGATCTGCGCGATGCGAGACTTCTTGCCTTCGCGCCCCTGGGAGCGGAGTGTGGCATAGGTCGTAAACAGGATGCCCTCGGCAAGGCGTATCGGCGTACCCTGCCGATAGCGCGAGAGTGGCTGGACGAGGAGTTTTCCTGGCCAAGGGCCGCCCAATCGCGCTGGGCGTCTTCCAGCAATTTGTCGGACTTGGAAATCCAGATCGCGCGGCGTCGCCCCTGCAGCCAGTTGTCGAGGATGATGCCGGCGACCTGCCGTCCTTTGCCGCAGCCGGTTCCGTCACCCAAAAACCATCCACGGCGGAAGCGGACAGCGTTCGCAGCCCCTTCTGGTGCGGCCGAGACGAGATCGCAGGTCTCGTCAACCGTCCAGGTGCCGGCGAGATGGCCGCAATGGGCTTCGCCGGCATAGACGACGCTTTCGAGCTGGGCGTCCGACAGCAGGCCTTCGTCGATGATCGCATCAGGAAGAAGCGGCCGATAGGAAGGTTTTGGTGGCGCGACGGCGGCCATTGCGGCCGACTGCACGAGCGGCGTCGGATGCGGCTTTGCGCGGGGAATGTCGATCGACTGTAGCGCGTAGGGTTCGTAGATCGTGTCGGTGAGCCGGCCGCCCTCTTCCGGCATCCAGTCGCGTAGCTCATAGGCGAGGGGGACGGCCGGCACGCTGTTTGCCATCACCTGGCGAGCGGGCTTCGCCCGCGCAATCGGACGGACCGATTGGATGGCCTTCGGAGCAGAAGTTGAGACTGTTAGGGGTGCGGCTCTTGTCCCCGATCGGGCAGCCATGTGCATGGCGGCATTGCGCGGGTTGGACAGCGCGCCGATCGAATCCGGAAAGCCGCCCGGTAGCCGGGGCGGCAGAGCCGTGATCCAGGCGAGCAGCGTTTCGACATCGGTGGCTTTGCCCGGCGACCGGACGAAGTTTTTCGGTTCGGCGGCCGGTACCTTGTCGATAATTGTCAGGCGGGTCTCAGTGGTGGTGCCATGGCGGGCGTAGACACGGCCGTCGATCGCCGCGGTGAAGATGACGTTGCCCTGCTGCTGCAGGCGTTCGAAGCCGGGCCGCCATTTGGGGTTTTCCGGAGACAGCCCGGTGCCGGTGATGGCGACGAGGCGCCCGCCGGCGCGCAGGCGTGCGAATGTGGAGGAGAGATGCCGCCATGCCGCATCGGCGACGTGGCCGCCGACATAGGCGCCGGCGCTGAAGGGTGGATTCATCAGCGCGACGGACGGCTCGATGCCCGCGTCGAGATGATCGTCGATATGGGCGGCGTCGTGCCGCGAGACGGGGACCCGGGGAAACAGCAGGCCGAGGAGATCGGCCCGCGTCGCGGCGAGCTCATTGAGGGCGATCGAGGCGCGCGCCATCTCGGCATGGACGGCGAGCAGACCGGTGCCGGCCGAGGGTTCGAGAACGAGGTCGCAAGATGCGATCGCCGCGGCGTGCGCTGTCACCAAGGCGAGCGGCAAGGGCGTCGACAGCTGCTGCATGGCCTGGCTCTCGTCGGACCGTCGCGTATGGGTAGGAAGAAGGTCGGCGATGCGCTTGATCATCGCCAGCGTTGCCTGCGGCGTGGTCGACCGCGACAGGATCGCAGGGCCGAACCGGCGCAGAAACAGCACCTGGGCGACTTCGAGCGCCTCATAGGCGTCCTTCCAAAGCCAGAACCCTTGCGCATCGCTGCCGCCAAAACTGGTCGCCATGGCGGTGCGCAGTGCGGCGGTGGTGACAGGCTTGCCCTGCTCGAGGAAAGATAGAAGCAACGTTGCCGCTTGATAGATCGCCTCGGCGTTGTTGATGGAGGCCGGCGTCAGCGCGGCGAGGGAACCAGCCGTACATGCGACGGTCGAGGTAGTCGAAACAATGTTCATGGAAATGTCCTTCGCGAGAGGGGAATAGCGCCCGCGCCAACACTCTCTGCGCGCCAGCCGGGCCACGCTCCTCCCGGCTCCCCTCTGCCTCTCGCGCCGATGCACCAAAGGGGTTGCGCAATGTGCAAACCCATGACTTCAATGCGCGCACAGGAATGCGGCGGCGACCTGGAGCTGTGGAGGTGATGCGACGGTTCAGAATTGGCAGTGCGGTCTACGAGGAGGCAGCGCCTGACCTGCAGGCGGCGCTGGTGAGTGCCTATGCCCGCAGCGAGCGCCCGCTATGCCTGTGCCGCGAGCCAGGCTGCCCGATGTACATCGCTCGCATAGGCGACCTTCATCTGATCAAGCGCATGCCGCTGAGCGGCGGCGGGCATGATCCGTCCTGTGATTCCTATGAATCACCTTACGAACTGTCCGGGCTGGGCGCCTTGATGGGCAGCGCGATACAGCTCGATCTGCAAAACGGCTTGGCCGCCCTCAAGTTGGACTTCAGCCTGTCGAAGACGGGGAGCCGCGCGGCATCGGTGCCTGCGGGGCAAAGTTCCGCCAGTGTAACCGCCGATCCCAGGCGGATGTCGCTGCGTGGCCTGCTTCATTATCTCTGGCACGAGGCCGAACTGACGGTCTGGACATCGAGGTGGGCCGGCAAGCGGCATTGGTGGAATGTCCGCTGGCATCTGCTCGAGGCTGCCGGGCACATGACAGTGCGGGGCGGACCACTCGCGGATATCCTGTTCGTGCCCGAGCCGTTTCGGGCCGAGAACAGGCAAGCCATCGAGCAGCGTCGCAACGCGGTTCTCGGCTCGGCGCTCCCGCCGAAATCAGGTCCACGAAAGTTGCTCGTCTTGGTCGGCGAAGTGAAGGAGATCGTCCCCGCCCGCTCCGGTCAGAAACTCGTCATCAGGCACTTGCCCGGCTTTCCCTTCATTATCGAAGATGCATTGCACCGCCGTTTGCAGGCACGTTTCGAGAGAGAATTGTCGCTGTGGGCAGCGGATCCGAACTCACATCTGATGGTGATCGCGACCTTCGGACTGAACCCGGCCGGCCTCGCCATTGTCGAGGAGATTGCGTTGATGGTGGTCTCCGAGAACTGGATTCCTTACGAGACGGTCCCGGAGAAAAGGCTCGTCGATGGGCTCGCCCGCCTTCGCGAGAAGAGCGTGAAGGGATTGCGCTTTGACCTGCAACCCGACCAGCCGATCGCCAATGCGTTGCTTCAGAACAGGGACGACTCGATAGCGCTCTTTGTCGTTCCGGCCGGAGCGGACGAAAACTACGAAGCGTCGCTCGACGAAATGATCGCCGCGCGACCGGAGATCGGCTCCTGGGTGTGGCGGGTCGGCGAAGGCGATATGCCGCCGCTACCCCTTTGAGCGTCGGGCGGAATTTCCAACGCGCCTGAGTATGCCCTAGGCCAGGCCGAGCTTCTTCTTGAGCTCGGCATTTTCCTTGCGCAGACGGTCGGCAAGCAGGTTCTTGAGACGTTTGTTTTCTTCTTCGAGCGCGACAAGATCACGGAGATCGCCGCTGTCAGAGGAAGGTGCGGCAGCCCTCTTCCAATAATAGTAGGTCTGCTCCGATATGCCGGCCTGGCCGACCGCAATCTTGCTGGTCGCGCCGGCAGCGATCGATTTCTCGATCTGGGCAAGCTTCTGGGTGCGTTCATTCTCGGAATATGTCTTGCGGGCGGTCTTAGCTACCAAGGGAGCTTCCGCGGCCTGGGGCGCAGGTTTCGCTCCGTTCTTGCGGGCCGGCTTTACGAGCTCTGCCTTCGCTTTCTTTCCTCGCGGAACTTTCTTCTTGGATTCAGGCACTTCCACTTTGGCTGGGGCAACTGTCGTCTGAACAGTCTGAGCGTCCTGAATATCGGCCATCATATACTCCGCTTGTGGTTTATCTCGTTCTTCAGCATCAAGGGGTCTTATACTGAAGTCAATGACCTGGGAATTTGGCAGCTGAGCAGCATAGCCCGGCTGTGTCATCTCAGTGGCAATTTTGGACAGGTCAAGATCGCCCCAGATCGAATGGCTTGGCTTTTGCAGGCCGCGCTTCTGTTTCATTTCCACGATGAATGGCCGGATCTGGCGCTTCATAGTCTGTTCCTTGATATGAGCATGACTTGCAAGCCAAGTCGCAGTTCGTGTTAGCGAGTACCCGACGTATCATATCGCTTTCGCCGTGCTTTATCGGAGAAGCCCCGCAACGAGCAAGCGGTGTGTCATAGGCCTAGGGCAATCGGCTCAATCAACGGGGGCAAACGTGCCTACCGAGAGAGAGAGCTGCCTCATACACGCGATGCTCAGGCGTCTAGCCGGCGGAGTGCGATGACTGTGCACAATCCGGCTGGACCGATTGCAATCCTTATATTCTTGGGAACTAATCTTCTCATGGCGGCGGATGAGCTGGACGCGCTTGTTTTCGGGATGGCGGTCGACAGCGTTCGTGCGCTTTCTGCTCCTTTCGCGGAAAAAGTCGCGGAAGTCGCCCACAGAAGCCAGGGCGTGCTGCTTTTCAATTTGCGCATCGATGGCGACATGGAACTTCAGCGCGTCGCCGCCATCCGGTATCCAAGCAATCAGACAGGGGTTCTGGTGCTGGATAAGCAGGGCTTGTTGACCAGCCATTGCATGGTCAATGGCACTTTCTCCAACTTTATCGCTCCGTTGGAGGACTGGAACACGCTGCCGCTCGCAACGCAGGCCAGGACGAGTATCGCCGGCCCGGCCAGCCTGTTCATCGGCGCTTTGCGCAATGCCGGGTACTTCCCGCGTGGCAGGCACTGAAGTTTTGCTGAAGGCCGGATGCTTGTATCCTCGTTGCAGTTGGCCATACGGTCTCGCGTGTCTCAACAGCTTGAGGATGGGCCGTATGCGGGTGCATCCATTGAGCGAAGGTCGGTCACCGTGATGGAGACGCTTTGCCGCCGAAGCGCGGTTCTTATAGATGCCCATCGTCGTCTTCCTTCGTCAGCTCCGACGCAATCGCATTTTGGACAGGTACTCGGCGATCTCGAGATCCGACAGATCATCGAGCAGCCTGAAGGCAGCATCATGCCTTCCGGCGTTAACGAGAATCGTGCGTTTGCCGCGATGTTCGGCCCACCCGGTCTCGGGGTCTGCATTGCGGGCGGTCCCCCTGAGCTCGACAGGGGTTATGTTCCAGATCGCCTCGAGCTTTTCCGCGCGGGTCATGCTGTCGCTCGCGCCGGTCTCGTGGGCGATGATGGCGGCTCGCATCTTGTCTGGCGACTGCCGATCCGTGAGATCGCAGAAGCCATGAAACCAGCGCTCGCGGCCCCGGATCCGGATCGCGAAGAATACGCTGGTCACGTTGCCGGCCTTATACTCCGACATTCCGAACATGCCGGTGCGCATGAAAAGCGGCGGCAACAAATCTAGCATGAAGTGGTATTCGGACGCGGTGATCTCAAACCACTCGCCTGAATAGGGAGTGCCGGAATTGGGATCGATGCCGGGAGTGTCCTTGTGGCGGCTGAACAGTTGGAACATCTGCTCGCGGGTGGCGACGCCGTCGAGCACCTTCCTGAAGGGTGGATGTGCGGTCATGAGGTTCTCCTGAACGCAGCTCGGCCACGCGCGGCATCACCGCGCCATGGCAACTGCTTGGTGTTGTGGCTGGCGACGGGCCGAGGCTGCGGCCGGCGCGTGCAGGGTTCACGCGGCGCGTCGCTCGGAGGAACGCGAAGCGTCTCGACCAACCCCGGTTATGGCACGGACGGCGGCGGCGAGCGCCGGGATATCGTCAAGCATGCCGAGTGCAACAAAGTGGTTGGCCCCGCCGATGTAGTCTTTACGGCCCTTGCAGGTGCGGATCAGGATACCGTGACCTGAGGACAAACCGAACTGGCCGACCTGGATGTAGGCGTCGTCGTGGTGCAGGGTAATTTCACCGCAAACGGCGATGCCCGCCCTGTTGGAGCGCAGGTCGAAGCTTCCCTGCGGCAGCGCAAGTTCAGCGGCAAGTTTCTTCAGTCGTGAACGGGCTGTGGTGTGGAAACGTTTCTTCTGCTGCTCGTCGTAGGAGCAGCTTCTGTTCCAGTCGAACATGTCGATCTCCATGAAACGCAAGCGCCCGGGGTCGCGAAGGCGATCCCGGGCTCGAGAGTGAGTTGGAACTGAAATGGGTCCGGCGGAGCTGCCGGGCCGGTGGGAGCGGGAGGCCGACTATTCGGCGGCCTGGAGGTGGTCCGTTGCGTCGCCGTCGATGGTCACCGGCTCATCGGAGGACGGATCCGCATCGTCGGCGAGGAAGGCCGGCAGCTCGGCGTCATCGCCGTCGAGAGCCGCCTCATCCGACAAGTCGCCGGCGACCGCGTCGCCAGGATCGGCAACCACTTCATCGACCTCCAGGCGCAGCGGCTCGGGCAGCCAGTTCGATCCTTCGAGAAGACGGGCGGCTTCACGGGCCATGATGTCCTTCTTCATGTGGTCGATCAGCTGCGCGGAGTCTGCGCCACGCGCTTCACGGACAGCCTGTAGAATCCGCGCCTTGGTGAGCCTCCCGAGGAACTCGACCGTGGGCGTCCAGCCGGCGTCGACCATGTCGAACTGGAGCGAGCGGCCAAGCACGTCTACATGCTCGAGCGCCTTCGCTCGCCTGTTCCAGGGTTCGACCACCGCATTGAGTGTCAGCGAGACGCAGTGCGCGAACAGCGCCTTGCGGCTTGCTTCGTCGAGGCCGAGAAGGAAGTCCCACAGGCCTTCCGCCTCATCGGGCAAATCGCGGTCCCAGGCTTCGTGCCGCTCGGCGATCTGCTTGGCCCAGGATGTCTCGGCAAGACCGTCGACCTGGCTGAAGCTGCCGCTCTTCAGGCTGATCTCCAGGCACGTGTCCGGTGCGAAACGATAGAAGACCTGCAGGACGAAGGCATGGAGTGCGGCGACGAAGGCAATATCGACGTCACCGGAGAGTGCGTTGCGCAATGCCAGCGTCCGCTGCGCGGTCAGGTCGAAGACGAGCCTATCGGGCAGTGGCTTAATGCCATCGTCCTCGCCGTCGTCACCGGACGTGTCGTTCACCGGCTTGCCGTTGACGACAACACCATCGCCATGGTCATCGCCATTAGATCCGGTTCCGCCGTCGGCGCTCCCTTCCTCGCCCTCATCGACGTCGCTGGTCTCGGTCCGCGTCTCGTCCTCGGTCCGCACGAAACCGGCTTCGGCCTGGAGCTTGCCGTTCGCGGCAAGCGTGACGAACACACCGGCAATGGCCTTCTGGGCGGGATCGTAGCTTTGAGGACGATCATCGATCGCGTCGAGCTCGGCACCCAGTTGGTCAAGCTTCGCCTCGATTGCTTCGTCGGCATCCTCGGCCTGAGCATAGTCCGCATCCAGCTTGTCGTATTCGGCCTTCAGCGCGTCGTAGCGTTTGATCTCTTCGGCGCTGAGCTCCTGCGCCTCGGCGTAGATGCGCCGCATGCCGGAGGTGTGGCCATAGGGAAAGCTGATTGCCGCCTCAACCCATTTCCAGCCTTCGGCCCGGATCGCCTCGGCATCCACCTTCAGCCTGTCGAAGACAAGCTGCTCGAGGAGTGCGGCATCCTGGAACCAGCCGCCGGAATCCTGCTCGAACAGGTCGCGAAGGATGACGCCACCAGCTGCTTCATAGGCTTCGGCACCGACATAGACGGCCCGGCGATCATCAGCTCGGACCGTCGTTTCGGTCAGCAGGCGCCTGATGTAATAGGGTTCCTGCGTGTGCGAGCTGGAAATCCGCTCCCAGACCTGTTCCTGGCGCGCGTGATCGTCCGAGATCGAAAACGCCATGATCTGCTCGAGTCGGATTTCGTCCTTCTCATAGAGCTCGAGCAATTTCGGCGACACCGATGCCAGCCGCAGGCGCTGCCTGACCGTCGCCGGCGACACGAAGAAGCGGGCGCCAATCTCGTCGGGATCGAGCCCCTGATCGCTGAGCGTCTTGAAGGCACGAAACTGGTCGAGCGGGTGCAGGTCGGCGCGCCGCAGGTTTTCGGCAAGCGAATCCTCCTCGGCCGAGGTCTCCTGCCCGCGGTTGACGATGCAGGGGATTGGCTCGTTCTTCGCCAGACGCCTTTGCTTGATGAGGATGGCGAGCGCGAGGTAACGCCGGCCGCCGGCGGGCACCTCGAACGTGCCGGTCTCCTCGCCCTCTCCGTCGAGCACGGGACGGACGTTCAGGCTCTGGATCAGCTTTCGCCGTCCGATGTCTTCGGCCAGACGCTCGAT